>SKXL01000046.1 GCA_007128425.1 Balneolales bacterium | reverse complement strand
TGCCTAAATCTGCACCAGTGCCTGTTCGATATCCCAGATCAGGTCTTTGTGGTGTTCCACCCCGACAGAGATGCGAACCAGCTTTTCTGTGACCGACACCTCTTCACGCTGTACCTTGTCCACACCGGCATGGGTCATGGTAGCAGGGTGCTCCACCAGGGATTCGGTTCCGCCGAGACTTACGGCAAGTTTGATTAGTTTGAGTGCATTAATGAAGCGGAATGCTTCCGCTTCACCTCCACGCACATCAAAGGAAACCATTGCCCCTGTTGATTTGTACTGGCGCTGGAAGATCTCATATGCCCGGGTACCGGGTTTTATCAGTCCCAGGTAGTAAACTTTTTCAACCTTTGGATGATTGTCAAGGTATTCGGCAACGCGGCGTGCGTTTTTTGCCTGCTTTTCCATCCTGACCTTTAGCGTTTCCAGGCTTCTCATGAGCAGCCAACCGGTGTGAGGGGATGCCATATTGCCCAGTAGGGTGCGCAGGTATTTTACGCGGGTAATGACCTCATTACTTCCACAGCATGCGCCGGCGATCAGATCGCTGTGACCGCCTATATATTTTGTGGCCGAATAGATGGAAAAATCGGCACCGTGTTTTAGAGGTTGCTGCCAGATCGGTCCCATGAATGTGTTGTCTACGGCGAGGTAAACCTTTTTGCCGGCCGTGCTTCTGTTGTCAGCAATTTTCTTGCAGCAGGCGATGTCGATCAATGCGTTGGTGGGGTTGGCCGGTGTTTCGATAAAGATCATTGCCAGTCGATCCGCCTGTCCGGTTTTATCGATAATCTGTTCAATATCCTCTCTTTTCTGGTGTGGTTTGAAGCCAATGGTATGGACTCCGATTTTGGATAGAAAATGGTGAATAAAATGGTCGGTGCCGCCATAAAGAGGGATACTGTGGAGCAGCAGATCACCCGGCTTCAGAAACTCGAGAAGCACCGTTGAAATAGCCGACATGCCGCTTTCAAATACGGCGCAATCTTCGGCGTCATCCCAGAGCGTGAGCCTATTCTCCAGAATTTCAAGATCGGGGTTATTGATACGGCTGTAGATAAGCCCCGGCTCCTCATGCGGATACTTTTCACGCAGACCGTATGCCACTTCGAAAAAGGCCTTGCCCTCTTCAGCATTTTTAAATACAAATGTGGATGTCAGGAAGATCGGCGATTTAATGGCGCCTTCCGAAAGGGCGGGCTTGTAGCCGTAGGACATCATCAGGCTTTCGGGTTTGAAAGTATGCTTCTTGTCCATATCTCTCCGGTTAATGATAATTGCGGTTCTTCGGTAATAGTTTCTGCCCCCTTCCTTCTGTAAAAAATCCAAGCCTTGCAACTACCGCAATAAAGTAATCTGCGCGAGTAAAAAATCAGCTGGTATAATCCAATATAATAGTCAGGCGAAACAGTTATTCATTTTTTTTGTAACATTGCAGGAGATTTCCAGCCAGGCCTGTCAGGTCAACCTTTGAATCAAATCGGGGAACAACGACGAAAACCTGAATGAACTGATTTGACTTGCAAAACGTAAATTGCTTAATTGGTGGCTTTGTATCCGCATTACAATATTGAATATACATGGTGTCTTCGGATGCTGCTTCTTGACAATGCATTCGGCATTCGAATCAGGTTATCTGGCTGTTTGTGATTAATCCATTCAACAACAGAAGGTCGGAAAGCGACGAAGTTATTCCATCAGCAAAGGAAGGCCTCGGAACGTTTGGCGGTGTATTCACCCCATCCATACTCACGATCCTTGGCGTAATCATGTATTTGCGGTTTGGATGGGTCGTTGGCAATGTCGGGCTTACGGGCACACTGATTATAGTGACACTTTCCACAAGTATTACTTTCCTGACCGCCATGTCGATTGCAGCCATAGCCACCGACCAGCGTGTGCGTACCGGTGGGGCTTATTACATGATCAGCAGGTCGCTGGGTATTGAATCCGGAGGGGCCATTGGAATACCTCTCTATCTTGCACAGGCACTTTCGGTTGCATTGTATACCGTAGGATTTGCGGAGAGCCTGGTGAATGTCTTCCCGCAGCTCAGTTTCCGGATTGTGGGACTGACTACTACTGTTGCGGTGGCTGCACTTGCACTTATTTCCGCCAGAGTGGCCATTCGTGCGCAGTATTTTATTATGTTTGGTATTGCACTTTCGCTGCTTTCTTTTGCTTTTGGCGGACCGGTACCTCCCTCGGATCCGGATGTCATTGTATCAGCAGAGCGGCAATCCGAGGGTTTCTGGGTTGTTTTTGCAGTTTTTTTTCCAGCAGTGACAGGCATTATGGCGGGTGTGAACATGTCGGGCGATTTGAAAAATCCAACGAAATCAATACCGCTTGGGACTTTTGCGGCTATTGGTGTGGGATACCTGATCTATATGACCCTTCCGATTTTGCTTGCCGGACGTGCCGATGCAGCGTTACTGATTGATAACCCACTGATCATGCGGGATATGGCCTGGTGGGGCGACGCTATACTGATTGGTGTCTGGGGCGCAACATTGTCCAGTGCGGTAGGCAGCATTCTGGGCGCTCCGCGGGTATTGCAGGCACTGGCACGGGATGGTGTGCTGCCGGGCTGGTTGCGCTGGCTTGGACGAGGTGAGGGTGAGGATGATATTCCAAGAGCAGGTACGCTGGTAACCATGTTCGTGGCATTGACGGCTGTTTATTTCGGCAGTCTGAATCTGATTGCTCCGATCCTGACCATGTTCTTCCTTACCACATACGGTGTGCTGAATATGACAGCGGGTATTGAGCGGCTTCTGAATAGTCCCTCTTTTCGCCCGAAGTTCAATGTCCATTGGAGTTTTTCCATGTTGGGAGCCATCGGCTGTATGGGAGTGATGTTCCTGATCAATGCACCGGCTACTGTCATCGCACTGATTTTTGTTGTTGTAATTTATGTCTGGCTGCGAAGCAGGGAGCTCAGGACGGCCTGGGGTGATGTGCGACGAGGCATATGGATGGCACTGATCCGCGCCGGATTGATGCGTATGAAAGTTGAAGAGGATGCCAAGACGTGGAGACCCCATCCCCTTGTATTTACAGGGGCACCCACCCGCCGGTACCACCTGGTGGAATTTGCCTCTTCCATCACCCTGAACCGGGGCATATTGAGCCTGTCCTCCATCCTTAAAAGTGATGAGATCGCTCTCGGACGGAGGAAATCCATGGAAAAGCAGATCAGGGAAAGTCTTGCGAAAAAAGGAATACAGTGTCTGGTCCGGATTACCTCCGCACCGGATCCCTATGTGGGTATGGAACGGCTGGTTGAATCATACGGTCTGGGTGAACTGGTACCGAACACGATTGTGATGGGCGATACGGAGAACGAATACGCTATCGAGGACTACAGCAAGATGATCGCCACATTTCACGGACTCAACCGAAATGTGGTCATCATCCATGACAACAAAGAAAAACTGTTCGGAAAACGGCAAATCATTGATGTCTGGTGGGGTGGACTGCAAGGCAATGGCGGGTTACTGATGATACTTGCCCATCTTCTAAAAAGCAGTCAGAGCTGGTGGAATGCGAACTTGCGCATTAAAATGGTAGTCAAGGACGAACAGGGTGCCCAAAAGGCCCGGGAGAATCTCAGACGCATCATTAGCAATATTCGGATCAAGGCAGATCTTGAAGTCCTGATATCACAAGGCCGTGCTTTTAACGATATTCTGAAAGAGAGTTCAAAGGATGCTGATCTGATTTTTATGGGTATGGCCGAACCCGGTGATCAGTTTGCCGAATACTATCACAAAATACATAAAAATCTGGATGGTTTGCCAACAACGGCACTTGTGCTGGCTGCCAAAGGCAGCGCCTATGGTGATGTACTGGTGAAGAGTGAGGGGCTGGATTAAGCACCGGATCCGGTTACCGAACCTGAAATTCGTACGTGAGGGCCGATTCCCGGCACGGATACTCAAACCCTGCGCTGCATTGTCGTTATCGGCAAAAAGCCATTGGCAAGGCAAAATGAGCGACTATTACTGTGGACCCGCATATTTACCCATGAACAGGATGGTATTGCTGCTGTTTTCACGAATAAAGAAGAGGAAAGGCCGGTCCAGTCGGATCGACAGCTCAACCGGACCTGTACTGGTTCGACTGATCTCGATTACGGTTACCGCTGCCGCTTCACTGCCTTCTTCATCCACGATGATCACAGCACGGTGCATCACGTCGGAAATGAACAGATCTTCCTCCGGGTTAATGCGGCTGAAGTCAGCACCGGATGGACGGAATGGCAGGGTGAGTCCCATTTCTTCCAGCTCATCCATAATCTCTTCGTAGTCGAAATCAATTTCGAATCGCGGCATGAAGACATTCACGGTGTCTTCCTCGAGCTGTGAGGTAATGAGATCAAATTCCTGTCTGGTGATTGAGCCTGCGAATGAGGACAGATCATCACTTTCACTTGGCAGAAAAGCGGTGAAGGAGAAGTCCCCACGGCCGTAGGGAAGGTTAACCACTTGCCAGTTGCTGTCCTGATAGTAGCCGAACGCTTCCCGGACCCGCATCATTGGCACATCAACCGATTCACCGGTTCCGGACAGGAAGGGCTCATCCCGTGTATCGTCAGGATCAAACTGTATGGTCCAGTCGGCTTTGAAATAGATGGCGTTGATCAGGTACATGACCACATTCGGACCGATCTCGTCAATCATTTCCTCAATGAGTCCGTTGGTCTTGTCGTTTATCCAGCCGTTTATGATATCCAAGGCAGCCGGATCCCCGAAATCAAGATCATCGATTTCTGCGTCAAAATACTCCGCGTTGGTTTCAAGAAACTCCTGCATCACCTCAAACCCTCGTCGGTACCAGACCGAGTTGGCGATCTCCATGCGAACCTGCGGATCAAGTTTGGTCAAAAGACCGATCAGATCACGGAAAGCGATATTGATCTCGTCGTTTGTGAGTCCGTGATGACCAAAAAAATCGCGCATCTGGCCATAGGTGTCACCATCGGCACCATTCAGCGCCATTCCAAAAGCCATGGATATACTCAGTGGTGAGGCAAAAAAACTTTCATCCGAAGCCGTATTCGCCATTTTTTGAAGCAGTGCGAAGGTAAAATCGTTAGCCCCGTCGACAAGTACTTTTTCCTGTGCACTGAGCTCGCGCATTGTCTCTTTGGTGTCGCGAGTCTCATCGCCATCACTTTCCAGGATGTCGCAACCTGTGAACATTACCGTCAAGATGATTATCAGAAGTGCCGGTGTACGTAATGGGGATTGCATGTATCGGTTCGGTCTTGGTATCATGGTATCATGTCCGCAATTGTGGTTACCAATGCTGTTTTGGGCGTCTTTTGTCATTTCATGTGTTTAAAAAGTTTGATTTATAAGGTCACATAGAATGTCCATTACGATTATAATCATGCTCCTGTGTCCCCGGGATCATGCCCGGTCATGGCCATTTCATGTCTTCACTGACTGATTTGATGTGACAATTCCAGAGCGTGACGATATTTTCATATTGGCCTAACCTCTGTGCTTTAAACGCAATACACATCAACTGTCATATACACCCAATCCACTTGGTATGTGAAACAAAAAAACTACATTCAGAGATATTGGATCAATATGCTTGCAGTTTTCTGTTTCTGATTAAAATTGTTAGCGCTTTTTTAGAGCCTGATGAATAAAAAAAGGGCTTTTATGAAAATAGACACAGTTTTTTTTTGAATGGCAAGATATTTTTGCCCATATTACAAATTCGATAAAAATCGATTGGACGTAGTTTGCTTTCAGGATCCCGGTCTTATAAATGAAACCGGTTGGTGGAGTATCTACTGGATTTTTTTTAAAAGCTCGGAATGAATGGCAGAGACACATGTGGACCACTTGAAGATGGCAGAGAAACCGGTCTGCAGCGTTATCTGCTGTTTTTTGCAATGAATGAATCAGCAGTTGTAGTTATTGCAAGCAATGAAGCAAGTATCGTCTGATGTACATACTGTTGCAGGGCGGCCGAAGCATCTGCCCGGTGTTAAGAAACCGCATTATATGGTGCACAGCGACAAACGTGGTGTACTTGTCAAAGTGGGTTGATCAGGTGTTACAGAATAGGAGCGATAGACCGAAAACACCTGGAGTCTGTACAATTCTTACGCAAAACATAGCAATGCATGAAAAAAGAAGGAATCTTGTCATCCGCAAACTCCCATCACATGCCTCCCCCGAAACAGGGTTTATACGATCCGTCACTTGAACATGATGCCTGCGGGATCGGCTTCGTCGTTAATATCAAGGGGAAGCCATCGCACGACATTGTGAGACAGGCACTGCGTGTATTGCGCCATCTTGATCACCGTGGTGCAACGGGCGCCGAACATAACAGCGGTGACGGCGCGGGCATCCTGATGCAAATACCCCACGATTTTTTTCGCCAGTCATGTGAAGGGCTTGGTTTTGAACTTCCCGAATTCGGAGACTATGGCGTCGGCATGCTTTTTCTGCCTTCGGAACGCGAACAGCGGAAATTTTGTGAAAAGACGATCGAAGGAATCATCCATGAAGAGGGGTTGAATATTCTTGGCTGGCGAAAAGTGGCTACCGACAACTCCAGCCTTGGCGAATCTGCAAAAGCGGGTGAACCGCTGGTCAGGCAGGTTTTCATCGAGAGGGATCCGGCTATGGAGTCGGTGCTGGAGTTCGAGCGAAAACTGTTTGTCATCCGGCGTCGCTGCACACTGGCGATTCAGCAATCCAAACTTTCTGATGAAGACAAGGAATTCTATTACTTTAACAGTCTCTCCTCGCGAACGGTTGTCTACAAGGGAATGCTAACGCCCAACCAGGTGGAGCTCTACTTCCCGGATCTGAAAGATCCCAGCATGAAATCGGCCATTGCACTGGTTCACTCCCGATTCAGCACCAACACCTTTCCGAGCTGGAAGCTGGCGCATCCTTACCGCTATGTCATCCACAACGGTGAAATCAACACTCTTCAGGGCAATCAAAACTGGATGCACGCCCGTGAGAAGCAGTTTGTGTCGGAGCTGTTCGGCGATGATATGAAAAAGGTCCTGCCAATCATCCAGGAGGAGGGAAGCGACTCCGCCAAATTTGACAACGCACTGGAATTTCTGTCGCTCACCGGCCGCTCTCTTCCGCATGCCATGATGATGATGATCCCCGAACCCTGGGAGAAACATGAGAGCATGAATGAACTGCAGCGTGCCTTCTATGAATTTCACAGCTGCATGATGGAGCCGTGGGATGGACCGGCCTCCATTGCATTTACTGACGGAGTGGTCGTTGGAGCCACATTGGATCGCAACGGATTGCGTCCCTCACGCTATTATGTAACCCGGGACGATATGGTCGTGCTGGCATCCGAGGTGGGTGTGCTTGACATTAATCCGGAGGATGTGATTTGTAAGGAGCGTCTCCAGCCGGGACGTATGCTGCTTATCGATACCGAGCAGGGGCGCATCATCAGTGATGAGGAGATCAAAAACGAAATTGCGGCAGAACATCCTTACCGGGAGTGGCTGGATGAGAATATGGTGCACTTTAATGAGGTCACCGAAGAGCTGGAGTATCCCGAGCCCGATCTTAGCCACGATGAAGTGATCCACCGCCAGAAAGTGTTCGGTTTCACCTATGAGGACTTGCGGGTCAATGTAGGTCCTATGGCCGAGAACATGCTGCAGCCGGTCGGTGCCATGGGTAACGACGCCCCGATCGCGGTGCTGTCCAATCAGCCTCAGCTTCTTTACAATTACTTCAAACAGCTCTTTGCTCAGGTGACCAACCCGCCAATCGATCCGATCCGTGAGGAGCTTATCACTTCTACGGAGACCCTGCTCGGTTCGCAGGGTAACATATTAAGGCCCGGGCCGGACAGTTGTCGCCAGATTTGCCTGAAAGGGCCGGTGATGACATCGGAAGAGCTCAGGCAGCTTCGCAATCTGGTACTTCCGGGCTTCAAGCATGCCACGCTTCCTATCCTGTTCAAGGCAGGCAGCGGAGGTGATGGCCTCAAGAAAAGTCTCGATGCGCTTTTTGCATCTGCCGATGATGCTGTGGCGGACGGAGCCAACATCCTGATTTTGTCGGATCGCGGTTATGACAAGGATCATGCACCCATTCCGGCACTGCTGGCGGTTTCAGCACTCCACCATCACCTTATACGTACCGGAAAGCGCACCGAAGTCGGCCTCGTGCTGGAATCCGGAGAACCCCGGGAAGTGCATCATTTCTGTACACTTCTCGGATACGGTGTGGATGCCGTCAACCCGTACAATGCCTATGCCAGTCTTTATGACATGATACGTGAAGGGTTGCTCGAAGGCATGGATTATGAGCGGGCCGTGAAGGGCTATAACCAGGCTGTGGTCAAAGGCATCGTGAAGGTCATGTCCAAAATGGGTATATCCACCATTAAATCGTATCGCGGTGCGCAGATTTTTGAGGCGCTGGGTATCAGCAAGGAGGTCATCGACACCTATTTCACCTGGACGCAGTCCCGGGTCGGCGGCGTTGGCCTCGATATTATCGCAAAGGAAGCCGAGATGCGCCACCAGAAAGCGTATCCCAAAGTGCGTGTCAACGGACGTGTACTGGATGAAGGCGGACAATACAAGTGGCGCCGGAACAGCGAGTACCACATGTACAATCCGGAAACGGTACATACGCTTCAGTTTGCCAGCAAGATCAATGACTACAAGCTGTACAAGGATTACACCCGGCTGCTGGACGACCATCAGGATCCACCACCGACACTGCGGCATCTGCTCGATTTTAATTTTGACGCGAAATCTGTTCCAATTGAGGAAGTGGAACCGGTGGAGTCGATCTGCAAACGTTTCAAGACCGGAGCCATGTCGTACGGGTCCATAAGCCGCGAGACCCATGAGGCATTGGCCATTGCCATGAACCGGATCGGCGGCAAGAGCAACACCGGAGAGGGCGGAGAGGATGTAGACCGGTTTACACCCGACCCCAATGGAGACTCGCGCTGCAGCTCCATAAAGCAGGTGGCATCGGGCAGGTTTGGGGTGACCAGTGAGTACCTCATCAATGCCGAGGAGATCCAGATCAAGATGGCCCAGGGGGCCAAGCCCGGTGAGGGCGGCGAGCTTCCCGGCCGCAAGGTCTATCCCTGGATTGCGAAAGTGCGCTATTCCACACCAGGCGTAGGACTGATCTCCCCTCCGCCGCACCACGATATCTACTCGATTGAGGATCTGGCCCAACTCATTCACGATCTGAAAAATGCCAACACCCGGGCGCGAATCAATGTAAAGCTGGTGTCTCTGGCCGGAGTGGGAACCATCGCCGCCGGTGTGGCCAAAGGCAAGGCCGATGTGATTCTGATCAGCGGTCATGATGGGGGGACCGGTGCTTCACCGCAGACCAGCATCAAACATGCCGGTCTGCCTTGGGAACTTGGTTTGGCAGAGACTCATCAGACACTGGTGCTTAACAACCTGCGCAGCCGGGTGGTGCTGGAGACCGACGGTCAGATAAAAACCGGCCGTGATATCGTCATTGCCGCTCTGCTGGGTGCCGAGGAGTACGGATTCGGGACAAGCGCGCTCATCACGCTTGGTTGTGTGATGATGCGTGTCTGCCACCTTGACACTTGTCCGGTTGGCGTCGCAACCCAAAATCCCGAGCTGCGACACAAGTATGCGGGCGACCCGCAATATGTCGTCAATTTCATGAAATTTGTGGCACAGGACGTGCGTGAGTACATGGCCCGACTCGGGTTTCGTACCATGGATGAAATGATAGGCCGGGTTGACAAGCTGCAGCAACGTCCAACAGAGCACTGGAAAGCCAGGACGCTCGACCTTTCTGCGATTCTTTACAAGCCGCAGGTCGGCAGCGATATCGGGGTTCGCAACCTCATGAATCAGAATCACGGCCTGGATAATGCCATGGATGTCCAGACCCTGCTTGACATTTGCGAACCGGCAATTCGTGAGAAAAAGCCGGTCAAGGCAAAGCTGCCTATCCACAACATCAACCGCGTAGTTGGCACGATTGTCGGCAGTGAGATTACACGTGTTCACGGACGCGACGGGCTTCCTGAAGACACCATCCGGCTTAAATTCCGCGGATCGGCCGGACAGAGCTTCGGAGCTTTTGTTCCGCAAGGAATGACACTCGAGCTGGAAGGCGATGCTAACGACTACTTCGGCAAGGGACTTTCCGGCGGTAAACTGATTTTATATCCGCACGCCAACGCCCGTTTCAAGCCGGAGGAAAATATCATCGTAGGGAATGTGTCCTTTTATGGAGCCACCAGTGGCGAGGCCTACATTCGCGGCATGGCCGGTGAACGGTTTTGTGTGCGAAACAGCGGAGTTCGCGCCGTGGTGGAGGCCGTCGGCGATCACGCCTGTGAATACATGACAGGCGGTCGTGTTGTTGTGCTCGGTCCGACCGGACGTAATTTCGCCGCCGGCATGTCAGGTGGAATCGCCTATGTACTGGATGAGAAGAACACCTTTGAGCACAATTGCAACAAGGATATGGTTTATCTCGAACGACTGGAAGATGAAGATGAAATTATAGAAGTAATGAAGATGATTCGTCGTCATGCAGATTACACCGACAGCAACCGCGCCTGGAAAATCCTGGCCAAGTGGGAAGAGATGATTCCCCACTTTGTGAAAGTGCATCCAATCGATTTCAAGCGGATGAACGAGGCCATACGAGAGGCGGGTTTGCGCGGACTGGAAGGCGAGGAGGCTATCATGGAAGCATTCCTCATCAACAAGGGCGACAAGGCCCGTGCCGCCGGGAACTGACACACTTGAATACCGAAAAGAAACAGAGATAAAAGAATAGAAGATGGGTAAACCAACGGGATTTCTGGAATTTCAACGGAAGAGTACACCATATCGTGCACCGGCCAAACGCATGAAGAGCTGGGACGAATTCAATGAAGAGTTGACGGAAGATGAACTGCGCACTCAGGGTGCCCGTTGCATGGATTGCGGGATCCCTTTTTGTCAGACCGGTCAAGCCACACCAAAAGGCTCCATGGGATGTCCTGTGTACAATCTGATACCTGAATGGAATGACCTGGTTTATCGTGGCAAATGGAAAGAGGCGCTGCATCGTCTGCATAAAACAAACAATTTTCCGGAATTCACCGGCCGTGTGTGCCCGGCCCCCTGTGAAGGCTCCTGTGTGTTGGGGATTATTGAACCGCCTGTTGCCATAAAAAGCATCGAACAGGCTATCATCGATCGCGGGTTTGCGGAAGGATGGGTGGTGCCCGAGCCGCCGGAGCAACGCACCGGCAAGACGGTAGGAGTTGTTGGCTCCGGACCTGCCGGACTTGCCGCAGCCGCCCAACTTAACAGAGCGGGACACACCGTTACGGTATATGAGCGTGCTGATCGTGTTGGTGGTTTGCTCACCTACGGAATCCCAAACATGAAGCTCGACAAATCAATTGTTCAACGCCGGGTGGATATTCTTGCAGCGGAAGGCATTAAATTTGTCACCGGTACGGAAATCGGCAAGGATATTCCAGCCGATGAGCTTCGCAAAAAGCATGATGCACTGGTTTTGGCCGGAGGCGCTACAACACCCCGCGATCTGCCGGCGGAGGGTCGCGAACTAAACGGTATTCACTTTGCAATGGAATTTCTGCACGCCGACACAAAAAGCCTGTTGGACTCAAAAAGTCTGAATGGAAGCGGAGTCAGTGGTGAACACAAACTCTCAAGCCGTAAAAAGGGATCCTTCATTTCAGCCCGCGGAAAGAATGTGATTGTGATTGGCGGTGGGGATACCGGTACCGACTGTGTCAGCACCTCGCTGCGCCATGGCTGTAAAAGCCTCACCCAGTTTGAAATTCTGCCCAAACCGCCTGATGCCAGAGCCGACGGTAATCCCTGGCCGGAGTGGCCCAATATCTACAAGCTGGATTATGGACAGGAAGAAGCGAAGAAAAAGTTCGGTGATGATCCGCGTCGCTATGAAGTCATGACCAGGAAATTTACCGGTGACGAAAAGGGCAACGTCAAAGAGTTGCACACGGTCCAGATAACCTGGGAAAAAGGTAATAATGGGCGCATGGTTCCAAAGGAAGTGCCCGGATCCGGAAAAATATGGGAAGCCGATCTGGTATTACTTGCCATGGGCTTTCTTGGCCCGGAAAATCCTGTGCTGGATCAGCTGGGTGTCGAGCGCGATGAACGGTCCAATGCCAAAGCCGAACACGAAATCTATGCCACCAATATTGACGGTGTATTTGCTGCAGGCGATATGCGTCGTGGGCAGAGCCTGATCGTTTGGGCCATCAACGAAGGCCGGGGCGTTGCGCGTGAGTGCGATCGATGGCTCATGGGGAGCACGGAACTCCCGTAAAAATATTTATACAGATTTCAAATAACGAGTTCGTATCAGATTTCTCAATTTGTCGGAATGATTGCCTGCCTCGGGTGATTATATAGGTAGAATATCAGGGCTTAATGTCCTGAGTTATCCATTTGCTTGGGGAATAAACCGCTAACAGGAATCGGAAAACATTAATTGAGATATGAAAGTCGCAGTATTGGGTGCGCATGGCAAAATTGCCATGCTTCTGCATCCCATTCTCAAAAGTAACGGCCACGAAGTAACCGGTATCATTCGTAATCCGGATCACGCCAAAGATGTAGAAAAGGCCGGTGCCAGACCGGTTGTCTGTGATGTGGAAAGAGAGGACGATATATCAGAAGCAGTTGGAAAAGCAGATGCTGTTGTTTTCGCTGCAGGGGCTGGACCCGGAAGCGGGGCAGAACGGAAATGGACGGTTGATCGTGATGGCGCGCTAAAGTTGTTGGAAGCCGCCCAAAAAAATGGAATTAAGCGCTATGTCATGATAAGCGCCATGAAAGTGGAAGAACCGCGGGGAAACGAGGTTTTCCGGGTCTATCAGAAGGCTAAAGCGGAAGCCGACAAGGCACTGCGTGAAAGTGGTCTCGATTTTACGATTATTCGTCCCGGCAGACTGACCGACAATCTCCCGACCGGCCGCATAGCACTGTCTGAAAATTTGGATTCGGGGGAAATTCCCAGGGCTGATGTTGCTTCTGTCGTAGCCGAAGTTCTCGAAACTCCGGAATCAGCAGGTTATCAGTGGGATCTCATTTCGGGTGATACACCGGTTGAGACAGCCATCAGCCGGGCTGTATCCTGATTACTTTTTCCATCCGATCACCAATCCCACCACGAGTACGACGGCAGAAATGATGATGGGAATGTAGTCCCCTGTGCTTACGGTGACATCCGCACCCAAAACATCATACGATTCTGTTTCCTGAAGGTACTGGTATCCAAAATAGATTATTCCGATTAAGCCTGCTGCACTAAGAATGCCTCCAATGGTCCTCTTCATATCATTTTCCTCCTTTCAATTTACGAGCTTCTGGTGGTTGAAAAAAAATAAGCAAGTATTTGATTCCCATATGCATCGGTAATCTGCTGTTATCGATTCAATCTGAATTCGAGTTCATTTTCTCGACCCTCAGCGATTTTTTTATGATCCTCTTCATCAATGAAGCGAAGAGATGATGAGTTCATGCAGTAACGCAGTCCGGTAGGTTTGGGTCCGTCGTCGAATACATGTCCAAGATGGCCGCCGCACCGTACGCAATGTACTTCAGTGCGTTCCATGAGCAGACGATGATCTTTCTTGACACCAATATGATCCGGTGACAGCGGGGCGTAAAAACTGGGCCATCCTGAAGAGGAGCTGAATTTGGCAATCGACGAGAACAACGGGTTGGAACAACCGCGGCATAGATAGACACCTTCCGTTTCCGTTGCGTAATATTCATTGTCGAACGGACGATCGGTGCCCTCGGCTCGCTGGACATGAAACTCGGAATGTGACAGCCGTTTTTCCCAATCCTGATCGCTGAGTTCGATGGTGTCGTCCGGGTTGGGGAACAATGATAGGTCAAACCATTCAGGAATCATACTTACTCAGGAATCATATTTATATTTACAAATTACAAATCTAATCACTATAATTGCATCAGATGATACACAAGAAGGTAAGGGAGAAAACAACAATTGTATTGCGTTTCATTCCGTGTTGAAGTTGGTGATTTTCCATGATCATCAAAATACAGGAATCTTACAAGGTATTCGCATGTTAATAGTTAGTGTAAACCGCAATTAAATCAAATACGAGGGAATATGAGTAAGACGAATATTTTGATTAGCGTAATTATCGGATCATTCATCGGTGCACTCCTGGGTGTGCTTTACGCTCCTGAAAAAGGAGAAAAAACGCGTAAACAGATTGCTCAGAAAAGCGATGAATATAGTGATCTGGTTAAATCGGAATTTGACGACTTTGTCAAATCGATGAGAAAAAAGTACGAATCAGCACTTGACGATACGGAAGAAATCATCAATAAGGGTAAAACAAAGGCCGAAGAGCTCCGCAATGAAGTCAAGAAAGCTCTGAAATAAAAAAAATCAGTAGTTTTAACTATCTGAAAGACAACGGATAAATTTATGCCGGCATCATCGTGGTGTGCAACGGACGCACTGGTGCCGGCATTTTTATATGGAACCGGCTCTGATATATGAAATTATAGGCTATGTGGCATCGGTGCTCATTGCGATCTCGCTGATGATGAGTGCCATAATCAAGTTGCGCATTATCAATCTGATCGGTGCGGCCACTTTTTGTCTCTATGGCATCCTGATTGGTGCCATCCCGGTTGCGGCCATGAACGGCTTAATTGTCCTTATCAATATCTATTATCTCACAAAAATACTGGGCGACCGTGAATATTTTCATCTTCTCCGGGTATCACCTGAAGGCGAGTACCTGAGAGCCTTTCTGGATTTTTATCGAGAAGAGATCAAAAAATTTCAACCTGATTTTGACATGAATCCCGGCAGGGATGATATCTGTGTATTTGTGCTGCGTGACATGATACCGGGGGGAGTTATTATCGGTAGTCCGCAACCGGATGGTGTCCTGAAGATCAGACTGGACTTTGTGATACCTGACTATCGCGATTTCAAGATCAGCAAGTATCTGTTTGTTGAAGAGAAGGAATTTCTGAGAAAACAGGGTATTCGAAAACTGGTGACGCATGCCACGAAAAAAGCACATCGCGTTTATCTGGAAAAGGCAGGTTTTTACGCTGCAGAATCACATGAAAACAGGTTTGAAATGGTTCTGTAGACCGTTTTGGCTACCACGTGAGGCTCTTTTTCATCACTCCCAGTGTAAGTGCTACAAAAATGCTGACCATAGCAACCGCAACACCGATAATCAGAAACCCCGTTGAGATAGAAAATGCATCAACGAGTGGTTGCGTCATGATGGGAGATAGAAACTGTCCCAGAAAAACGGCAGTAGTCAGCATTCCGGAAAAACGTCCGCGCAAATGTTCCGGAGCTTCGGAAAGAAGCCAGATACTGGAGTTGGGCATAAGCAAACCGGATCCGATTCCGCCAATGACCATGCCTGTGAAAATCTGCGCATAGGATCCTGCGAATGAGATGAATACGTAGCCGGTTCCCAGAAGAAAAAAACACACCAGATAGATGGCGGAATAGGTCATGCGTCGCAGAAAATGGTGGTAATTGAGTGATATTATGGCGCCCATCAGTACAAAAGTGGAAAGTGAGAGACCGATTTTTGTGCTGCTCATGCTGCCAAACTGAACGAGCTTGAAGGGGATATGCACCGGAATCATGTAAAACATTGCCATACCGAAAAAGGCCATACTTATGATCAGTGCGGCGGTAAACAGGGATGTGGACGAGTCAATGTCTTGATTCTGCTGGTTTGGGGAACGCCTGATTCGGCCAGGTTCGGTGATAATCAGCGCTATGACCGGCAACAGGGCCAGAGCAGCTGTGTATATGAGGAACGGGGCTCGCCAGCTTATATCAGCAAGTAGCCCTCCGCTGGTGATAAAAAGCACTCCGCCAAAGGCCATGAATGCGTTTTGCATGCCGATCATTCGCTGCCGTTCAGGCCCGCTGTAGTAGTCGCCGATGAGCGTTATGCAGACGGTCATCACACCGGCAACGGAAACGCCCAGCAGAGCGCGACTGATCAGAATGGCGGTCAGGGTATCAAGCCAGGATCCCGCCGAACCGGCAAGACCATAGAGCAGGGTGGAGACCAGAAGCAGTGTTTTCCGACCGTATCTGTCGACAAGATAGCCGGCAATCGGTGATGAAATCACAATAAAAAGAGCGGGCATGGTCAGAACCAGGCGGGTCAGCAGAGCGGCATTCGGAATATCTGCAAACACTTCGTTCATGAGGGGAAGCACCGGACCGATGGTGGCACCTGACATCACGGTCAGCGTGCTGGTAAGCAATATGACAACTTTTTTGGCGATAGGCATTGTGTTTGGCATGGCATATCCAAGATTTTGCCCGCTTATCTTTCCTGCTTCGGCTTTTCTCCGATTCCAGGGTCATGTTTTTACCTGTTCCAGCATAGTGTATGAAAAAAACATCGAAAGTCCGGACATTTTGTGATAAAATCCTGTGATCTTATTTATATTGTTATTGATGAAATTTATTAAATGGACATTATAACTATTAACCATGAATATTCAGCAGCTGACCTACATTATTGCCATTGACCGTTTTCGCCATTTTGCCCGTGCTGCAGAGCATTGCAAAGTGACGCAACCGACACTGAGTACCATGCTCAACCGTCTGGAAAGCGAACTTGGGGTGAAAGTGTTTGACCGCAGCAGGTCCCCGGTTATGCCAACCGAAACGGGAAAGCGGATCATAGCGCAGGCCCGCAGGATTCTCGAAGAGGTCGATCACCTTCAACGCCTGGCAGGAGAGATGAGCGACCAGGTTGAGGGGGAGCTCCGGCTGGGAGTCATCCCGACCGTTGCACCCTATCTTTTACCGCTTTTTTTGCAGGATATGCTAGACCTTTATCCCAAGCTTAAAATCACGATCAATGAGCTTACCACCGGTGAAATTGTGGTTCAACTCAAAAGCAACATGATTGATGCGGGCATACTGGCAACACCGCTCGGACAGGAAGCCATTCGTGAAATTCCTTTGTACAACGAGCCGTTTGTGGTCTATCGAAGCGTTGCGCTGCTGAATGGAAACAAGAATCACAAGAAGTTGGTCAGACCAGAGGATCTGGATCTGGACCGGTTATGGCTGCTCGAGGAGGGACACTGCCTGAGGAGCCAGATTGCGGCGCTCTGTGAGCTCAAGAAGCAGAATCGCACCTACAGCAACCTGGTTTACGAAGCCGGCAGCATTGATTCACTCAAACGCCTGGTGGATTCCAGCAAGGGCATAACGATATTGCCCCTGCTGTCGATTCGCGATTTTACAGAAGATGAGATGAAGCAGATACAGAATTTTCAGGAGCCGGTGCCTGCCCGTGAGATCAGTATCGTAACCTATCGCCACCATCTCAAGGAACGTATTGTGGATGTACTCAAGGAGGAGATACAAAAAAAGGTCGCCCTTCTGCTGGATGATAATAAACCATATAAAATATTTGGTGTTAAAGAATAGGTTAACAATTTCAAACATGGACTAATGATGCTTATCAAATAGGATATTTTTACTTTTTATTTGCCAAGTATTTTTAAAACGAACATTTCAGTGATCTGGAAGTGATGATGTTCTGTTTTGTTTGAAAATGGAGTACCTCCAAGGTGATTTTGGTTGTCTGATTCAGTCCAAAATCATATCTTTCGTTTCTCCCTGATTCAGGGTTCTTAGCTCAGTTGGTTAGAGCGCCACGTTGACATCGTGGAGGTCGCTGGTTCGAATCCAGTAGAACCCACATAGCCTATCATCCTCGAAACCGCCTGATCAGCGTCTCCAGGTAGCGTGATTTAACCTGCTCACTCGCCAGAGCCTGTTTGATGGGAGGCAGTCTGAGTATAACACCCAGAATCGCGGCCATGGCGCGGTGGCTGTATAGCGTTCGGTTGTCAAAAATCAGGTGCTGAAGTTTGCCGCGTTCGATTGCCATCATCACCACCCGGTGGGTTGAATCAAGTGGAGTAATGACCCGTTGTTTGCGGGGAACCAGAGAAATGGCATCCCTGGTGCACGCTTTGACGCAGAGCCCGCATCCCAGACAGATTTCTTCATTCAGCCGGGCTTTCTGCCTTTTCGGCTTTCCGGGATCGTTCGCTGAAACCAGTCCGACCGCCTCAACGGGACACACCTGTACGCACCGAATACACCCGTTGCACTTTTCCTCATCGATTTCCGGAAGAAAATTGGTGGTATGCACCGGATGCAGCATGCCAAATCGCCGTGCGGCAATCATCGCCTCACAGCAGCACCCGCAGCAGTTGCAGATGAAATTGACTCCTTCCCGAACGTTTTCCCCGAATTGCACCAGGTTGTTGTCGTGTGCCTTTTGAAGCAGATCCAGACCCTCGGTTGCATCAATCTGGCGGGCAAAGCCGTGCCGAACCAGGGGGTCAGCTGAATTATTAAAGGTCATGCAGATATCCATCGGAGCATTACAGGCCTTGTCCATGTGGTGCATCTTGTGGCGGCAGTAGCAAATCCCAACAGCCATCTTCTTTGCCGTACGTATCACCTGGCTTGCTCTTTCATAATCCAGCACATGAAGCGAGTTCTCAGTCGGCAGGGCAGGTTCGTGGACAAAAGTCCGCCCGAGCTGTGTTTCACCATCGGTAAACAGATTCTTGATGAAATCCTCCTCTACATTCAAGTATTCATAAAAAAGTTCGCTGAGCACGATCTGGTTGATGTCACCCCGTGTTCGCATCAGGGAGAATTCGAAAAAACCTGCCATGGGTGGAGGAAGGATGTAGGTTGTGGTCCCCTGTTTTTCAATATCCAGCAGAATGGCCCTGCCGGCCAGTCCATCCAGAATCTTTTGGGATTCAACAGCAGACATCTTCCAAATTTTTGCTGCCTTTGCAGCCGTAAACGGTTTGATCGGAATCCGGGATAAAAGCTCCGCTTCTTTTTCACTCATCAATATGCTCAGGATCCGGTAGAGCAGTTCCGTTGGCGGGGCTCCCTGGGGAAAACGGTTCAGACGATCAGCCAGTGCGGCAAAACCGGATTTCGTGACGTGGTGAGCCATGGAAGTTGCCTGTTAAAATCGAAAAAGCCTGTTTACACTCACTTTGAAAATAGGTGATTATACTCTTCAATGTAGGTATTTTGTGTCAAACTGTCATATATCACGTCAAAAGTGACTGTAAATTATTTTTAATACTTGACATAAACGTAAAGAGATTGTAGCTTTAGCACATCTGATTAAACCGGGAAGTTTTTGCGAATAATTTGTATTCCCGGAGAATTGATAAGAAGAAAGGAATTATAGAAGTGATCAGCATTTCAACCACTGCTCTGCGACATAACATGCATGCAATCATCTGTATGTGTTGTCTGATGCCTCCTCCGGAAGGTAGTGGTTGTGCTATGTGTTGAAGCAGATACTTCATCTGATTTTACCGAAACCCGCTGCCTTACCGGTTGCGGGTTTTTTTTTGCCCGTCACCCGGCTATCAACACTTCGAAATTCACCTTGTCAAAGTCAACCACAGTATTACGCCAATTGCAAAAAAACATGAGTTCCAAGTCACGTTCAAACTACCATAAGCGGCATATTCAGAATGAACCCGGCAATTGAAATACTGGACTGGACGGCCTGGTTCACGGCAGCTGCAATCATTATTATGATGGTTGCGCTTGTTCGTGGTATTGCCAGGCCCGAATATCTCTTTCTGGGAGTCCTGGTTTTGTTCCTGCTTACGGGAATCGTTACCCCGGTTCAGGCACTGGCCGGATTTACCAGTACTACTGTGATTACCGTGGGCTCGCTATTTATTGTGGCGGCCGGGGTTCAGCAAAGCAGTCTCTTCACCTGGCTTGAGAAGGTACTCATCCCGAAAAAGAAGCATACAGGCAGACTGTTGCTCAGGATGATGGGATCAACTTCGGTCATGTCCTCCTTTTTGAACAACACCCCGATAGTAGCCATGTTCATTCCGCAGCTTGAAAGTTGGGCTGAAAGACTGGGCATCCCCGTGTCAAAGTTACTGATTCCGCTATCCTATGCTGCTATCACAGGTGGAATAATCACGCTCATTGGCACTTCGACAAACCTCATCGTTTCGGACATGATGGCGGATCGGGGATATGCTGCGTTTCACCTGTTTCAACTTGCATGGATTGGCATTCCAGCCACCATACTGGTGATTTTGTGGTTTGTGCTCGTCGGTCATAAGTGGTTGCCGGACCGGCCGTCAGCTGCAAGATCCGGAGGATATGCCGTTGCGAAAAGTGATAACCGTGACCAGACCGTTGTGTATGGGGATTACGCTCCTGCATTCCATAAACAGATTTTTCAGGGTAATTTTGCGTTTTCTGCTTCCGCCCTGAGCGGGTCCCTGCCCAGCGGAGTATATTCACGCGGAAAAACTGCTTACAGAGGAGCCGGTGATGCAGGCCGTCCAGACCGCGACGCGGATCATGGAACATTCCGCCGCCTCCCGGGAAAGTCTTCAGCCCCACTTGTGGTACTTGCCATAATGATGGGTGTTTCTGTCACCGGTCTGCTGCCCATTCATCACGCTGTTATCGGAGCGGCTGTGTTTCTGATTGCTACCGGTATTTTACCGTTCAGCAAGGCAGTGTCCGCTGTAAATTTTTCAATCCTGATCATTATTGCATCGGCATTGAGCATCGGAAGAGCAATTGAAAACACTGGTCTTGCCGAGGGTGTTGCCTTCTCAATCATCGATGTAACCTCAGGATTGGGAGTGATTCTGCTGCTGGCGGTTCTTTATCTGCTGACGAATATTCTGACCGAGATGATCACAAACAATGCAGCAGCCGTGATCATGCTGCCCATAGCGCTGAGTGCGTCCCAGACCATGGGTCTGGATGCCCAGGCGGTTGGTGTTACTGTAGCCGTCGCAGCCTCTGCAAGCTTTCTCACCCCCATCGGCTATCAGACGAATCTGATGGTCATGGACGCGGGCGGCTACACCTTTCCGGATTATTTCAAAGCCGGACTGCCCGTAACCATCATCCTCATGTCCGTCACTGTGCTTATGGTAGCCTGGCTGTGGACCTGAAATCCATCATCCCAAATAAAAAATAAACTGCAAAGAGATATGAACAATCTGCACATCCATACCGGCAACGGTCAATCTGAAAGTCGTGCGACTTTTGCCGCATCGGGATTAACCGGTCATCCTGTTCGCACTCGACCCACACATCTGAAAACGCTGGAAGAAGAGGGTATTTACATATTGCGTGAAGTGGCGGCGCAGTTTGAACGGCCGGCGCTTCTGTTTTCGGGCGGCAAGGACTCCATTGTGATGGTTCATCTGGCCGAGAAGGCGTTCCGTCCACTGAACAATCCCTTCCCGCTGCTCCACGTCGATACCGGACACAACTTTGCCGAAACCATTGCATTCCGGGACGCGCTGGTCCGGCGGACCGGCAGCCGCCTTATTGTAGGAAGTGTGCAGGAGAGTATTGACAAGGGCAGGGTACAGGAGGAAACGGGACCGGAAGCCGGCAGAAACGCTTTGCAGACAACGGTTCTACTGGACACCCTGAAAAAACACAGTATCGACTGCGCTATTGGTGGTGGGCGACGCGACGAGGAGAAGGCCCGGGCCAAGGAGCGGTTCTTTTCTCACAGAAATGTATTCGGGCAATGGGATCCCAAAAATCAACGACCCGAATTATGGGGGCTGTTCAATGGCCGCAAGAATCCGGGAGAGCACTTTCGGGTTTTCCCGCTGAGTAACTGGACCGAGATGGATATATGGCAGTACATCGCGGCGGAGAACATCGCCATCCCATCGCTTTATTTTTCCCACACCCGTAACGTTTTCAACCGGAGAGGAGTCTGGCTGGATGACTCTCCGTTCATCACCCGTTATCCGGAGGAGAAAGTTGTGCAGAAAGTTGTGCGATTTCGGACTATCGGTGATGCCACCTGCACGGGTGCCGTGCTGTCACACGCATCGAGTCTTGAGGAAATCATTGCGGAAGTGGCGGCAAGCCGAATCACCGAGCGTGGCAATCGCCACGATGACAAACGTTCCGAAGCCGCCATGGAAGATCGAAAAATTCTTGGCTACTTTTAAACAGCGATTTTTAAAAAGCCTTGGCTCATAACACATTGACTCACACATTTCAAATCAAAAAATCCCAATTATAAAAGAAGAAGAAAATTGAATCATCTGGATAAAACGGATCACCCCCCAACGGTTCACGAAACCGAACTGCTGCGATTTACAACAGCCGGCAGTGTCGATGACGGGAAAAGCACACTTATTGGCCGACTGCTTTTTGACAGCAAATCCATTTTTGAGGATCAACTGGATGCCATCCAGAAATTTTCAGGAAATATGGATCAGGGCCCGGTCAATCTTGCATTGCTGACCGACGGGTTGCGAGCTGAGCGCGAGCAGGGCATTACCATTGATGTGGCATACCGGTATTTCGCAACACCCAAACGCAAATTTATCATCGCCGATACACCGGGTCATGAACAGTACACCCGCAACATGGTGACCGGCGCGTCAACAGCCGACCTTGCGGTCATACTGATCGATGCGCGAAAAGGGGTATTGACGCAAAGCCGCCGGCACGCGTACATATCTTCACTGCTGGGAATTCCAAACCTCGTCATTGCCATCAACAAAATGGACCTGGTAGATTATCACGAAACACGATTCAGACAAATCGTCGACGAGTTCAACGCATTTGCGGAACATCTTGACGTAAGTAATATCACATTCATTCCAATATCTGCTCTGATAGGAGATAATATTGTCAACCAGAGCGACCACATGTCGTGGTATGATGGACCCACACTTCTATCTCACCTGGAGCAGGTAAATGTCAGGAATCGAAGGAACCTGGATAATTTCCGCTTCCCGGTTCAATATGTAATCCGACCGGATCAGGATTTTCGCGGATACGCAGGACGGATCGTGTCCGGCACGGTAAGTCGCGGCGATGACGTCATAATCCTGCCGGCAAATGAACATGCAAAAATAAGTGCCATCATGACACCGGACCGTGAGGTTGAAAGTGCAGTGGCAAGTGAGTCGATTATACTTCAACTGGATCAGGAGAGAGACATATCACGCGGGGACATGATCGTCAGGGCGGATGACGTGCCGGCAAGCACATCGAGGTTTGAGGCAACCGTATGCTGGATGTACAAGCAGCCGCTGCAGCCTGGCAAGGTGTACGAGCTGATGCATACGACCCGATCCACGCGGGTCGTCATTGATACCATCACACACCGGTTTGATGTGGATTCACTGCAACAGGTTCCGGCGGATGAACTGGGACTTAATGAAATCGGTCGAGTTGTGCTGGAAACAGCTCAGCTTCTGTTTATCGATTCGTATGATGTCAATAATGCAACGGGAAGTTTTATTTTGATAGATCCCGATACCAATGTGACAGCCGGCGCCGGTTTGATACAAAAAGCAAGTGAGGTGTCCGGCCAACAGCATAAAGATTTTCCATCCGAAAAAACGGAGCATGTATTCTGGCAGGATTGGAACATCAGCCGGAAAATTCGCGAGGAGCAAAATGGCCACAAAGCCGCCGTAGTCTGGTTTACCGGAGTATCCGGTGCAGGCAAGACGACGCTGGCCAGAGCGCTGGAAAAAAAGTTGTGGGAGCAGGGCCGCCGGACGATGCTGCTGGATGGTGACCAGCTCCGGCATGGCTTGAACCGGGATCTTGGGTTTAAGCCGGCCGACCGGAAGGAAAACATCCGACGGGTGGGTGAAGTCGCCCGGCTGTTCTTTGAGCAGGGAAATATCGTGATCTGCTCGTTTGTCTCGCCGTATAAAGAAGATCGGTTGACCGTACGGGAACTGTTTCCAGATGACCGGTTCCTGGAGGTGCATGTTCACTGCCGGCCGGAGACACTGATACATCGTGACCCCAAAGGACTGTACCGCAAAGCACAGCTGGGGCAGCTGAAATCACTTACGGGATACGATTCGGAGTATGAAATCCCTGGCGACGAAGCCGTCTCTGTCGATACCGATACCACCGAAGTGGAACAGGCGATCGCAGCCCTTGAAGCCAGGCTTCATCCCATCATATGAAAATAGAAATATAATAAGCATAATTATAATAAATTCAATAATTTACTATCTGCTTCCGATCAATAGATGCACTTAAAAAACAAACAAGTTGCTGATTGAGCAAGGAAAGCCTGTTGCTGACAGCACAAATCACAAAAAAAGTCAAACAATCATGAAACCACTACCCATACTTGCATTTGCAATCTTCTTTGCTTCGGCCGTACAGGTCAATGCAACCGATGCCCTGGTATCGACCGATTGGGCCGCCCGAAATCTGAACAATCCGGATGTCCGGTTTGTGGAGGTAAGCGTTGAACCCGGTAAATTTGAGCGGGGCCATATTCCGGGAGCGATCAATTTGAGGTGGCATACGGATCTTGTCGACCCGGTGCGTCGTGATATCGTATCCAAAGAGCGATTCGAAGAGCTGTTGTCCGAGCTTGGCATCAGCAATGAGACCACTGTGGTGCTCTACGGTGATCACAACAACTGGTTCGCAGCCTGGGGCGCCTGGGTGTTCACCATTTACGGGCATGAAAACCTCAAGATCCTGGATGGAGGACGTGACAAGTGGGAGCGTGAGCGGCGACCGGTCAGCAATCGCCCGGCCCGTTATGAGACCGCCGGCTATGAAGTGACAACGGTCAATTCTCACTTGCGATCCGGTTTGCAGGATGTACTTGCTGTTGTAGAGAATGAACAGCCCGGTGCACTTGTCGATATCCGGTCTCCGCAGGAGTATCGCGGACAAGTGATTGCGCCTGAAGGCATCCAGGAGCTGGCTATCCGGGCGGGACATGTACCGGGAGCGATTAATGTTCCGTGGGGAAGCATTGT
>SKXL01000135.1 GCA_007128425.1 Balneolales bacterium | reverse complement strand
TCTGGCATCCAAAGCTTCGGATTATGTAAACGGGCACATATTAACGGTAGATGGCGGCTGGATGGCGCGTTAGGAACGCTGCAAAAATATTATTTCCGAACAATGCGTATTCTTTAGACTGGTCATGGAAAATATCGTGGCCGGCCCGGGTGTTCAGAATCAACTTCTGAATACCCGGGACATGGCCGGTATGAAGAGCTATAAAGAGCCTGCTTTTTAATGGCGGGCAATTTACAGTTATTGGCAATAATTATTATCGAGCCAAAGTATTGATAAAGAAGTAGCGCAGGCCGACATTGATGCCGAAATCAGATCGACTTCGATCGGCATTCCCAAAGTCTTCTTTCTCATTTCTGTAAGAAATAGTGGCGAATACATTCACATTGTCCTCGATGAAATAGGTGACCGATGAGTTAATTCGGAATACCCGGTAGGTGTCGCTGTCGTCTCCACTTCCAGTCCTTTCCACATTTGTGCCAAGTGCGCTCTGAACAAGTATACGATCGGTAATATTGTAGAGATGACCCACTTCAAATCCAGCCAGCATCAGTCTCTCGTTATCAGCTTCATCATCGTCCGGAATATATAATCCAAATCCGAGATTGGCACGTACAGAGATCATCTGCTCCAGACTCAGATTGTGAAAGTACCGACCTGCAAGGTTTAATCCCAGTTCCGTATCGGCCCATGAATCATCCAGGGTTGTATTTCCATCAGTCTCTCTTTTTTCACTGTACCGCTGATGGTCGACGAAAATCTGAGCGGTGGCATCCCATCCCTCAAAACGCTGGCCGGTGGACTCCATCAGGGTTTCGCTGAGGTAATAGGCGTCATACATGCTCATGCTTCCCAAAATATTGGGTGCCGTATTGCTGATGGCATCCCAGAAGTGCCGGTTGGGGCGATCAAAGACGCGCGTATAACCGGTACGCTGAGCAAATACCGATGCCAAATCCTGGAGCTGGCCATCATTAAGAGAGCCTGCATTGAGCGCATTAAGTCGTTCATTGAATCGAAGGGCGCGTATGACAGGTGTTACATTGCGAACCCGCCCATATCCGGCTCCCGCACCAAGGGCAAGTCTGGTATCGGCCTGTCTTCGGAATAGTTCGGGCTGATTATCTCCGTCGGTTGTGCGGCGATTGGAATTGATATCGATTTCAACCTGACCCGCTGCAAAAAGCAGGTCATCAAGGTAGTATTTGCCATCTGCAAATGCGGAAAGCAGAAGATCAAACTCGCGCTGACTACTTTCCACATCTGCAGCAGTTTTGGTTGAGCTTCGTGACAGGTTTAATGGCAGTGAAACGCGTCCGTTAATAATCATTTCCTCACTTTCCCTGTAATAGAAATAGTTTGGAGCAAGCCTGCCGTTGGTGTTCCGGTTGCGCGTATCATTGAACTGGTTAATCGAAGAAAATGCACCGTCGAAATCCAGATACAAAAGATCATAGCCCCATGTCGGCAGCCGGTAATTCTCAAGATGATAGACTTCGTCCGGGTCGGAGAAGCCGATAGTTTCCTGGGCCGATGTGGTTTGCAGACCTATGGCCAGAAACAGTAGTAGTGTAAGTGTATTTCTCATGATAATTCTCCATTTTTTGCGTTATTGAGCATTACAGAAATTCAGAAAAAAGCTGCAGATATTTTTTGCAGGACGATATGATATGTTACCATATTACCCTCGCACCCTGCGTAAAACATACTTCTGCATTGTGTTATTCTGATTGAAAAAAGATTTAGCAGGATAAATATTTCCAATACATTAGGCAACCAAAAGATTAGCTGTCCATTTATTTGGTAATGCCGCTCCCCCGCCTCCGAGTCACCCTGAAATTACCGGCCCCCAAACCCGTGTTTGATTCTTCTGCTTCGTGCTAAATTCTGTAATGTTTTGCACCATGATTGAACGAAAACGAATTTAACCGGGACAGGGCATAACATTATGGAAAAACGTTCTACCGCAATATAAAATCGATTTTCTTTAAAAATATTCATTGGTAATTCACAAATAATAGCTTATATAAAGTACAATTATTGAAGTCATCATTATATTTAATTGATATTATTTATTACAATTACTCTAAATATGTTCAGGGGTAAACTACATGAATGATGCAGCGAGTAAAGACAAGCGAAGAAAGCTTGTTGATGCCACCATGCGCAGATTCGGTCACTCTTCGTATGCCCTCATTGAAACACTGCATACCGTACAGGAGGCCTACGGATACCTTGATGACGAAAACTTGGAGTATGTTTCCGAGGCATTGCGGGTGCCGTTAAGTAAAATCTACGGTGTGGCGACTTTTTACCACTTTTTCACCTTGAAGCCCCAGGGCGAGCACACCGCGGTGCTCTGCACGGGGACGGCATGTTATATCAAGGGAGTGCCGGCGATCCTTTCTGCCATTAAGGAGAACTTTGGCGTGGAGGATGGTGACACAACTGAAGATAACAGGTTGTCCATGCTCACCGCACGTTGCATCGGTTCCTGCGGATTAGCACCGGCGATGGTCCTCGATGGGGAAATTGCCGGACAAGTTACACCGGAAATTGTCGTAGACAGAATTGGGAGAATGATACATAATGACACCTGAAGAATTCAAAAAAATCGGTGAAGCGCATCAGAAAAAGCGTGAAAGCTTTAACTACAACATCAATGTCTGTACGGCTGCAGCCTGCGTTTCCCTGCAAAGCGAAAAAGTAAAGGAAGAGCTGATCAAGCAGGTTAAGGAGCAGAATAAAAAAGATGATTGCAGGGTAAGCGGTACGGGCTGCCTGGGGCTGTGTGCTTCAGGCCCCCTGATCACTATCAACAAAAACAAGGCGCTTTACGGTGGTGTAAAGCCGGAAGATGCTCCTGAGATTGTCAAAAATATTGCCAAAAAGCCGGTGAAGAGGCTGCAGATTCCGACTGACATGCCGTTCTTTGCACGTCAGACCAAAATGGCCCTGGAGCACTGCGGAAAGACTGATCCGGAGGTGATTGGCGATTATCTTGCCAAAGAGGGATATGAAGCCCTCTACAACTGCCTGACCACCATGGAGCCGAATGAGGTCATTGACATGATGGTGAAGAGCGGTCTGCGCGGCCGCGGCGGCGGCGGCTACCCCGTCGGACTCAAATGGAGTACGGTCCATAAGGCGGTCGGCTTTAAAAAATTTGTCATTTGTAATGCGGACGAGGGCGACCCCGGTGCATTCATGGATCGAAGTATGCTGGAAAGCGATCCGCACAGCATTATCGAAGGCATGGCCATCGGCGCCTATGCCGTCGGCGCATCGCACGGGTATGTCTATATTCGCGGTGAATATCCGCTGGCCATCAAGCGTCTCAGGGCAGCCATCCGGCAGGCCGAGCGCCAGAACTTCCTCGGCAAGAACATCTGCGGCACCCCGTTCAGCTTTGACGTGGAAATCCGGTTGGGAGCCGGCGCCTTTGTCTGTGGCGAAGAGACGGCCCTGATCGCATCCATCGAAGGCAAGCGCGGCACACCAAGGCCTCGTCCACCCTACCCGGCACAGTTCGGGTTGTGGGGACATCCCACATTGATCAACAACGTGGAAACGTTTGCCAATATCAGCCCGATTGTGCGCAAGGGCGCCGACTACTACGCGAGCATTGGAACCGAGCGGAGCAAGGGAACCAAGGTATTCGCTCTGGCCGGCAGCATCAACAATACCGGACTAATCGAAGTGCCGATGGGCATTACCCTGCGAGAAATTGTCTTCGAAATCGGGGGCGGTATCGTAGGCGGCAAAAAATTCAAGGCGGTTCAGACAGGGGGGCCGTCCGGCGGTTGTATCCCGGAGGAGTACCTGGATATGAAAGTGGACTACGAATCGCTGGCACAGGTTGGTTCCATCATGGGCTCCGGAGGCATGATCGTCATGGATGAGACCTCATGTATGGTCGATGTCGCCAAATACTTCATGGATTTTTGCCGGTCGGAATCCTGCGGGAAATGTGCTCCGTGTCGTGTCGGAACAGCCCAGATGTACAACCTGCTGAATCTTATCTCGCAAGGCAAAGCAACCATGCACGATTTGGCGCTGCTTGAGGAGCTTTGTGATGTGGTCAGAAATACCAGTTTGTGCGGACTGGGCCAGACGTCTGCGAATCCGGTGCTCAGTACCATCCGCTTTTTCAGGGATGAGTATCTGGCTCACATAAACGATAAAAAGTGTCCGGCCGGTGTATGTGCCATTGAACATAAAGAGGAAGCGGTGTTATGAGTTCATCAGTAAAAATTAAAACCCTGACGATCGACGAACGACAGGTCGGAGCACGGGAAAACCAGACCATTCTGGAAGTTGCCCGCGAAAATGGGATAAAAATCCCGACACTGTGTTACCTGAAAGGCCTCTCGCCCTATGGCGGATGCCGCATGTGTATTGTAGAAATTGCCGGCTCGCCCAAGCTGCTGCCATCCTGTATGACGACGGTAGAAGAGGGCATGGTCGTATCCACCAACTCAGACAGGATCAAAAAATACCGGAAAAACCTGCTTGAACTCTATTTCTCGGAGCGCAACCATGTCTGTTCCGTATGTGCCTCAAATGGCTACTGCGAACTGCAGTCGATGGCGCAAAAAGTGGAAATGTCCCACGTCCACTTTCCCTATATGTACCCGCATCTCGATGTTGATGCTACCCATGAGCGCTACGTCCTGGATCACAACCGGTGCATCGCATGTACACGATGTGTCAGAGTGTGTGACGAGATTGAAGGTGCGCATACCCTGGATATCAAGGACCGGGGCATCGAGGTACGGATCATCACCGACCTGGATAGGCCCTGGGGTGAATCGGAGACATGCACACAGTGCGGCAAATGTGTCCATGTGTGTCCCACCGGCGCCCTGATTGAAAGAGGAAAATCGGTTGGTGAAATGTCAAAACGCAAACAATTATTGCCCTATTTGACGAAAATGCGGGAGGCTCACGAATGAAAAAGAAACTGACCCTTGCAACGCTCTGGCTGGATGGTTGTTCCGGTTGCCACATGTCCCTGGTGGATGTGGATGAGCGCCTTATTGAAGTAGCTGAAATCTATGACATCGTGTTCAGTCCGCTCGTGGATGTGAAGGAGTTCCCGGAAAACGTGGATGTGACCCTGCTGGAAGGAGCGATCAGCACAGACGAGGACGTGGAAATGGTGAAGCGGGTCCGCAAGAGCACAAAAACCCTGATCGCTTTCGGGGACTGTGCGGTGACCGCAAACGTGCCTTCCATGCGCAATCACTTCAAGTTAGAGGATGTCTTCAAGCGGGGATATCTCGAAACAACGCCCGGAAACGACATCATTCCGAATGAAAACATTCCAAAACTGCTGGAGAAGGCCTACCCGGTGCATCATTTCGTACATGTGGATGTGTTCCTGCAAGGGTGTCCGCCTTCCGCAGATAATATTTTTTATACCCTGGCGGAACTGGCAGAGGGAAGAACTCCCGAGCTATCACAACGAGCACGATTTGGATAGGAGAATTATTTCATGTCTAAAACCATAACTATTGAGCCCATTACCCGAATTGAAGGGCACGGAAAGATTACATTAATGCTGAATGACAGCGGTACGGTCGACAATGCGCTCTTTCAGGTTACCCAGTTCCGTGGATTTGAAAAATTGAGCGAAGGACGCCGGTTCCGTGAAATGCCATCACTAATGGCGCGCGTGTGTGGAATTTGTCCGGTAGCGCATCTGATTGCAGGCGCCAAGGCATGCGACAATATCCTGGCCGTGAAAGTGCCGGAGACCGGATCCCTCATCAGACAGGCCATCAATCTTGGTCAGATTGTCCAGTCACATGCATTGAGTTTTTTCTACCTCTCTGTTCCAGATCTGGTGATGGGTTTCGATGCCAAGCCCATGGAGCGGAACATCCTGGGAGTGCTCAAAAAGAATCCACAGATGGCCAGTGACGGCATCAGGCTGAGAAAGTTCGGCCAGACGATCATTGAACTGCTGGCCGGTAAACGGGTACATCCCGCAGCCATCATCGCAGGTGGCGTATCGGATCCGTGCAGTGTCGAGGTACGTGACAAGATTCTTTCCGACATCCCGGAAATGATGCGCATCGTACAGCGCAACCTGGACTGGTACAAGCAGGCGCTGAACCAGAACGGCTCATCTTCCTTGCGCGTATCGCCATTTGTTGAAGAGATCCGCTCATTTGCCAATATGAAATCCCTGTTTATGGGGCTGGTAAATGACGATGGGGAACTCGACTTCTATGACGGCAAGATCCGCTTTGTCGATTCCTCACGCAAGATCGTGGCGGATAGGCTTGATCCGGCCGACTATCAGAACTACATAGCCGAGCATGTGGAAAAATGGACCTATCTTAAGTTCCCCTATTACAAGCCCATGGGCTATCCCAAGGGTATGTACCGGGTGGGACCGCTAGCGCGTCTGAATGTCATCGACCGCTGCGGTACGCCGCAGGCGGATCTTGAGCTGTCGGAGTTTCGCGGACTTTCAAGCGGGGCCGTACTCAGCTCCTTCTACTACCACCATGCGCGACTGATCGAAATTCTCTACTCGCTGGAAAAACTGGAACAGCTCCTTTCGGAACCTGCTTTTACAGGAAACAAGACCAGGGCTATTGCAGGACCGAACAACCTCGAAGGCATAGGTATGGCCGAGGCGCCACGAGGTACTTTGATTCACCATTATAAAGTTAACGAATATGGTGTGATGCAGTGGGCCAATCTGATTATCGCCTCCGGGCATAATAACATGGCCATGAACCATGGCATCATGCAGGTTGCCAGGCATTTTGTGAAAGGTGAAAAGATCAAGGAGGGAATGCTGAATCGGGTGGAAGCTGTAATCCGGGCATTCGATCCCTGTCTGAGCTGCTCAACACACGCCGCCGGTAAAATGCCGCTCCAAATTGAGCTGGCCCGGCCGGATGGTGAGATCGTTCACAGGTTGACACGGAGTTAGCTATCAGCTAAATTCTTTTTATAGAATTTTTCGTTTTCCTGTTGAAGTTGGAAATGCGGTTACCTCGAAAGCGGGGGCCGATGTATCACGAAGCCTGATCCAGGAGCTCACTGTCGAAGTTGCCTGATATGTCAAAATACGTTCATACCCGGAATCCGCTCTCCAGGCGAAAGTTCATGAAGCTCTCGGCTGCTGCCGTTGCAGGTGTGGCAATATTGCCGGGCCTGGCAGCCGGTAGTACCAGCTTCCCTGAGCCTATGAAACGAAGGTTCGGAAAAACCGGCTTTAATGTCAGTACACTTGGGCTGGGTGGCCAGTCCTCCATCCAGTGGACTCCGGAGGGTATGGATCCGGTGGCCATCATTCTCAAGGCCTTTGACCTGAAGGTCAATTATTTCGATACTTCGAACGTCTACGGATCCAGCCAGACCAATTTTGGCAAGGCCTTCGACAAGCTGAATCTGATACCCGGACGGGCAGGATACGATGAGAACCTGCGAACGTCCATCTTCCTGACTACCAAAACCATGATCCGTTGGGCCAAAGGTGGTTTTCCAAGGTTGGAGAATGTCAGGGCTTCCACCAACGGAGATCTCAGCGAGGGTGCGGTCGGTGATGTCAAAAGGTCACTTTCTCAGATGTTCGGAGACGGGAAAGGCAATTATCCCAAGGGCGCTTATCTGGACATGGTGATGATTCATAACCTGGTCAGTTTCGAGGAGGTGGATGTAGTTTACAAAGGGCTGGAGGATGATCTTGACCCGGATGGAAATTTTGGTGCACTCGTGGCGCTGCGTGATTTCCGTGACGGCACCAATATCACGGGACTCAATCCCGGGCATGAGAAATTGATTCGGCATATCGGATTTTCCGGGCACTTATCCGCTCCGGCCATGATGGAGATGATCCAGCGCGACAAATACGATCTGCTCGAAGGCATGCTGGTTTCGATCAACGTCAATGACCGCAGATACCTGAACATGCAGCACAATGTTATTCCTGTTGCAAAGGCAAAAGATATCGGAGTAGTCGGAATGAAAGTGTTTGCCGATGGAGTGATGTATGGGAAGGAGCCACGATGGTCCCGCGCTCCCGAGGACGTGGTCCGCAGTGTAGGTGTTGATGCTCTGCCCAGCAAACCGTTGATTGAACATGCTCTCACTACACCGGGTGTGGATACACTCATTGTCGGCATTGGTCACATTGATGAGAATCCGCTTAAATGCCAGCTTGTCCAGAATTTCTATGCGGCGCAAATTTCGCCGGATGCATTGACCGAAGAGCAGCGCCGTAAAATTGAAAAACTGGGATTACGTGTACGTGACGGTGAAACAAATTATTTTCAGATGGCGGACAAAGGCCTCACGGCACCACGAAATGTAAAAGTGGTCAAAGATGACCAAATCAGACTCAGCTGGGATTCGGCCTATGCCGGCAACGAGCCGATTGTCAAATATGAAGTGATGCACGACGGCAAGCTTGTGAAGACCATTCCTCATTTGCCGCAGGTTTCTCTGGAGGATCCGTTTCGCTGTGCGCTGGATACCGATGCAGCCGGTGGCTTGATCTCGATTGCTGCAGTAGATGCCATTGGCAGAAAAGCGGAGAGCGAGACCCTCAAGGTTTAGCCGCAACGCGTGTGGTTTATGGATAATCCTGCCGCGTTGCACGGATGACGAAATCACCGATATGCACATGGGGCGGACGCGAGACCACATAGCGGATCGCGTCCGCGACATCGTAACCGTAGAGCAACGGCCCGAATTTCAAGTGGAAATTTTTGACCATGTCGTGGGTGTACCCGGCCGTTTCCTGAAATTTGCTTACTACGATACCCGGTTCAACCAGCGTAACCCGCACCCCTTTGGGACCGATTTCGCGGCGGAGTCCTTCGGCCAGCGCGTGAACGGCAAATTTTGTGGAGCCGTATGCCGTGCTGAAGGGGGAAATGTTTCGACCCACAGTGGATCCCAGGATCACGATGTCGGCTGCGGAATCAGGGTAGACGCCATCCTGAAGAGCTACCAGTTTTTCGGCAGCTATCTTGAGCAGATAAACCGTGCCAGTGACATTGATGTTAAGAACTTCACGAAACTCCTTCATGTCAACGGTAGAAACGGTACCTCCCAGCCCGCGGCCTGCATTGGCGACTACCGTGTCGGCCGGACGACCAAAATGTTTTTCCGCTGCAGGAAAAAGGCTGTCGATGACTTGTTCGTCAGTGGCATCCCCGGCGACCCCGTGAAACGCTTTTCCAAATTCCTTCTCCATCTGCCGGAGCTTTTTTTCATTGCGTCCGTTACCTACAACGCCGAACCCATCTTGTAGTAGTGCTCTTGTTGTGGCTTCTCCAATACCGGATGTGGCTCCTGTTATAATCGCAATTCGCAGAAAATCCTCACTCATGGTTACATTAGTTGTTTTGAATAATCAGTTTTGAGTACCGGCGGAGTGTTCTCTTTGAAATTTCAATGCCGCGCGTATTCCCATTTCCACGCCACGGATGACAGCCAGTCCGCGCAGACGTCCAATGTAGGAATATCCCGGCGCGGTTTCCAGCATAACGTTGCTTCGCAGTATATTGTGGCCGTGATCGGGCCGGAACGGTATGGCAAGGTCGGTTCTTCCCTCTTTTTTTCTGCGCTCCTGGTCCAGGATAATGTTGTAGATAACCCGTTCCATATCCACACTTCCTTTGATATGAAGTGCCTCATGAAACGTGCGGCCGTGCTCGATGTGTACATTCCGAAGATGCAGGAAGTTGAAGCGATGTGCCAGACGTTTTGACATGCCGACCACATCATTATCTGCACTGGCACCATAGGAACCGGTACAGAACGTAAGACCGTTGACGGGAGTATCGATGACCTCGGTCACTCTTCGTGCATCATCTTCGGTACTCACCACTCTTGGCAGACCGAAAAGCGGGAAAGGAGGATCATCCGGGTGAATGGCCAGTTTTACGTTGGCTTCCTGGGCTGCGGGTATAATTTCACGCAGAAAATGGTAGAGGTTGTCGCGCAGCGCTGCATCACTTATTTCCCTGTAGGAATCCAGCAGCTTCTGAAATTCATCAAGCGTATACCCGGCTTCCGATCCGGGCAGTCCCGCCAGGATATTCTTTTTCAGGTATTCTTCTTTTCCGGCCTCCATTTTACCGGCAAGCTTCCCGGCCGATTGAAGAATCTCATCAGAATAATCGTTTTCTGCGCCCGGACGTTTCAGGATGTGAATATCAAAAGCGGCCAGTTCTGATTCGTCAAATCGAAGCGAGGTGTATCCGCTGGGGGTTTCGTAATCCAGGTCGGTCCGGGTCCAGTCGAGTACGGGCATGAAATTGTAACACAGAACAGGGATGCCGCACTTCCCGAGATTTGCGATAGACTGCTTGTAGTTTTCAATATATTCCCGGTACTTGCCGGTCCTTCGTTTGATATCCTCATGAACCGGAATACTTTCAACGACAGACCAGATCAGGCCGGATTTTTCAATACTTTTTTTTCGCTCAGCAAGCTCATTCAGCGGCCAGACGGCACCGATTGGAAGATGGTGGAGCGCCGTAACGATACCGGTTACGTTGGTTTCCTTTATATGGTTGAGTGTGATGGAATCGGAAGGTCCGAACCATCTCCAGGTTTTTACAAATTTCATTGCAGATAATCGCTTGGATTTAATGCACCGGAGGCACCTGAACTATGATTCTGACACTCAGTTGCAGAAGGAACAGGTCGTCATTTCAATTCAGATGCATTTCTAATGCACCAAAATGTGCATTTTAGATGGCAAGGTCCAAGATATGAAAAATGGTGGTACGATTGAAGATGAAGGATGAGTAAATTCTACATGGCGGGCAAGGGCATCATATCGGTTATTATTGAAAGGGGTTAACCCCCATGGTAAACCAGGCGAATGCGTATCGATCAGCCCACTCATTGATAATGGATTCGGTGGTTCGACCGGCTCCATGACCCGCGCGTGTTTCGATGCGGATCAGAACCGGGTTGTCTCCGGTATGTTTCAATTGCAGTTCCGCTGCGAATTTGTAAGAGTGAGCGGGTACAACGCGGTCATCGTGATCAGCGGTAGTAATCATGGTGGAGGGATATACGACATTCTCCCGGACATTGTGTACCGGTGAATACCCAAGAAGGTACCGGAACATCTCTTCACTCTCCTCTGAGGTACCGTAGTCAAAAGCCCAGCCGGCCCCTGCGGTAAAGGTATGGTAGCGAAGCATATCCAGGACTCCCACTGCAGGAAAAGCAACGGCAGCCAGATCCGGACGCTGAGTCATTACAGCACCGACCAGCAGTCCGCCATTTGATCCGCCTGCAATGGCAAGTCGATCGTGGGAGGTGTATCCGTTATCCACCAGAAACTCTCCGGCTGCAATAAAATCGTCGAAGACATTCTGCCGGTTTTTACGCGTGCCGTCCAGATGCCAGCGTTCACCGTATTCACCGCCGCCTCGCAGATTGGGCTGGGCATATATGCCGCCGTTTTCCAGCCAGACCAGCCGCGCGATGCTGAATGATGGACGCAGACTTACGTTGAACCCTCCGTATCCAAAAAGATAAGTGGGGTTGCTTCCGTCCCGTTCAAGACCTTTTTTGTATGTAATAAACATGGGGATCCGGGTGCCATCCTTGCTTTCATAGAAAACCTGATCGGTTATGTATGCTTCCGGATCGAATGCAATGTCTGGTGTCCAGTAAAGTTCCGACTGACCGCCACGAATGTCATATTTGAATATGGTGGACGGGTATGTGAATGAAGTGAAGGTATAGTAAAGCGTCGTGTCGGCATGTTTACCTGAAAAACCGCTCGCCGTACCAATGGCCGGCAGTTTTACATCCCGCACATGATTTCCATTGAGATCGTATTGGCTGATACGGGTTTGCACGTCGATGAGGTAGCCGGCAAACAGATAACCACCGGCTGTGCTTACATTCAATACGTGATCGGTTTCAGGAATAACATCAATCCAGTTATCCGGTGCGGGGTTATTTATATTCGCCTCGACCAGCCGGTAGTTGGGAGCATTCAGGTTGGTATGGATCAGAATCCGGTCACCGTCGGTGTCAACAATCCGGTTTTCGTTATCGAAATGGTCAACAATGGCGAGCAAGCGGCTGTTTTCGCGGTGCAAGTCACGTATGTATAATTCATTTCCGAAAGTGCTTACAGCAGCGGTAATGATCAGATATCGTTGATCTTCCGATATGCCGCCATAAATGTACCTTCTGGGTGTTGTCTCACCGCCAAATACCAGTGCATCATCGGTTTGTGATGTGCCGATACGATGGTAATAGAGGTTGTGCAGTTCGGTCATGGCCGAGAGCTGGCTACCGTCAGGCTTGTCGTAGCTGCTGTAGTAGAAGCCCTCGTTTCCATACCATGAGATGCCTGAAAACTTGATATCGATAAGTGTATCACCGATCTGTTCCATGGTTCGGGTGTCCATAACGATTGCTTTTCGCCAGTCCGACCCGCCCTCGGAGATCATGTAAGCTGCCCTGTTACCGTCCTGGGTGAAACTGAGACCGGCAAGCGAGGTAGTACCGTCTTCGGAGAATGTGTTGGGGTCAAGAAAGACTTCGGGCTCATCACCCGGTTTTGAAACGCGGTAGATAACCGAATGATTCTGCAGGCCGTCGTTTCGTGAAAAGTAGTAGTAGTCGCCATGGCGGGTGGGGGCGGAGAGTCGTTCGTAATTCCAGTCCTGGGTGAGTCGCTCGCGGATCTGCTCACGAAACGGAATTTGATTCAGATAGTGGAAGGTAACCTCGTTTTGAGCCTGTACCCAGTCCGCGGTTTCATCGGAGAGGTCATCTTCGAGCCAGCGGTAGGGATCAGGCACTCTGGTTCCGAAGTACTCATCCACGTGCTCGCTTATTCGCGTTTCGGGATAATCCAGCAGGGTCGCAGATGAAGGGGAAATGGTGGATACGCGTTCTGATGAGAGATCTGCAGTGGCAGCGGAATTTTGAGCAGAATCTGTTGCTCCGGTCGCATTATGAACAGATTCGGACTGCTTGCATCCCATTACAAATACAAAGGATAGTATCAGAGGGGCAATAAAGGCGGTGAGGGTTCTCATGGTAGATAGCTGAGTCGGTTTGGTTCATGAAAAATGGAATGCATATAAAGGAAATACAATTTCAATTCTCCAAGAACGTGGAAATAAATCCTTATAATTTACTGAAAATGCTTTCTTCTGCAAAAATTTCGAACTGCCATGTCCGCAGCAGGATGCTCAAGTTCATGTGCCTTCCTTAAATCTCTGCACCCCCTGTACCAGTTTCCCTGATTGATTTTTGTCAGTCCGCGCATCAGATACGCCCTTGCATAGGTATCATCCAGGGCAATGGCCCGGTTGTAGCAATGCAGAGCTTGCAATGACTCTCTCATGTGATCGTGGGATAGACCGGCATACAGCCAGGCGCCTGTGTGTTCCGGTTCGGCGGCGATCACTGCTCTGAAATTTGCAACTGCTGTTGCGTAGTCATCCTTAAAATAGGCAAGAAGACCCTTTGACAATGCCCTTGCAGCTGGTGAAGTGATATACAGCATGACTGAGTCGCTGTGGGCAGGGATCAGCCTACCGTCTTTTTCCAGAAATGGGCGGATGTAACGGAAGAAGTATCCCGATCCGATGGTCGGATTTACCAACATTACTTTTGCAAACTCCTCAAGTGCTACGGTGTGGAGACCCCATTCACTGTATATAAGGCCACGGTAATGGTAGGTCTGATGGATATCCGGATGGCGCTCGGCCAAATCATTGAAAAGAGCAAGTGCCTGCCGATCATTTTTCCGGTAATAATGGATTCTTCCAAGGTAAAAAGTGGTCAATGGACACGTGGGCTCATCTGCACGAATCTGATGTATCTTGACTTCAGCATCGGTCCATCGACCGGCTTCAAGCAACTTGTCCACCGTTTTGAACGTATCGGCGTGTGTTTCGCAGATATTTGGTAACGCAAGCTGCCGGTCAGGTATGCCTTGCTGTGTTGACGCGGAACCCGGATTCAGTTCGGGGGCCTCTACCCGGGAGATATAGGGGGTTTCCGGCAGCTGACCTGTTTCCAACATCGTGGAAGCAAGATTCGTCACCGGTCCTGTTTTAAGGACAATCGCAAGTGCCATAAAAAACGGCATGGAAGCATGGATTAACGGAAATCGCATGATGACCGAAATCTCACGTTACGGATACCCCGAATAATGAAAACGGGAATACCATCAGTTTATATATAACCGGGAGAAATAGTCAAGATGGAAAAGGGCGATGAGGGAATTGCGTTTATCCGGTAGTTCCCAGTCCGCCCGCTATGGCATTCAGCACCAGCAGCATATCCGGAAGCAACTCATCTGCTTTTTCGTGATCGTTGCTCTGCCTGAGTTCGCGCCATGTTCCGAGCTGCCTGATCTGCATTTTGTGGAGCAGCCGCAGGTGTTCATTGCGGAAGCCAATCATGGTGTACATGCGGGGGCGCCGGGCCCGCAACTCGTGACCGTAGAGCAGTTCGAGCATGTTTCGGGTGCGATGATACTCTGCGGTAATGGTGTCGAGATAATGTGAGGCCTGTGAGGCATCATCCATAAGCTCCGAGTACCATTGCATGATTTCCGTATCCGTGAGGGCGATAGCCGAGGATGCATTGGTGATGATATACCGGAAAGGCATGAATTCAATAGCGTGTGTCTTGAGGATGTCGAATTCGTCCGGATGGGTCTGCTGCAGTTTTTCAAGAGCGTGACCGACTCCATACCAGCCGGTGAGAAAGAAGCGCGACTGGCTCCAGCTGAAGACCCAGGGGATAGCGCGCAGGTCCTCAAACGTTCGCTTGCCGGTGCGTCGTGCGGGACGTGATCCGATGCTGCTTGCTTCGATGATATCGATTGGCGTGACCTGGGAAAAGAACGAAACAAAACCGTCGGATCGCACCAGGTCCTGGTAGCTGTTGAGGCTGTAATCATACAGTCGGGTGATGATGGGTTCGAGCTTGTCGTACAGATCGCTGGTGGCGATGGCTGATCCGGTGTTCTTTGATGATGAGATGTCGAATGCGCCCAGGGTGAGTCCGGCGGTGCCTGCCTGGAGCAGTTCCAGGTTGTAGAGGGCCGTAATTTTATTGGCATATTTCTGGGAGATGACCTCGCCCTGTTCGGTCAGACGCATGTCACCTTGAATGGTATCGGCCGGGAGGCCGGCGATGAACCGGTGGGTCGGTCCGGCCCCGCGGCTTATCGTTCCGCCGCGTCCATGGAAGAAACGGATGCGGATTCCGTGCTTTTTGCCGGTGTTGCTGAGTTTTCGTTGTGCAATATTGAGGCTCCACAAGCTGGCGAGGATGCCTCCATCCTTGTTGCTGTCGCTGTAGCCTATCATCACCTGCTGGCTCAGTCCGGTTGCCTGGTTTCCGGAACTTTTCAATGTTTCCGGCTTTGAAGCCGCATCATCGGCCTGAACCGACTCCAGGGGGATGAGGGCATCACGGGTGAGGGTGCGGCCGTCTGAAAGGATTTTTTGCAGTTGCAGACTTCTCCGGGTGACCGGGTGGGACAGAAAATCATCAAGAATCTGCGGGCCGCGTTCCAGATCCTCGATGGTTTCGAGCAGGGGCACAACCGGGAAAAAGCAGGCAAGTCCATCCTTTCCCGATATCATCAGTCCGGCTTCCCGGGCCAGCAGATAGACCACAAGCAGGTCGGAGAGGCTGCGGGTCATGCTCACGATCAGTGCGCCAATTCCCTTGGTGCCATACAGCCGGGCATATTGGTAGAGCACACGGTAGCAGGCCAGGACGGCGTCTGCTTCGTTGCCGAGTCCATGACGATGCCGTACGAATGGACGTGCCGTCTGCAATTCGTTGTTCAGAAAGTCAAGGCGGCGCTGTTCGGGCCAGTCAGCAAAATGTTCTGCATCATCCACTCCGGCGGCCTGCATAAGCTGCGAAAGTGCCGCATCGTGAAACCGGCTGTTTTGCCGGATATCCAGCGATGCCATGTGAAAACCAAAGGTGGCGACTTTCCGGGCCAGCGGTTCAATATCTGACTTGGCAATGCGCCGGCCATTGATTTCAACCAGGGAGTCGGCCAGAACAGTAAGATCTTCCTGAACCTCTTGGGCCCGCTTGTAGTACCGTTCGGCGGCAGGGTCTTCAATGAGGTGGCCGGATTCATCCACCGGCATTCGGACCAGCATGAGGTTAACATACTGACGCCATGGTTCATTGGGATTGCGCTCCCATCCCTCCATGCCGGCATCTCCTGCAATGTTGCGAAGTTGCTCGAGTTTCTTGCTGAAGAAATCCGGCACGGTGACCTCGTGCGAGGAGATGCTTATTTTTCTTGCAAGTGTGATGAGATCGGTGCGAATCTGTCCGAGAGCCTCTTTTTTGAGCTCAAAGAGTGTTTTTCTGGTGACCTCATCGGTCACGAACGGGTGCCCGTCCCTGTCGCCCCCGACCCAGTTCCCGAAAGAAATTACAGGCAGCTGATCCCGGTTTTCAATGAGTGCCGGATCAAAGCCGGTGTATTCCCATGCATCGCGAAGGCGCTGGTCGAGCAGTGGCAGCACTACCGGGAAAACGTTTTTCAGATAGTGCATGATGTTTCTCAGCTCATCGTGGATTGACGGTTTTTGCAGGAAGACCTGTCCCGTTTTCCAGAGTCGGCTGAGCGCAACCCGGATCTCTTCGGTGATCTGCTCCTTTTCATTTTCTGTCCAGACCTGGTTTTCCCGTTTCACCATGAGCAGATAGATGGCTCTGAGCTGGTCGATGACAGTGGAACGCTTGGATTCGGTTGGGTGTGCGGTCAGTACCGGCTCAATGCGGATATCCGGCAATGCGGCCGCTATCTCTTCGGCAGTGCGGTTCTGCTTTTTCAGGTCTGTCAGAATACGACCCCACAAACCTGATATACGCCCTTGACCGTGCTCGTTTTCGAGTTTTCTTCGAAGCTGGACGGCGGCATTCTCCTCCACGATAGTGATGAGCTGGAAATAAAGTGAAAAGGCCTTGCTCAGTTTATCGGGATCAGCTGCGGCATTGTGGTCACCCTCGAGTTGCCTGATCACATCTTGCTCCCCGAGGTCGCGGAGCATGTCGATGAAGCAGTTTCGCAAGTAGGTGATGTCGTCCTGGATCTTCTGGAGGTCGAGGCTGTCGTCGGTTGTGCTGAAGTACATGGATTTGTAATTCGGGCCGTGAGTTGCAAGGTCTCTGTGCGCAGGGGTGGTTTCAAGATGCGATAGCATCCCTGCTGACGGACTCAAATTACGAATTTTCACCTATTCGTTACTAATGGACTTCGAACAGGCAGTTAGCGTCCCGATTCAGACGCATCCATCCACGATTCAGGCGTATCCATCCACGATTCAGACGTATCCGTTTATCATCACGTGACGGTACAGCTGTTTGAGGCCATGCACCTTGAAGTCCCACCAGATCCGTGTTTCGCGGGTGGACGGGTACAGCATTCATGGGATTAATAATTTAACCCAATTCTGAACTTCGGTGGGGAGCATTTTTTAGACTTTTCAATAAATGACAGGGCTGTTACGCTATTTGCAATATTGCTTCCCTTCATACAACGAAAAATCGAAGATAATTAATATATATCTATATTTCAATAACTATATATAATAATGCCATTTTTCCATCATAGTTGTTGGGGTATTATAAGACATCGTTGCAACAGGCTGGACCATTCCCGTCTTGTGCTACCACACGTTTTATAACGAAACCCCCTCCTATACACCCGGACCGCTAGACACGCTGTCTGCTCAAACCGCACCCTGGTCAATCATGGCATTGGCCACCTTGACAAAACCAGCCAGGTTTGCACCTTTCACATAATCTATCTCGCCGTGTTTGTCTTCACCGTAATGGACGCATTGAGCGTGGATATTCTTCATAATGAAGAGCAGTTTTTCTTCCACTTTACCTCTTTCCCAACTCAGCTGCAGGGCATTTTGTGCCATTTCGAGTCCGGATGCAGCAACTCCGCCGGCATTCACCGCCTTACCGGGTCCGAAAAGAACCTTTTTTTCCTGGAACAGGTGAACCGCATCAGTGGTGCACGGCATATTGGCACCTTCACCGACAAAACGCACCCCTTTTTCAATCAGATTTTGTGCATGCTGTTCATCAAGTTCGTTTTGTGTTGCACAAGGGATGACCATATCCACCTCGCAGGGTAGGTTCCAGGCAGGTTCGTTCTCGAAATATTCAAGTTCACTGAATTTGTCCGCCATCTCACTGACCCGGCCCCGTTCCTTGTTCTTGAGTTCCATCATAAATTTCAGATGGTCGGTTGTGAAACCGTCTTTGGCATAGACGTAACCTGAAGAATCGGATACCGTCAGGATTTTACCTTTCAGCTCGATGATTTTTTCTATTGCAAATTGAGCAACATTACCGGAACCGGAGATGGCCACCCGCTTTCCCTCGAAATCTTCTTTGGCTTTTTTTAGCATTTCAACCATGAAATAAACGGTACCATAGCCGGTTGCTTCCGGTCGGATGAGTGAGCCTCCCCAATTGAGATCCTTACCGGTGAGCACACCGGTAAACTCATTTTCCATACGTTTGTACTGACCAAAAAGATAGCCAATTTCCCGTTTGCCAACGCCGATATCTCCTGCAGGAATGTCGGTGTATTTGCTGATATGCCGGTGCAGCTCGGTCATGAAACTTTGGCAGAATTTCATTACTTCGCGATCGGATTTTCCTTTGGGGTCGAAATCGGCTCCGCCTTTGGCACCACCGAGAGGCAGGGTGGTCAGGGCATTTTTGAAAATTTGCTCAAATCCAAGGAATTTCAGGATGCTGAGGTTGACAGAAGGGTGAAAGCGCAACCCTCCCTTATAGGGCCCGATGGCTGAGCTGAACTGGACCCGATAGCCGCGGTTGACCTGGATACGGCCGGTACGATCAACCCAGGGCACCCGGAACATGATCACGCGTTCGGGTTCGACCATGCGATACAAAATGTTAGCTTCCTTGTATACGGGGTGTTTCTCGATATACGGAATCGTGATCTCGGCGACTTCCCTCACCGATTGCAGAAACTCTGATTCGTTGGGATTTTTTGCCTCCACTTCCTCCATGAAGGCATTGATTTCAGATTCACAAGGTATGCTCATAAATGAGATTTAAATAGATGGTTACAATCCGGTTGCAAATATCCGGATGGACTGTATTTTGGATTCCGGCCGTAATCATCCATCAGCCGGTAAACGCAGAAATAACAATATTTACTTCACAACAAAAAAATATATTTTTATACACCAACGCTTTAAATACGAAGCACTTAAATATAGTCAACCGTTGTTTTGCATACAAAATTTTTGTTGCGAACCGGGAAAGTAACGCCGTTGTCAAGCCCTGTCAGGTATCTGAATTCGGTAAGTAATCATACCTAATACAGGTGATGGTTTTATTTATTTGAGTCGTTGTGTGAATGTTCTATTTTGGTTCCGTAGACTATGGCTGCCACCTTATTTTAATTTTATCAACCTGTAATAATCAATCCAAACTTCATACCATGCTGATTTCAATCAAGGACATCCATCTCGAAACCAGGGAGTTTTGCGACATTCACGATCTGACCCGGTATGTTGGTGAGATCGTCCGTGCGACCGACAAGTGGTTGTCCAGGTTGCAGGAATTGTAGGAAAAAGTGACGATTTCGGTGGAACCATGTATATTCAAGGGTGAATATTATCCAGATAACTGATTCATATCGTACCATCATGACCGAAAAACCCTGGCTGATAGCCGAAGCGAACTGGAAAACCATTCAGGAATACATCTACGAAGTGGCCGTTCTCCCCTGGGGTGCTACCGAGCCTCACAATTATCACCTGCCTTATGCCACCGATAATATCGAGTGCGGATATGTTGCCGCGGAGGCTGGGCGACTGGCCTGGGAGAAAGGGGCCCGGGTTGCCATCCTTCCGACCGTACCCTTTGGAGTGCAGACCGGCATGCTGGATCTGCCCTTCTCCATCAATATGAATCCATCCACCCAGGAAGCGGTGCTGGGTGATATTGCCCGTTCGCTGGAGGGACAGGGAGTGCGTAAACTTGTTGTACTTAACGGACACGGCGGAAACAACTTTCGCCAGATGATCCGCGAACTGCAGGCGGAGCTTGAACTGCTGCTTCTGACGGCTGACTGGTACCGTGCAGCTGACTGGAATGCGTATTTTGAAGAACCGGGTGATCATGCCGGCGAATTTGAGACCAGCGCTGTGATGCATATCCGTCCGGACCTTGTCAGGCCGCTGTCGGAAGCCGGGGACGGTCATGAGAGGAAGTTCCGCCTCAAGGCCATGAAAGAGGGCTGGGTTTGGGCGCCGCGCGAATGGAGCGAGATTACGGAGGATACCGGAGTCGGAAATCCTAAGCTGGCAACGGCGGAGAAGGGGGCCCGGTTCCTGGAGGTCTGCACGCGAAACATCGCTGATTTTCTGGTGGACCTGGCGGATACGGATCCAGACGAAATCTACGAATCAGAATAAAAAAACCACCCTGAAATACGTTTTTTCCAGGGTGGCATTCTGGGGGGGTCAACAAAGTGCAAAACTTAAAATGATCGCGGGATTACGTCATTGGTATTCATAGCTTTCTCATGGTTCACTGGATGATAAAAAAATCTTTGCGTCAGCTTGTAGTCTATGTACAAGCCGGATCGAATGGTTGACTAAAAAAAGTTTCGTCCTGTCATATTTGTTATTTTAAGGCAACTTTCAACTTTTCAGCTAAGACCTGTTTTATGCGATATCACAAACAGACGGCCACACTGCTGATGCTTGCAGTAGTGATCGTCCATTTTTCCGCACCTTTCGGACAGGCCCGGCCCGGCGAATCGAGCCCGGGCGCTGAACCGGAAAACGAATCCATCCGAATAGCGGAACCTGCCACCATTACCGACCCTGAAGCATTTTTTCAATCTTCCATCGAGCCGGATGACGGGCAGCAGATCTTGCCGGAGCGTCCCCTGCCTTACGAAATCGTTCCCCCTCGTGGATATCAGCTTTCTGTCTTGCGAGGCAACCGCAGTCCCGACGGGCAGCCGGGTGAAAACTACTGGCAGCAGTTCGCTGAGTACGATATTACAGCCACGCTTGATCCCGAAGCCCGAAAGCTTTCGGCTATGGCAAAGATAACCTGGTACAACAATTCACCCGACACCCTCAGACGTGTACATCTTGAGCTGGTTCAGAATCATCACGCCGAGGGGGTGGTGCGAAACAGGCCGGCTGAAGTTACCGGAGGAATCAATCTCCAACGGGTAACTGTAAATGGTACAGAATTCAAGGAGGAGCAGGTAACCCGAAACCGGTATACGGTGAATGGAACTCGAATGTTTTTCTGGTTGCCCGAGCCCCTTGGCAGCGGAGAGCAGGTTCAGATCGATATTGTTTACGATTTTGTGATACCGCAGCGAGGGGCGGGTGGTCGTATGGGGCACAGTGAGGACAATCTGTTCTATCTCGGCTATTGGTATCCTCACATGGTTGTGTATGATGATGTTGTTGGCTGGCACCCGGATCCCTATCTGGGTCAGGCCGAATTCTACCACGGTTTTGCGGATTACAATCTTACGATTCACGCACCCGAAAACTGGCTTGTTATGGCTACGGGTGAGCTTGTGAATGCCGAAGAGGTACTTCATCCGGAGGTACTTTCCAGATGGCGAAAGGCCGGAGATAGTGACGAGCCGATACGGGTATATACGGCCGGGAGCGGTCAGGCTCCGACGGTCCGTGCCACGGGAGATAGTGGAATGCCGGCCTGGCGTTTCAGAGCACAGAATGTCCGGGATGTCGCTTTCAGTGCCACGCGTGAATCCCACTGGGATGCCGCCCGTACGGCTGTCGGCGACCTGACAGGAAACGGTCACGACGATTACACCGTCATCAACACATTCTGGCGGGAAGAAGCTCCGCTCTGGTCGGAAGTTACGGCCTACCAGCAGCATGCCATTTCATTTATGTCCAACTTGACCGGGTTTCCCTATCCATGGCCACACATGACTGCCGTAGAGGGCGCCGGTATCATCGGTGGCGGTATGGAATATCCGATGATGACGGTGATGGGCGACTATAATTTGCGAGGCGAGGATGCGCTTTACTCGGTCACTGCCCATGAACTGGCCCACATGTGGATCCCGCTGATCGTAAGCACTGATGAGCGCCGCTATAGTTGGTTTGATGAAGGCAATACCGTATTCAGTACGGCGGAAGCAGCCAATGAATATATCCCGGGGCGGCAATCCCATAGCCGGTCGCAGTTTTCATATATCAGTGCAGCCCGACGCGGGGATGAGGGCCCGATCATGCGCCGGTCCGATTACCACTACTCAGCCGATCATTTCCGGCTTGCATCCTACCCGAAGCCTGCAACCGTGCTGGTTGCATTGCGCCATCTGATGGGAGAGGATCTTTTCCTGGAAGCATATCGCAGTTTTATAAATGACTGGGCCTTCAAACATGCGTATCCGTGGGATTTTTTTCGCACATTTGAACGGGTGAGCGGGCGTAATCTGGACTGGTTCTGGTACAGCTGGTATTACGAAACCTGGGTGCTTAACCAAGCCATCGTTTTGGTGGAGGATGTGGATGAGGGCACACGCATAGTGATCCGTGACGAGGGCAAGGTGCCTATGCCGGTTTATCTGACGGTAACCCGGATGGATGGTGAAGAATCTGAGTACAAGATTCCGGTGGATGACTGGCTGCGGGGGAAAAGAGAGACCGAAATCATCATTCCTGACAGGCAGGTGCAGCAGGTTGTGATTGATGCCGACCAGAAGCTGCCGGATATCGACAGACAAAATATGTCATGGAAACGTTGATGCCATTTTTGGCATCTCACCCACTTCTTGCCTATTTTAAGGCATCATGAGCGATGAACATCCGACAGCCATTGAGATCAAGGGCAATCCGCTGGTTTGCCCGATCTGTAAAAATGACCGGTTTACGATTCGTCATGCCCTTTTGAATACAAGAGCAACAACATTTTTCGGGCTTGATTTTCTGAATAAAAAAGCGAAGAATTATGTCTGCTCGCGGTGCGGCCACATACTTTGGTTTTTGTCCGCCCCCGGAGATGCCCCATGAGTAAAGAATTGACCATGCCCTGGTATGTCAAGCTGACAATCATCCTTGCCGGCCTTACCCTTTTTGTCTTATTTCTCATCCAGGCGAGTTCCATCCTGGTGCCGTTTTTATTTGCCGTTTTCTTCGCCATCCTACTCACACCGCTCTCATCCTTACTGGAAAAATACCGTATCCACCGGATATTCGCTTCATTGCTTAGCGTACTGCTTGGCATCACTTTCCTGGCCGGCATCATCTTCTTTTTCTACCATCAGATAATCAATTTTGCGCAGGACCTCGGGATGATCGAAAAACGGATTAATGAGCTGTTTGAGCAGTTCTACGGGTTCTTCAGCGCCTACCTTGATGTGGAGCCTGATGCTCAGCTGGAATCTGCGCAGGATGCCATCATCTCGTTTCTTCGGGAGAATGTGGAACCGCTCACTCGGGGTGTGATGACGGCCGCGACCACGGTGACCATGTTCTTTCTCATCCCGATCTATGTTTTTCTGCTTCTGTTGTACCGGGATTTTCTGAGGGATTTCTTCCTTATGGCTTTGGCCCGCACCGACCGTGACAACAAGGTCGAGAAGGTGCTGAATAAAGTGCGAAGTGTGATTCAGAATTACATTACCGGAATGTTTATCGTGATCTGTATTCTTGCCGTCCTTAACAGCCTGGCACTTATGATCATCGGGGTGGATCATCCGCTGTTCTTTGGTGTGTTTGCAGCCATGCTCAATGTCATTCCGTTCCTGGGACCCATCCTCGGGTCAATTCTTCCGATCATCTATTCACTGCTGACAATGGATTCGATCTGGTATCCGGTGGCAGTGCTGGTCTCTTTTTACGTGATACAGCTTTTTGAAAGCAACCTGTTCACCCCCATGATCGTCGGACAGCGTGTGAGCCTGAACCCGCTGGTTACGCTGCTTGCCATTTTCATTGGCGGGCAAATATGGGGACTGGCCGGTATGATTCTTTTTATCCCCGCACTGGCCATGCTCAAGGAAGTGTGCGACGAGGTGGAGTCATTGCGTCCCTACGGTTATCTGCTTGGCAAAGTCAAGACACGCGAGGAGACAGAGAAAGAGTATTTTTCGGGACGGTTTTCCAGTTTCAGCAAGAAGGAAGTGATTTCGGAATCAGGTGAATACGATGGGAATAATTCCGACAGAAAGGAATCCGTCAGCAGAAAAGCCGGGAAAGATAAGGCTGCTTCTAAGAAAACGGCAGGGTGAACGTTCATAAGCAAACCAGCAGTTTTTTGATGTATTCGCGCACATGCGCCGGAGTGGCGAAGGATGTGGTGAATCTCTGAAGGATGAAAATCATTGAGAATGGGGACCACGACGGTTTTTATGGAAGCAATGGCAAAGTAGGCCGCTCCCCGGTTCGGTCCGATTTCACATAGAATGGCTACCCGGTCACCCTGGTTGACCCCCTTATTCTGAAGATAAATTGAAATTCGTTCGATTTTTTCACCCAGTTCCTTATAGGTGGCCGTTTTTTTCACCGGCAAAGCCAAGTGACGGAAGGTCTGGAAAAGTGGATAGGCTTCTGCTGAGTAATGCCGGGAGCGTTTTTTTTGTTAATGGCGATAAATCCATGCCGAAATAATAAATATTTTTTTAAGGGATGCTGGATGCGAGTGATCACAGACAGCCACGATTTACAATGAAGAATACGTTTCCGAAAGGCTGCCGTATTTCCAGAAGAAATCCGCGAGCCCTTTTACGATTTTTTCAGCCATCCTGTCCTGATAATCCGGATCCAGAAGCATCATTTCATCCTCCGGATGCGATATGAATGCTGTTTCCACCAGAACATTCGGAATTTCGGTGAGTTCGTTCAGTGTG
>SKXL01000041.1 GCA_007128425.1 Balneolales bacterium | reverse complement strand
GGACCGCCCCGGCTCACAAGATTCCGGGAGCGTGGCAGACGAAGGTGTGGATGGTAAAGTCAATATTCAGCGGGCCGGTGTGGAAGAGCTGATAAGCCTTCCGGGCATCGGTCCGGTTACCGCTGGAAGAATCATTGAATATCGCGAAAACAACGGTCCATTCCGGCAACCCGAAGATTTGCTGAACGTATCGGGCATCGGACCGGTTACATTGGAAAACATCCGTGAGTTCATTATTGTGGAGACAGGTCCCGAAGAACAGCAATAACATTGAAAGGCAGTAAAAAAAACCGGCAGGAAATCTGATTGGTTACATACCGGGGGTGCTTCCGGATGCATGCTTCCGAACACGTACTTCCCGTTATGTACTTCCCGACATGGTTCTGCGTTACCTATTCGGTTGCAACAGCGTGCCACTGTTACGCTAATTTCAACCGATAACAGTGAGTCCGAAAAAATAATTTTGAAATCAGTATCTGAAAAAACATATGAGCATTTCCATACTATGGGTCGATGATGAAATTGATCAACTGAAGCCCCATATCATATTTCTTGAAAAAAAAGGCTACGAAGTAACACCGGTCACTAATGGCGAAGATGCCCTCTCTCTTGTCAGCAAGCAAAATTTTGACATTATTTTTCTGGATGAACAAATGCCCGGTATGGACGGGCTGACCACACTCACCGAGCTTAAAAGCAAACAGCCAGGTATTCCCGTAATCATGATCACCAAAAGCGAGGAAGAGGAGATCATGGAGGATGCCATCGGTGGTAAAATATCAGACTTTCTTATTAAACCGGTTAACCCCAACCAGATTTTGCTCACAGTAAAGCGGATTCTGGACCGGCACCGGATACGTGACGAGAAATCAGCGCAGTCCTATTTGCGAAGTTTTAACGAGATCACTGCAATGATCAATGAGCAGCCGGAATGGAATGACTGGATAACCATTTACCGGAAACTTACAAACTGGCAGATGGAGCTTAAACACTCGGAAGAGGGGTTGCAGCAGGTACTTCAGGATCAGATCCAGACTGCCAATGCAGAGTTCGGCAAGTTTATCCATAGTGATTATTACGACTGGCTGCGATCCAGCCGCGAAGATCGACCGATGCTATCACCGGATCTTATGAGTGAGGTGATAATTCCGACTATTGAAAAGGGGAAAAGTACATTTCTTTTTTTAATTGACTGCATGCGATACGATCAATGGCTTGTTTTTGAGCAAATGCTGTCACCCTATTACACCATTGATACGGATTTCTATTACTCCATTCTGCCGACCGCAACACCCTATTCCCGTAACGCTATTTTTGCCGGTCTTTATCCGTCACAGATTGAACGCCACTATCCCAAATTGTGGACGCAAAGTGATGAGAATGAAACCTCACTCAATCAGCATGAAGCAGAATTGCTTGCCGCCCAGTTTGAAAGAAAAAAAATCGGCATAAAACCAAAGTATGAAAAAATACTGCAGACAGAAGAAGGCAAACGCATATCGGAGAGGATACTCAATTACACACAGTCGGCCTTCAGCGCTTTTGTTATTAATTTTGTGGATACGCTGGTCCATTCCCGCTCCGATTCGCAGGTCCTGAAAGAGATCGCTCCGGATGTTCCGGCATTCCGTGAGCTGACGCGGACCTGGTTTGCGCATTCCTCGCTGTTTCAGATGCTCAAAAAGCTGGCAGGACAGGATGTAAATATTATAATCACAACAGATCATGGTTCCATTCGTGCCATGCGTGATACCAAAGTCCTGGGTGACCGGGATACATCCACAAGCCTCCGGTACAAGTTCGGCCGTCATTTGCGTTGTGATGACAATGCCGCGATTTACATTGAAAAACCAGGCGATTATTTTCTGCCAAGAGCCAACATGAATACCAATTATATCATTGCTCTTGAGGATTACTATTTTGTCTATCCTACCAACTACAACAAATACCAAAACAAATACCGGGATACCTTTCAGCACGGTGGAGCGTCCATGGAAGAGATGATCCTGCCGCTGGCTCACATGCAGCCAAAATAATGCAAGTTTGTTTTAACAAACACTCGAAAAAAAGCCGGAAGGTGATCAGGAATCAGGAAACATTGAAAAGCATAAAACAGCTTATTACTTCCTCAATAGGAGAAACGCTGCTTGCCGGAGAACAGTTTGGATCCATTCTGAATCCAGGGGATATTGTGCTTCTCAAAGGCAACCTTGGTTCGGGCAAGACACATTTTGTTAAAGGGGTGGCCCGCTCATTTCATATCCCTGATAATGCGGTGCAGTCTCCAACTTTTTCACTGATCCATGAATATCCCGGAGACGTCTCGCTGTATCATATAGATGCCTATCGCCTGCATGGGCCTCAGGAAGCACTGGAGCTCGGATTGGAGGAGTATCTTTACAGTGACGGAATATGTCTGATCGAGTGGCCTGAAAAAATCGAAGCCCTGCTCCCGAATGAATGCTGGATTGTGGAAATGAAACATGTGGACGAAAACAGGCGGCAAATTTCAATTCGCCAACAGGATTGAATTTTGTATCTTGTGCTCACTTTTTTATGGAAATCAAACGACTGCCATATCGCATTGACCTCTTGCCGGTCATCCTGCCTTTTCACAGACGCGCTGACAACGACCTGAACAGCGGGGACCTGGTGTATTATGGTCCGTGCCCGGAGTTTTATGGCATCGGAGAGGTGCTGAAAGTAGTAGACCGGTTCTGTATTGTTGATTTCCGGGGAACCGGTAAATATGGTATCCATAAAGATGCTTTCGAGTCGAAATACCTGATACCCATCCACAAGCTCAATCTTTCCCATCTGTTGAAGGATATCGGCTGAGCGTCAGACAAAACGACTTTGCCGGCCAAGGAGCCAAATCAGAATGGCTGTAAACAGTCCGGGATAAAATGGCTCAAGTCCAAGATAGGCATAACTATACAAGTCACCACCTGTCAAGGTTCCGAGAATCAGCCAAATCATTGAAACCGTGCAGGGCAGGACAAGGGCCCAGACAGCTACCGGTACGCTGAGTCGAAAGAAGGGCAGATACACACCAAGAACCGGAAAGAGCAGGCCTGGAATCAGAACCGAACCTATCACATACCATAGTGCGATGACACTCGGATAAATGACGATGAGCAGAATACCAAGCAGTGCTGATAGCAGCATGCACCAGCGGGTAATGGTCACGCTTTTATCCGGCCACCAGTAGCGGGCGATCAGATCACGACCCAGAGTCTGTCCTGAAAGGAAAAGAAAGCTGTCGAGGGTGGACATGATTGTTGCCAGCAGCGTCAGGAAAAAGAGGCCGGAGAGCCCCACCGGCAGCAGATAGGCTCCCAATTCGGGATAGACCAGTATCGGATTTTCCAACTCTCCGAGCACCAGAAAACCGTACAGGCCTGCTGAGACGGTAAAAAAGTCAAAAAGGAACCAGAAGCCGACAGACCAGAATATTCCATTTCGTGCTGTTGACGGACTTTTAGCAGCCGCAGCCCGCTGGTGAAACGCAGGATCGACGAAGGTCCACAGAGCAATAAAAAACCAGACGAGCAGATACTGGATGCTGTGACCACCCAAAGGCGCCTGATGCGTATCCGGCAGCGCATTCCAAACCTGGAAAGGGGTGCCTGCATAACGGATGGCAAGAACCAGCAGCACAGCGAAACCGGCGTACATCAATACAACCTGGAGCACATCGGTCCGAATGACGGCGCGAAATCCTGAAATACTCACATAAAAGACGGAAAACAGGGCTGTGAGAGATGCAAAAATAAGGATGTTGACCTCAGAACCTGTGAAAAACTGGAAAAGGAGACCGAGCATCAGGATATAGGGAGCCGGACTCACCAGCATGAATATGATGACGGAAGAAACCGTGCCGGTTTTACGATTGTACGTATTTGAAAGTGCCTCGGGAATGGTAAGTGCCTTGTTTTCCCGGATGCGACCAGCCAGGAATACTGCAAAAAGCAGTGCAAAGATATAATAGGGTACTCCGAACAAAACCCATTGCGATACACCAAACTGAAAACTGTACTCCCCAACTCCGAGAATCCCTCCATACCAGGTCGATACCAGCGTGGCAACAAAGGCGGGGAGCGAGAGTGTGCGTCCGGATAGCAAAAAGCTGCTTTCGGATTCGTTTTTCTGCCGTTTGTAGAAACTGATAAATATCAGCAAGGCAAAATAGAAGGCGATAATGATACCGTCAATCCAGTGCACGATTCAGATGGTTAAAGCCGGAGGAAATGGCGTTAAGCGTTACAGAAGTGTCAGATATCTCAAATAGTTCAAATATCATCAACACAACTCAGAGAAGCTGATCGGTGATTGCCGTCATGAACAGGAGGGCACCCGTACGGTGACGGATGCGGATTTCACCACTCAGCGTTTCATTGGAAGATCCGTCACGACGTCCGTTCTCAAGAGATTCATCGCGAAGCGGATATCTTAGCCCGTCCGTGATGATGCCCTCCACTTTCCCGGAGAGAGGGAAAAGTGAGACCAGATGCCCTGGCGGCAGAGATAAAGAAAAATCCCGGGGGATGATACGGCTGAAAAGCCGGTCGTCGAAAAAAGCGAGTTGATTGAAACAGGGATCAAATTGTTGCAGTACCGAAAGATTTTTAAGCGTGTGATCGATCCGCTCTCCCGTTGCGCCAACCACATCCACCCGGCCGGCCTGGTTTTTTTGGGCGAAACGGAGTGCTTTTTCAAGGTCATTTGTTTCCTGGTCCGGCTCGTGGATCAGCTTGCCGCGATACGCATCCGTATGACGGAAACTGTCCATGTCACCGATGACCACATCCGGATGGTATCCCATCCGGATAGCAACATTACCGCCACCGTCGGCTGCGATAAACCGGTTGCAGGCACTGTGCAGGGAACCCAGCAGTTCCACAGAGGGTTCTTTACCATTGGCAACGATCAGGATTCGCATGATTTTGATATAAATTCAGCTGTTTTGAAAAGTTGTCGGAAAACGTGATACTATGCATTGGATGATCTGCCGTTGAATACTGCAGTAAAATGAAACAGGTGAAAGATGCAGGAAGATAAGTCAGCAACCAAAATACGCAAGATGGTAAAGAAATTTGCCGAAGCTTTGGCAAAACTTGAAAAACCGGCTCTCATATCTCACATCGGACCGGATGGCGACGCAATCGGATCTCAGATTGCACTCTATTTCTGGTTTAAAAACCGGGGTATCGAGCCGTTGATGTTCAATGATGACCCGGTTCCCGACAATCTGACATGGTTGTCCGGCCAGGAAAAAATCCGGAGGCCCGCTAAAGAGCTTCTGGATGAGTGCGATGCCATCTTGTTTATCGACGGCAACGACCCCTTGCGGTTTGGAAATATGGCAGAGTACTTCAGTAAAACCGGTAAACCGCTCTGCCTGATTGATCACCATCTGGATCCACCTGAGGGAATGTTCAGTGAAATGCTGTGGGACAGCGGCGCGAGCTCAACAGCATACCTGGTTTACACCCTTTTTGAAGAGACGGGACCGGAAGCCATTTCAAAAGAGGCTGCGGAGGCGCTTTACACAGGAATAGTAACCGATACGGGATCTTTTCGCTTTGATACCGTAACAGAGGCCACCCATTTTGCCGTAGGCAATATCATTAAATACGGAGGTATACGTCCCGGTGAAATCTACAGCCGTATTTACGATGACAGAACTTTGTCGGAATACCACCTGCTTGGCACAACCCTCAAGGGAATCCGGCTGTTTTGCAATGAAAAAGTTGCCGTGATGGAGGTGACGGAGAAATTGATGTCGGAAAACGGATGCTCACAGAATGATCTCGAAGGGTTTGTCAACTATCCGCTGAGTATCCGCGGTGTGGTCGTATCCGTGCTTTTTTACGAGCGGGAAGGCCGGGTCAAGATCAGTCTGAGAGGGAAATCACTTGTGGATCTGAACCATGTGGCCCGGCAATTTGACGGCGGAGGTCATTTCAATGCTGCAGGAGCATGGCACCCGGGTCCGGTTGAAAAAGCTGTAAAAGATTTGATTGCAGAAATCTCCGGTTTGTTATCGTGATCGTTTCAGAAAATCGGCCACCCTTTTGTGATGCTGGGGACTCGCCCAGAAATGTGCGAAACGGTCCAGTTCACGTTCAAACGATTTTTTCCGCGAACTGTCAACCGAGTAGAGCGTTCCGGCCTTCAGCTCTTCGATCAGATCCGGTTCGATCCACGAGAGTTCAAGGGCCCATTCCCAGGTATTTCTCCGGAGTTCGGATGTTATGGAAAGCTTGTTAATAAGCCCGGTATTGACCGCATCCTCGGAGCTGATGATCTGGTTGCTTCCAAGCCACTCAAGAGCCCGCGAACGTCCGACCCGTTCCACCAGCCGGGTGATGCCTCCCCACCCGGGCGGCACTCCGAAGCTGGCCTGAGTGAAAGCAAATGTTGCGGTTTTGCTGGCAATGGCGAAGTCGAAGGCAAGCAGCAGCTCGCAACCGCCACCGTATACTTCTCCGTTGATACATGCCATGGTCCAGAAGCGCCCGGTTTCAAGCCGGTGCAGGATAGCCGCCATGCGTTCCGCCATATGCCGGCCTTCGTCTTTGCTCTTCAGCTTTGCAAACGCCTTGATATTGCCGCCGGAGGCAAAAAACCGGTGGCCGGAACCGCTGAGAATCAGCACACGAATATGATCCTTCTTTTCAATCTCATCAAGCAGGTTTTCCAGCATTTCCATGACCTCATAATCAATGGAATTGTTGGATTCGGGCCGATTTATCTCAGCCCAGTAGATGTGCTTTTTTTTGTTGACTTTTATAACAGACACGGGAGAGGCGGGTTAGGTTGTTAGCGGTCAACTTCCGGGCGGACCTCCTCATCGATCCATTTCAGATAATCGGTATTGCCCATGGCGATGGGTAAACCGACGATGCAGGGGCAATCATAGCTGTGAAGCTCTTTTATACGGGAGGATAAAAGGGGGAATGTGTCTGCCGTGGTTTTGGCCACCAACACCACCTCCTTTTCCTGCTGAACGGAACCTTCCCACCAGAAAAGTGCTGACATGTTTTCAATAATGTTGGTGCAAGCTGCCAGGCGTTCTCGAATGATCGCTTCGCTTATGGTCTCCGCTTCGTTGCGATTGGATGCGGTGACATACACAAAGATGTGTTTCATGCTCATACAGTAATTAACTGAGGATACGATTACAGGCTGTTATGACGATAAAAAATAACCAATCAAAAAGTAATTGAAAAACAGGCATTGCATGAAAATGACAAAGATGGCCAAACATTGAAAAAACAGGTAAAATTAAGTATATTATCAGGCTAATTTCCTTGCAGAAAGCCGCGATCATAGACAGTAACGGGTTGTATCCCGGGTTTCTGCTTATGCTTCACTGCGAGAGTGGTGAAATTGGTAGACACGCTAGATTTAGGATCTAGTGCCGAAAGGCGTGGGGGTTCGAGTCCCCCCTCTCGTACGACGCAAAAAGCAAGATCATGTGATCATATCCCGTTTTACGATCGGTAATCACCGACCGTTTTTTTTAACTCTAAAATATCATTTTCGTGAACATAGCTGTAGAAGACAAAAGCAATGTAGACAAGGTTCTCACCATATCCGCAAGCCGGGAGGATTTGAATCCCCGATTTGAAAAAGCGTTTCGGGAATACCGGAAAAAAATCAATATGCCCGGATTTCGACCCGGCCAGGTACCGGTTTCCATTGTTAAAAAGAGATTCGGCAAAGAGATCGAATCCGAGGAGATCAACAATTTCATCCAGGAAGTATTCAAGGAGGAAGTGGTACCGAAATTCAGTCCCGTAGGCGAACCCCGTTTTGAGGATATGAAATGGAATGACGGTGAACTCGAAGTGAAGCTGGAGATCGGTGTGAAACCGGAATTCGAGCTGAAAGATATCGCATCGTTTAAAATCGACAAGATGGTCCATGATGTGACGGACGACGAGGTCGAGGAGGAGCTGAAGCACTCTCTTGAGCGCGGCGGAACCTGGAAGGAGACCGAGACCAAAATTGACGAAATAAGCAGGGTTACTGTAGATGCGGTTCCGATTGACAAGGATGGCAACCCCGGTAATGAAGACCAGGACACCGACAAGGAGCTTGATATGAGCGATGACGAGAACAAGGAGTTCCTGGAAGCGCTCAAAGGTGCAAAAAAGGGAGATGAAGTGAAGGTGACACTGGGTGATGGAGATGATGCCGAATCATTCCAGTTGACTGTAAAAAAAGTGACGAAGCTCGAACTGCCGGAGCTTGACGAGGAGTTTGTGAAAGAGGCTACAAAGGGTGAAGTGACCTCGGTTGATGACTACAGAAGTCGTATTAAAAGCCAGATTCAGAATTATTACGACCAGGTTTCCAGCGATATGCTGAAGCAGGAGATTATGGATCAATTGATTGAGGCGCACTCGGATATTCAAGTGCCGGCAGTACTTCTGAAACGGTTCCAGGATGCCTATGTCGATCGTATGAAACAGCAGCAGCAGGGACAACCGATGCCGGAAGATTTCAACGAGGAAGCGTATCGAGAGTCGATTAAAGATGATGCTGAGCGCGAGGCCCGTTGGGCTTTCATTATCGAAGAACTGGGCAAGAAATTCGACGGCATTGAGATCAATGAAGAGGATATCGATGCGCGACTCGCTTCGGAGGCGGCCCGCTACGGGTTGCCGGTCGAGATGGTCAAGAACTTCTATGCCCAGTCCGCCGATCAGCTGGAAAACCTGCGGCAAAATATTCGAACGGACAAGCTTTTCGATCGTATATTAGGGCAGGTGTCGGTCAACGAACTCGACAAGGATGCCTATCAGGAAAAAAAGAAAGAACAACATAAAGAAAAGAGCGATAAATGAATCATTTGAAGCAACCCATGTTCGACGAGAGCAGTTTTTCAGGCGATCAGCCGCAAAACAGTCTCATTCCGATGGTGATTGAGATCACGAATCGCGGTGAGCGGGCATTTGATATTTACTCCCGGCTGTTGAAGGACCGGATCATTATCCTCGGAACACCGATCAATGATGCTGTTGCCAGCAGCATTGTAGCACAAATGCTCTTTCTTGAATCAGACGATCCGGAAAAGGACATCAACCTGTATATCAACAGTCCGGGTGGTGTCGTTTCGTCCGGACTGGCAATTTACGATACCATGCAGCACGTACGATGCAATGTGTCCACTATTTGCATGGGGATGGCCGCATCCATGGGTGCCGTACTTCTCGCAGCGGGTACAAAAGGCAAACGAACGCTGCTGCCGCACTCCAGGGTAATGATTCATCAACCGCTTGGCGGAACACAGGGGCAGGCCAGCGACATCGAGATCGAAGCCCGTGAAATCATCCGGATCAAGCGGACACTCAGCGAAATCCTGGCCCGGCATTCCGAGAGGGATGTCGAAGATATCATCCGTGATTCAGATCGCAACAAGTGGATGAATGCCCAGGAGACGCTGGAATACGGATTAGTGGACAAAGTGCTTGAGCGCACTCCCTCCAAATAGTATATTTGTATTTATGTATGTATCCTGCCATGAAAATGGTATGCTACCTCAAAAACGATATGATCGACAATGAGTGATCAGGAAAAAAAAATACGGTGCTCGTTTTGCGGAAGGTCGAGCAATGAAGTGAAGAGCATGGTTGCCGGACCCAATGTCTACATCTGCGACCAGTGTATCACCGATGCGTCCGGCATCGTGAAAAGTGATCTTGAACCCGGGAAAAAGGAGCAGCCGGCGTTCAAGAATGACCTCAAGCCCATTGAGATAAAAGCGTACCTCGATGAATATGTGATTGAGCAGGAAGATGCGAAAAAGACGCTTTCCGTTGCGGTTTACAACCACTACAAACGTATTGCAAGTCCGGATTTTGAAGACGATGATGCTGAAATAGAAAAAAGCAACATTGTGCTTCTGGGTCCGACAGGATCAGGAAAGACGCTGCTTGCCCGTACGCTGGCCGGCATTATCGATGTGCCATTCTGCATAGCGGATGCGACTGCGCTCACCGAGGCCGGTTATGTCGGTGAGGATGTGGAGAGCATCCTCTCCAATCTGCTTCAGGCCGCTGATTACGATGTGGAGCGTGCCGAGCGAGGTATAGTTTACATTGATGAAGTAGACAAGGTGGCCCGTAAAAGTGACAATCCGTCGATCACTCGTGACGTATCCGGTGAGGGTGTTCAACAGGCGTTGCTGAAAATCCTGGAAGGCACCACCGCCAATGTGCCGCCCAAAGGCGGACGCAAACATCCGGAACAGAGTTTCATCACTGTGGATACCCGCAATATCCTGTTTATTTGCGGGGGTGCGTTTGAGGGGCTGAACGAGATCATTTCCCGTCGGCTGTCGGCTTCCAGCATGGGTTTCACGGCGGATTATCAGGACAAATACGACAAGGATGACCCGAAAATCTTCACCCACGTGGAACCTGAAGATCTTCAGAAATTCGGCCTCATTCCCGAACTTATCGGACGTCTGCCTATTATATCCGGTTTGGAGGAGCTTTCCGAGCAGGCGATGATCAATATCCTCCTGAAACCGAAAAATGCAATCATCAAGCAGTACAAGAAACTGTTTCGGATGGAGGGGGTTGAACTGGAGTTTGAGGAGGATGCCCTGCTGGAAGTGGTCTCCCAGGCCATGAAGCGAAAAACCGGAGCGCGTGGTTTGAGATCGATCATGGAGCGATCCATGCTCGACATCATGTTTACGCTGCCGACCATGAAAAATATCGAGCGTTGTATTATCACCAGGGATACTATTGAACGATTTGCTCCTCCGATATATAAAAAGCGAAAGGCTTCTGCATAGGCAAAAATAGCCCTGCCGGATAATTCGTTATCCAAGGGTGACTATGATGACCGCAAGGAATCTGCAACCGTGCGGATCATTTCAACATTTACCAATGCCTGAAAACCATGTTTTTCAACAGCACATCGAACCGGATCAAGGGTACGCTGGTCTTTTTTCTGGTAGTTACTGCCGTCGGTTCGTTTATCTATACCCAGTATTTGATTGAAAAAATACGTGAAAAAGAGCATTCCGGTGTTGAATTGTGGGCACGGGCCATGGAGTACAACAGCAGGCCGCTTTACAAGGATACACGAAATGAGCTGTCAGCCATCATGGCTGAAATATCTACCCATGACGGCATCAGTGATCTGGAGAAAAACCGCTGGGTTCGCACACTCAACAGGGCGGAATCGGAACTTTCCAATGCATCACTCGATTTTATTGCCTCCGAACTTATTATCAAAAACCGCTTTGAAATACCCTCTATTGTCGTTGATGAAGAGAACAATATTCTGGGTTCCAGGAATACCGGGAACCGGGATCTGGATGAGCGGATCATCGCAGAATACGCATCACAAAATGAACCGATTCGCATAGAACTGGGCGCCGGCGACATGGTTCAGGAACAATTTATCTATTATGGCGACAGTGCCATCATCCGCACGCTTCAATATTTTCCTTATGTACAGTTCGGACTGTTGACCCTCTTTCTCGGACTGGGATACCTGAGTTTGAGCAGCATTAAACGTACGGAACAGTCCAATCTGTGGGTTGGAATGGCGCGTGAGGCAGCGCATCAGCTGGGAACTCCGCTTTCAAGTCTCTATGGCTGGATTGCCCTGTTGAAAGAGCAGAACAACGATCAGGAGACGCTTCAGATAGCGCATGAAATTACCAACGATCTGCACCGCATGCAGATGGTTGCCGAACGGTTCAACAAGATCGGGTCGATACCTGAACTCAAGCTCAAAAAAGCGGCTCCGATCATTCGGCAGGTGATGGAGTATCTCGAGCGCCGCATGCCGCAAATCGGCAAGCATGTGACACTCACGATGAATGTAAGGTCGGACAAGAGAATCATGATGAACCCGGAGCTCTTTGCCTGGGCGATTGAGAACCTGCTGAAAAACTCGCTGGATGCCGTCGACTCAAGGAACGGTAAATCCAAAGTGCACATTGAAGCCCATGAACAGAACAACCAGTATGTGATTGATGTCACCGACAACGGCAAGGGGATTGAAAAAAAGCACAAAAAAGAAATTTTCAATCCCGGATACAGCACAAAAAAGAGAGGATGGGGACTGGGACTCAGTCTTACCCGACGGATTGTGGAGGACTACCATAAAGGTCGGATCTATGTCCACAAAACATCACCCGGCGGTGGAACTACATTCCGGATGGTTCTTCCAATGAATGAAAATGCAAAAAAAGTAGCCGGAACAGCAGAGACCGGAACAGCCGTGAAGGTCTCGTGAAATTAATCATCGTCCCTGTTATAGCCGCGCCGGGTGGCATATTCCAGAAGCTCGACCTTGAGCAGGTTCCGGCCCCGATGCAGGCGGGATCGAATGGTGCCAATGGGAACGTCTAGCATATTGGCTATTTCCTCGTATGAAAACCCTTCGACATCACATAGCAGTACTACCGTTCGGAAATCCTCAGGCAGCCTGGCCAGTGCTCCGGTGATGTCATCATCCATCATCTCACCATACATGTTTGATTCCATGTCGGTTGTGTTGGATTGCTCACTCCTGATGCTCTCATAAAAAGGCTCGATCTCGTCGTAATCCACCTTTTGAGGTTGTTTGGAGACTTTTCTGTAATTGTTGATGTACGAGTTTTTCAGAATTCGGAAAAGCCAGCCCTTGGCATTGGTCCCTTGTTCATAGCTGTTGAAAAAACGGTAAGCCTTGACCATGGTGTCCTGAACCAGGTCCTCGGCATCGTTCATATTGGCTGTGAGTTTCATTGCAAAGTTGAAGAGCGCATCCAGATGTGGGAGAATCTCATCATTGAAATCCTCCTGTTTCTGCAACTCTTCTCTCGTCATCTCATCCATCAAAAATCAATCATTTGATTAAATCACAAATAGTCCCACACCGGGAATCAGGTAAAAAATAAATTTTTAAACTTGCTGTTTTTGCAAGGTAAACGGCAACCTGGTGCTAACTTTCTCATACAAATACAAGTTAAATGTAAGAAATAGCAGCCAATAATTTAAATTATTTAAAAATTAATTATCGTTTACCTCATGGATTTTTGCGACCAGCCGGGTAGCGTCATGATAGCCCAGCGAGCGAAATGCCGCATCAGAAAGTATGAGGCGATTTTCGGGGGTCCGGTCATTGACATGGACGAACACTCCGCGACCGTTATCCGGATTTTCCACATAAACCACTGTACCAAGACTAAGGTTGGGATGTGCGGCTGTCAATGCTTTCGGGTTGTAGAGATCCCCACTGGTTGTGGTTTTGCGCTGTCTGTCGTCAGGGTACCGGGTAACCTCAATACGGGCGCCGTTATTTCCACGGGACTCCGTACGATAGGGATTTCGTCGTGTTGTGGTTGCAGCAAGAATGAGTGTGATTTCATCTCCAGGCCTCAGGTCGGATGGTGTGATACCCGGATTTAATGCACGAAATTCGTCCATGTCCATCTGGTGATGCTGAAGAAGCTGGTGCAACGTATCTCCCTCACTGATGGTGTGTGTCGCAAAGCGACCCTGCGGTGTGCTCTCCCTGTCCCATTCTGCTGCAACAGATGGTGGAGCGGCCGGCCGGCTGCGAATGCGAAGCTGCTGACCGACATGAATAGTCGAGGTATCAAGGTCGTTGTAGTCCATCAGCTCCTGGACCGTCATGTTGAACTGTGACGCGATCCGGTGCATGGTGTCACCCGGCCGCACTTCGTAATGAGAGGGGGTTTCGGGTGCACCAAATTCATCGTCATCAGCGTGAGGAGTGTCTCTCCGGGCTGCGGTATCTGCCTGATGATCTGCAGGGAGGGCTTCATAGGGTTGCTCGTCAGCAGCAACAGGTTGGTCCGTAGTTGGTTCCGGTTGAACGCGATCCGCAACATCCTGCTGGTGGATCTCGAGTTCCTGACCAATAGATATGATATTATCACGCAGATTGTTCCACTGCCTGATTTCGTCGACGCTCACGTCATAGATTTGTGAAATTCGGAACAAGGTTTCTCCCGGTTCAACAGTGTGAGTTATGATTTGCCCGTTTACTGGTGTAGCCTGACGCGAATCATCGCGTGTATCACGGGGTGTTTCGGCCCGGGTTCGCGCATCACGATCTTGTGTTGACGAACGTGCATCGCTGCCAACGATGAGCACCTGTCCAGCCTGGATGACATTATCGGGAAGGTCATTCCATTCCCGAAGCTGTTCGATGGTTACATCATACTGACTTGAAATACGGAACAGGGTTTCTCCCGGACGTACCGTATGGGTGGGTATGTCGGCGGACGCAAGAAACGTAGAGGAAAAAAGCAGTATCAAAAAAAGGGTAAAATAAGTACGCATATCAGGTTGTTAGGCTTGGTCTGTTTCCAGTTCATCAATGGCCTGTTCAAGTTCGGATGCGGCATGCAGGTCGTGAACCTTTTGTGCAGCAGTTATACCCGTTGTGAAAGTTTTTAATGCTTTTTCCGGATTGCCGATGGATTGGTACAACTTGCCAAGGTGGTAGTAGACCCCCACATATTCCGGATCATGATCACGAATATATTCGAAATATTGAAGCGCCGTGTGATTGTCGCCGGCTTTAATGTACTCAAGAGCCAGAGCAAAGCGGGAGAAACTGTCATCCGGATCAGTATCCAGAAAGGCCTTGAGTTTTTTTACCCTGGAATCATTCATGAAATTTTGAAAATCTTTTTTTGAATCTAACGGCAATTCGTTTTTTAACGTATGAGCAGGTACAATAATTTTGGCAGATTGAATGGTGCCAATAAGTTATTCAACCTGGATTCGCATCACTGTTAAGATGACGTGTGATTTCGTCAACGGAGTCACCGCCAAATTTTTCAAGAAAGGCGTTGGCCAGAACGGGGGCAATGACATTCTCGGCGACAACGACAGCCCTGGGCAATGCACATACATCAGATCGTTCGTAGCGGGTATCCAGTGTTTCCTTTGTGACCATGTCGACGGTCTGAAGCGGTTTGAGCATGGTTGGAATCGGCTTCATGATACCACGGATGATGAGTGGCATGCCGGTTGTTATGCCTCCTTCGAGTCCTCCTGCGCGATTTGAAGCCCGTCCGAAATGATCCGATTCCCAGGTTATCTGGTCATGAACCTGGTGTCCGTGTCGTTTTCCCGCTTCAAATCCCAGTCCGATTTCCACCCCTTTCATAGCCTGGATGCTGATGATCGCCTGTGCCAGGAGTCCTTCCAGCTTGCGGTCCCAGTGAACGTAGGTTCCGAGGCCCGCCGGCAAACCGGTTACAACGATCTCATAGATACCTCCGAGGGAGCTTCCCTGTTTTCTACGCTTTTTAATCTCGTCCACCATGCTGTTGCTCAAGGTGGAGTCGAGACAACGGACTTCGGAAGCGTCAGCAGTCCCGGCAAGATGTTCTGCTCCGTTGGTCAGCAGCGGGTCAGCGGTTTCACGTGCGGATTCCCATGAGGGATAGCCCTGTTCACCTATCTGGATGACGTGTCCGCCTATCTGAATATTAAATTGCCGCAAAAGAGCTCTGGCCGTAGCGCAGCAGGCAACTCTCATGGCGGTTTCGCGGGCGCTGGAGCGCTCTATCACCGGGCGGATGTCGTCGAAGCGAAATTTCTGTACACCGACCAGGTCGGCATGACCGGGCCGCGGTACTGTAATTTTTTCAATTTCGCCATCAACAGCTTTAATTGACATTACTTTAGGCCAGTTTGCCTCATCCTTTTTATAAGCCCGGTTTATCATTTTCAGTGCCACAGGATGTCCCATGGTTTTGCCAAATCGCACACCTGACAGAATTTCAGCCACATCCTTTTCAAAAGCCATGCGTCCGCCACGTCCGTAGCCCATCTGTCTCCGGACCAGTTGTTTTGCAATCATCTCTTCTGTCAGGTCAACCCCGGCGGGCAAGCCCTCAACAATGCCAATAAGTTCCGGCCCGTGCGATTCACCGGCAGTCAGGTAACGAATCATTTGTCGACTATTTGATTTAAATCGTCCATAACCCTGAAAACAGAGCCATTCCATGCACGCGGAATATAGGAAAATAGGAGATGAACTACGGCAGAAATGTCATTTTCAAAAATCACAAACGGGTACTGATATTCAGTTGTATGAGGCCGCCGGTTTCACTGTAAGAAGTACGGCTGAAATCAATATGGATGTCGCGGATGACAATGCCCAGACCGATGGATGCGCCGGAGAGATCAATTCTTCGGTCGGTTTTAAGTTCTTCGCTTTGGAGGTGATCGTAGCCAAGTCGCAACTGAAAGCTGTCCGAAAACAGAAATTCGGTGCCAAACCTGACATGTCGGAACAGGTTGTCGAAAAAACCGGGATCCGATTCGTCGTCAAAAACAGGCAGGTTCCACCGGTCGAGTGAATGGAGGGTGAGATTGAAACGGAGCGGTAGATGTTGGAGGCGGTGTGTGATGCCGGCCATGAGGTTAAACGGAAGGTTCTCCCTTCTCTCGTCAAAAGTTGTCATCTGGACACCGAAATTTCTGAACGATACTCCAGCGTGAGTCAGCTCGTTGTTGAAGCTGTAATGGATGCCGCCGAAAAGGGCCAGCGCGGATGAACGATAGGCTTCATAGCTGCTGACGATGACCTGAACACCCATTCCGGCCTGAAGGTCGGGTAGGAGTGTTCGAGAGTAGGCGGTGTTCCAGGAAAAATCATAGGCGTTGAAGGTGCCCAGCTCTATCCCGTCGCTGTCGGTTCGTGTGAAATCGCCATAATTCAGGAAGCGTATGCCGGTGGCAAAAGTTCCGATATCTTCCAGATGCCAGGCGAACCCCGCCGAGCCGAGATAGATGTCGGTAAAATGATTCAGGTACGACAGCGAAAGTTCTTTATGATTTTGCACACCGAGATACGCCGGGTTTATATCGAAGTTCGCCGTACCACCCTGATGCAGCGAGATATGATTTCCGCCCAGTGCAGCGGTCCGAGCCGACCCCGGTAAATTCAGAAATCCGAAGGCCGTTTCATGGCGGAGCTGAGCGAACGAATCGGACGGTGCCATACCGGACATTACCGTTCCGAGAAGCAGGCAGGCGAGAATATAGGATTTCACAAACAGATTGAAGGATTAATTCATTAACTTGAAACTTCCAAAAATGCAAAATATCAGAATGTGAATAAATTTTTACTGATTATTTTGCGATATTTTCCATTGCAAGATAAAATTAGCAATCAGAGTTTCTAAAACAACGGCTGTTTCATGCAATTATTTGTTGATGTCGGGCGCTATTGCAGGCTGATCTATGAAGCCATCCGGTCTTCTACGGAATTTGGCATGTACTGGAGGAACATTTTCATCGAGATGGTCAAGACCGGGTTTGACTCACTGCCGATTATTATTCTGGCCGGATTTTTTACCGGAGCGGTAATGACGATCCAGACATCATATCAGCTTGTGGCCGGTTTTATACCACCTTCAACAATCGGCTCCATTGTCTCCCAGTCACTGCTGATTGAGTTGGCTGCGGTTATCAGCGCACTGGTGCTGGCCGGACGCGTGGGCGCTCGTATTGCCACCGAGCTGGGCACCATGGCCGTGAGTGAACAGATTGATGCGCTTGAATCCATGGGGTTCAACTCCGTAACATTTCTGGTCATGCCGCGTGTCCTGGCCGGCATATTCATGTTTCCGGTCATCTATGTGGCTGCCGCGGTCGCCGGAATGTCAGGCGGTCTGCTCTCGGGCTACATGACCGGAGCGGTGCCTGTGGCCGATTTCATGCTGGGTGCACGCCAGGTTTTTTCCCCGGCTGATGTGAGTTTCGGTATCATCAAATCTTTCGTTTTCGGATACATCATCACCTCCATCTCCTGCTACAAGGGCTACTTTGCTACAGGCGGAGCCGAAGGTGTAGGGCAGGCAACGACCCAGGCCGCCGTATTGAGTTGTATCTATATACTGGTGGCGGACTTCGTCCTCGCCTTTCTGCTTCTTTAGGCGTAACATCATGATAGAAATCAAAAATCTTACGAAAAGCTTTGGTCCCAACCTGATTTGGGAGGACGTCAGCCTTGACATTGAAGAAGGCGAGACGCTGGCTGTCATCGGCAAGTCAGGATCGGGCAAGTCGGTGCTCATGAAGCATCTCAACGTGCTGCTCTATCCTGATTCAGGCGAAGTGCTTATTAACGGGCTCAATGTCTTCGAGATTCGCTATGCGCGGCTTCGCAAATTGCGTCAGCAGTTTGGTGTATTGTTTCAGGGCGCCGCGCTATTTGATTCTATTACAGCCTACGAGAATGTTGCTTTCCCTCTGCGCTTTTTCAGTGAATTCAATGATGATCAAATTCACGAGCGGGTCATGGAGTCCCTGAAACTGGTCAATCTGGCTGACATCGGCAAAAAGACACCGGCGGAGCTGTCCGGAGGTATGAAGAAGCGTGTGGGTCTTGCCCGCGCAATTGTGATGAAACCCAATTATCTTTTATATGATGAACCGACGTCCGGACTTGATCCGCAGACATCAGACGAAATCAACGATTTGATTATTAACATGGCCGAAACTTTGGAAATAACCTCAATTGTCATCACGCATGACATGCACAGCGTGTTGCGGGTGGCCGACAAGGTGGCCTTTCTTGACAAGCAAAAACTTAGCTGGTACGGTACGGTTGATGAGATGAGACAAAGTACTCATCAGGATTTGCGCGCCTTCATTAAAGCCAGCGAATATACCATATAAACTATGCGGAGCCCGGTTTGAAAAAGATACAAAATGAGATAAAAATAGGACTTACCATTGTGATTGCCATGTTGATAGCAATCATCGGCTTTCGTCTGATGCAGGATGTTCCCATTTTCCGTCCGAGTCTTCAGCTGTACACCAGTTTTGAACGAGTGGATGGTGTCACTGCCGGTACTTCGGTCTACATGGCCGGTGTCAAGATCGGATCCGTAAACCGTGTGCGACTTGCAGGTCCCGACAGTGTAGAGGTCGTGCTGAATTTGTCTTATACCGAGGGAATTCCTGTCGGATCCCGGGCCTTTATTGAGCCATCTGATTTGATCGGTGGGAAGCGGGTGCGAATCCTCCACTCCGGTAAAGATGAGATGATCCCCGATGGCGGATATATCGAGGGAGTTTATGATCATGGCGCCTTTGCAGAGTTCCAGGAATTTGCCGCAGATATCAAGCCGGATGTAGAAAGCTCGGCGGGAAGTCTGGCCAATGTGCTGGACCAGATCGATGAGGTTCTCAGAGAGGGCGGCAAAGAGGATCTGCAACGCACCATGGCCTCGCTTCACAGTTCATCCCGACAGATCGACAGATTGTTGCAGGAGAGAAGCCAGGACCTGGAGTCGTCTATTATCAGCCTTAAAAACATCATGCAGAACCTGGATACCCTCAGCTCGGACCGGCAGTCACAACTGGATGGCATTCTTGAAAACCTGGAAACCACAAGCGAGGAGCTTGGTCTGATTTCCAGGGAGCTGGGTGGAGTAAGCTCGGAGCTGCACGTGATGATGCAACAGATCAATAGCGGTGAAGGAACCCTTGGACGGCTGATTCAGGATCCTTCACTCTATGAAAACCTGGACAGCCTGGCGGTAAACCTGAAGAACATTTCCCGGCGATTGGATGAAGAACCGGGTCACTTCCTGAAGCACATGCGGCTGATCGATATTTTTTAGCAGGCACTCGCAACTCGCCATACGAGGAATCAAATCGATCATAAATCCGAACAGATATTCGCACCAAATCAAGAGTGTGGTCGTTATACCGTATAGCTTTGTAATTCGATGCAATAGCCGTATCTTTCCGTGCTATTGAGTGAAATTACAACCGTTTTCAGACTTACATTACAATTTTACGTCGCAGAGGCTTTTTATGGGTTTGATGCAAAAACTTAGATCCGGAACCAAATATATTATCTGGATACTCATTCTTTCGTTCGGACTCCTTTGGGTACTTGCAGACACGCAGGTGTTTGATGCCATGATGGCAGGTCCCCGAAACATGGGTGAAGTAAACCGGGAGCCCGTATCATGGGCGGAGTTCAATCAGAGGATCAATCTCTACACAGAACAGTACCGTCAGCAGACCGGGGCAAGTCCCGACAGCGAAATTCGTGCCCAATATGAGGAAATGGCCTGGGAGCAGCTGGTCGTTGACAAAATCCTGAAGCAGAAAATGCAGGATATGGGTATTACAGTCACCGATTCCGAGCTTATTGACATGGTGACCGGCGATAATCCGGATCCTTTCATAAGGCAGCAGTTTACCCGGGAAGATGGCACCATCGACCGTGTGGCCCTGCAGAATGCCATCGAAGCGCCGGAAAACCGGGAAATCTGGATCATGATAGAGCAGCAGCTGCGTGACCAGCGCCGGCAGCAGAAGCTGACACAGTATATCGAAGCCTCACTGCGTGTCAGCAACTTCGAGGTGGAAGAGCACTACAAGCGTCAGAACAGCCGGGCCGACTTCCAATATGTGCGTTTCCCCTATTCCGATATTCCATCGAATGAAATAGAAGTCACGGATTCTGAAATCCGTTCCTATTATCGTAACAATGAGCACAGGTTTCAGCGGAACAAATCATGGCGGTTTTCCTATGTAACATTTTCCATCGCTCCGACCGAAGCCGATACCCTCCGAACGCTCAATTTTCTTTCGGAACTGCGGGATGAATTCCGTGCAACGGATGATGTAGCCCGGTTTCTGTCCGACAACTTTTCCGAAACAGACTATTTTGAAAACTTCCTGAAGCCCTCGGAAGTGCGTCCCGAACATCTCAAGGCATTTGAGCTCGAAGTGGATGAAGTCAGCGAGCCCTATGTTTACAACAACCGTGTCCACATGGTGAGATTGCTGGAAGATCGTCCGTCAGATCAGACCTATGTGCGGGTACGCCAAATCCGTTTGGAAGACAGCGAAGATGGCCAGGAGCTGGCCGAGGATTTGTTGGAACTAAGACGGCGGGGACGATCGTTTGAGAGTCTGGCAGGACAATTCTCCCCCCACACTCGGTCTCACTGGGCCAGTGATGAATTCGACTATAAGGAACACTTTATTGTACGAGATGACAAGCCTGCCGCAATCGCAGATGCCATTTTCTCTGCATCCACCGGATCCGTCATTGGGCCGTTGACTTACGCCGATGAAATCTATCTGTTTGATATTGTAGATAGGACCAACAGGGATGTCCGTTTTGCAGATATGAGTCAGGATGTTGAGCCCGATCCGTTTGAAACGGTACAGCGGCTTGCCAATGATGCCGAGGACTTCCACTATTTTGCTGAATCAGATGGATTCTTCAGTGAAGCAGAGCGTAGCGGATATACTGTCCAGGAAGCAGTAGCCACTGAAGGCACACCGTTCATTTCCGGGCTGGGTCAGAATCGTATCATCCTCAACGAACTGCAACAAACGAGAAGAGGCAATGTCTCCGATGTCATTGAGACGGAGGATCAGTTTATCGTATTTCATGTGGATGAAGTGATTCCGGAAGGGACACGCCCGCTCGAAGAAGTCCGTTCCCAGGTTGAATCCCTGGTCCGGGATAAAAAGCGCAGAGAGTTGCTCACAACGCGTGTCAGTGAAATGCTTGAAGGCAACGAGACGCTGGAGCAGTTGGCCGAGGCCGGCGGCAAAAACATCCAGAGCGCCGAGCGCATCCGGTTGAATGCTGCGACGGTACCCGGTGCCGGACGTGAGCCCAAGATTGTTGGCGCAGCGTTTGCCCTTCCCGAAGGTCAGGTATCATCTGCCATTGCAGGTAATAATGCCGTGTTTGTCATGATGGTGGAAAGTAGGACCATGGCTGATGTCAGTGCCATGACATCCGCCGAGCGACGAAGTATTCGTGAAGAGCTGCAAGAGCGCAAGAACACGGCTTTCGGCAATGTATGGGTCGATCGCCTCAAAGCCGATGCCGATATCCGTGATTTCCGGACCCAGCAGCGCTTGATGCAACCGCCGATGTAAAGATGTCCGACACATCCGCGGATGATATAAAACGAATGAGGCGGGCTCTGCGGCTTGCTGAAAAAGGAAAGGGATATGTTGCTCCCAATCCGATGGTGGGATGTGTTATTTACTCTGCAAACGGTGAGCTGATAGGACAAGGGTATCATGAACGGTATGGCGAAGCTCACGCAGAAATAAATGCACTCAACCAGGTCAGGGACCGCTCCGACCTGCTCGATGCCACAGTTTATGTTACACTTGAGCCTTGCTCCCATTACGGGAAAACACCTCCGTGTGCAGAGGAATTGGGCAAATACCCGCTGAAACGAGTCGTTGTGGCAATGACCGACCCCAATCCGAAGGTCAATGGCAGGGGATTGGAATTTCTGAGATCCAAAGGAATACATGTTGCAACAGGGGTCCTGGAAGAAGAGGCGCGAAAGCTCAATGAAGTGTTTCTCTTTAACTTGCGCTTTTCCAAGCCATACGTTGTGTTGAAAGTTGCGCAGACTCTGGATGGATATGTCGCAGCGCCTGACGGTGACTCCCGATGGATATCGGGAGAGGAAGCACGGAAAAAAGTGCACTCCTGGCGCAGCGAGTATGATGCTGTGCTCGTCGGTCGCAATACCGCACTGCTCGACAATCCGAAACTCACCGTTCGGCACGTGAGTGGAAGACAGCCCAGGCGCATTGTGATCGACGGACCCGGAACACTGCCTGCTGATTTACATCTTTTCAGTGATATACATGAGGATAAAACGATCAGGGTAACCTATAATCCGGATCTGGCCGGAGCAGATGTCGATCCGGCCCTTGGACTGCTTCAGCCGGATTATTTTCGTGGCCAAACCGTTTATGTGTCGGAGCTGAACGGTCACTGCAACATGGATCAGGCCATATCCAAATTGGGTGATCTCGGAGTTTCATCCATTCTGGTGGAAGCGGGAAGCCAAATGGCATCGGCACTGGTAAGAGAAAACCTGGTGGATAAAATGCATCTGTTCATTGCCCCCAAAATGCTGGGTGGCGGAACACGCAGCTTTCTGGGACTGGGTGTTGAACGGATGAGCGAGATCATTGGTTTCCGGTCAGGAAAATGGACCAGAACCGGTGACGATATGCTGTTTACAGGCTATTTTTAGGGCGATTCTAAAAAGTAAAAAAGAGGTGCGAAGTCAATGTTTAACGGAATTATAGAAGAACTGGGAAAAATTACTGCCGCCAAAGATATCGGTGGAGGCAAAGAACTTGCCATCTCCTGCAAACTGGCGTCATCGCTTGAGGTGGACAACAGTTTGTGTGTCAATGGAGTATGCCAGACGGTAGTGCGCAAGAGCAACGATTCGGTAACGGTACAGGTTGTGGAAGAGACTTTGCGTAAAACAGCACTGGGTGACCTGAAGGCCGGTTCGGAAGTAAATCTGGAACGATCGCTTTCGCTCGCTCAGCGCATTGACGGCCATATCGTCCAGGGCCATGTGGATACCACCGGAAACATTCTCGATATCAAAAAGGAGGGTACGAACTGGCTCTGCACAGTTGGTTATGCCCCGGAATGGCGCGATCTGGTGGTGGGACGCGGGAGTATTGCCATCGACGGCATCAGTTTGACTATTGCGCGGGAAACCGGTACGCAGTTTACGGTTGCCATCATTCCGTACACATGGGATCATACGGTCATCCGGCATCGGAAAAAGGGCGACCGGGTCAATCTGGAGTTTGATATCCTTGGCAAGTACGTGTTGCGGTTTATGCAAAACAGGCATACCGGAAAACCGGGTGTTGTTTCGGAACAGCTGCTGCGCGACAGCGGATTCACCGATTGATTCGCCGGTCTGCCGGGGCGGAGCAACATGCGTTCAAAGGGATGCGGCGCAGAGGCAACAAGCAAATAATGGATATCAGATGTCAGGCAGGAAGTGCGGGTGCCTGTTGGAAGATAATCTTGCTAAAAACGATTGATCGGGCTCGAACTCCGTTCCAGGTTATTCAGGCCAGGCAGTTTCTGGAACAAACCGTGCAACTGTGAATCTCGAACAGAAAGCCGGAACATGAAGAACTTGAAATCTCCGAATGGATTCCACTGAAACGAAAGATCCCAGCAATGCAGGTTGCGTGTTATATTGAAGCGCGATGGTGTGAGCTCCTTATCGATGAAATCGTATCCGATGGAAGTTCCAACCTGCCACTCAGGGGTAATCCGGAACTGGATATTTTGAACATTTACGACGGCAGACTGTGTCACTGCAGTCCCGGGACCTTTTCGCCAGCGATAGTTGAAACTGAGACTCATGGACCACGGGACATCAATCCGCTCTACTCTTCCGTAATGAATGGCTTCGTCGATAGGATGAAATCGTGACTGATCCAGTGGATCATAGTGTTCAGGATAGTGCCACTTCGGCTGTTCGAAACGACCGCGACCCCCTCCATCGCTGCTGAACCTGGTGCTTGCCGCGAACGTGAAATTTGTGAGTCGCATGAACTGTCTGCTGTCTTTCCAGATAAAACGATCAATCTGTACGCCGTCATCATCAGTGGCATAAAAGCTGAATACGGCATTTGCGTTCAGGTTCAGATTCTGAAAGAAGGAGGATGAAATAGAAGCGTTAAGGTTGGAAAGATTGAAGCTTTCTGCGGCAAAGTTGTAGCTTGTGCTCAGATTGAAGCGGTCAATGAGCCTCACAACCCTTTCACTTCGCTCGCCGGTCGTATCACGCCGCACCTCTTTGGCTTCAAATATGTTGTTCAGGCTGATCCCGAGTGTCTGCTGTCGACCTGCCGCGGGTCCTCCTACAATTCCACCCTCAAACTTCGAATATTTTCGTGTATCACCGGCAGCATTGAACTGGACCTCCCGATAGACTCCCCAGATATCGTCGCTGAAGTCGGGCCGGTAGCTGAAACTGAGTGATGGTCTCATGGTGTGGCGAAACCCCTCAAAGCGACCTATCCGGGCTTCACTCAGCCCGTAAAGAGTCGTGTTGAGACTGAGACTGGTCTGGAAATCGCGGCCTGTTGAAAATCCCTGTTCCATTTGGGATAAAACGCGGCCCTGTTCCGGATCCCACTCCTGCCGAACCG
>SKXL01000129.1 GCA_007128425.1 Balneolales bacterium | reverse complement strand
TTACGGCCGATGCCATCCACTCAATGATTTCGGATTTGTCACATGTGGCACTTGTCAGAATGGTGCTCTTCAGTGAACACGATCTGCATGTTTTCAGAAAAGCATTTCGAATGGGCCGGTAATTTGTTGCATTACAGCATTTTGCATCAATATTTTACCCGCGTAACAGTTCCGAAACAAACCGATCACCGCATGGGTACAGGTGATGTTTATGCGGATGTTCTATTGTACCCGCTGGAAATCTGCACTTATCAGCGGATGGGTGTGCGGTAAATGCAATACCGGATAATGGTTATTGGGTTCATGCGAAAGTGAGTGGACCCTTGCAAGAGCAGCGAGAAGAACTATTGTAGCTTCCAATCGTATAAAAATAGACAATATTCTATACTTTTAACCTTGCCGGCTCTTTTTGTCGGTGTATCCCTGCCATTAATATGAAAGAAAGAAAAAAAACATTTCACACTCGCGGGTTTGTATCCATTTTGATGGCATTCTCCTTTTTGGGGCTTGCAGTTTCAGGTATTGTAATGTACATCGCGCCGCCATGCAGTGTGGCGGAAAGAATCGGCTGGACGGTACTCGCTTTGAGCAAGGTGCAATGGGCATCATTGCATCAGGTATCAGCGCTATTCATTCTGGTTCTCGCCATTATTCACTTGTTTGTTTATAACTGGAAGACCTTCATGTGTTATATGCGGGACCGCAGATCAAAGCGACAGACACAGCGTGAGCAGGAGGAGTCCGGGCCGGGAACGGCGAGATTCAGTGTACCGAAAGAGCTCATTGCGGCACTAGTTGTGGCAGCCATTATGTATGCCGGTGCACTTACATTCATTGCTCCGTTCGGTTGGCTGCATGACGGCAGTGATGCCATCAAAGAGCATTACAGAGAAGAAGCACCTTCGGGCACGGGACGCGGACATGGACATGGACATGGACCAGGCCGTACCCTGCTTGAAACAGAAGCAATCAGAGACACGACCGGGTTACAATAAAAACCTTTTGATCAGGCTTGATGTACAGCGCGTTTCTTTCTTCTGGAATACATCATCAGAAAAATGACAACAGAAAGCACGATGACTCCAATCAAAGGCAGGGAGTGAAACGGCTCAATAAGATAGTGCATGAGGGAATGGCCGCCGGTTTCACCGTGTCCCGGATGCGCCCAGACATTGGCAGCTGCCACAAACAACATGAGCAGCACGAATAGGGATGTTATGTGTTTTTTTGCCTTCATGATGTGAAAGTTATTGAAGTTGCAAATGAGGCCGGTAACTAACCCGGTCCATGTTACTCATAAGTATAAGAAATATAATGTAATTTGGAAAGGAATTTTAAAATATTCAGAAACTCTAATGATTTATGATAACGTGACACCACAGCCCGAAATCATGGATCTTACACAGCGTTCGGCTGGTATCGGTACGCCGGCCATCATACGATGATGGCACTTTCCACATGGTCGGAGATTTCTTTCAAAATTCCTGAAAACTCCATAAGGATATCCGGCAGTTCGGGCACACCGTTCCAGGAAGCCGGGTAATAAACGGCAGCAGCGATATTACGGGTATTGCCATCGGTTTTGGTAAGCCGGCAATCCTTGACGGGAGTGACGATCGGAGTCTCCACTCCTTCACTGACAGCAAATCCGGTAGCAAGATCACGTAAACCGATGGATTGGCCGGATGGATTGAATACAAATCGCTCATCCTCCAGTCCGGCTCGGAACAGCCAGGAATCAGCATCTATTTTGTCCGCATCCCAGAGGGATACCGGTACCAGATAAGCCAGTGAAATGTAGTTGTTGATATCTGCAACCGGATTAATTCTTGGAAAAGACCGCTCCGATGCCGTGCGAAGCAGGTATTCAGATGCCGGTTTGCCACGCCCCGTAGGCTTGTAGCTTTGGATACGAAGCATGTCCCGGCACGCTTTGCGAAAGGCGTCTTCTGATTCAGGCAGGGGGCCGGCACGATGGCTGACGAGTTTGGATATGCGCTCATCCATGGTTTGGTGTGTCCGGTTGTTATGCACTCCCGATGCACTTACCATGCCGACCTGAATCCGTTCCGATAAATGATTTTTGGCTGGTTTCATATCGTGGAATATATCATCTTACCATGATTTAATCATTCAGAAAGGTTCGGAAAGAGTGTGAAATAGGTGTGGATTCGGGATGTCCATTTCACAAAGAAAACAATGTCCGGTTTTGGAGGAGGACCGGTCATTATGGAATTACTCACAGCCAGAATTACTCAAAACCTATCTTTGTCGGATGTAAATATTTCCACGCAGATTGCTGAAGCGGTATTCGGGTCCACCGTCATTCACATCACCCACCACCCATTCATTTACGGATATTTTGAACGGCATCGAAGAGTTTATGCGAGGTGCGCTTTCATCCCGAAGCTTCATATCAAAATCTGTGAAGACATCGCCAAACTCAGATTTCATTCTGGCTGTAAAGCGGGCATCAGCGGGAATAGTGATATCGATCACGCCGTTTAGCGTACTAAATGCCATGGGTTTATCAGAGTCTGTCTGCCGGAAGCTGCAGACAATATCTCCGTTTACCGTGTTGATCACAGCCGCACCACCAACATCGACAAGCGAAACATTGCCGGACACATGACTTATCTCCAGGTCACCACTGACATTGTTGACATGCAGCGTATCTCCGTGGACAAGTGAGAGTTTCATTGAAAAATTCTCCGGAACAAAAATTTCAAACTTCATATTCTCCCATGGTGAAATATTGCGCACTTCCACAACATTGTTGTTCTCAATGGTTTCAAACCCCGGGGATCGACCTGTAATCCTTCGCATTCCCTCGGGAGCTTCCTGGCCCTCCTGTGATCGTGTCGTAGTACCCTCGTATCGAATCACTACTTCCTCGCCATCATATCCGGTGACTTGCACCGAGCCTCTGACCATGTTCAGGATCAGGCGACCGGGCTGGCCGGGACTGCTTAACGGCACGGCAATCTGGTTTTCAGCCGTCTTGCTATGGGCGGAAAATTCACTATGGCCTCTCAACCCCTTCAGCGCGTTCAATTCGTTCACTCCGTTAATCCCGCTCAAGTTGCCATATCCGATGATCCCATCATCCAGACCGGGTTCATTCGGTCCATTGTGCACGGTCTCTGCCGCAAACGCATTGTTGTTGAGTGAAGAAAAAGCGAGATGAACAGAGCTGTTAAAAGTTTCGCCGACGATGCGCAGCGTCGGAAAGTCTGATGATAGCAACAGCAAAACAATAATCATCAGTAAAAACAAGCCACCGGGTTTCATCCTGCACGATGATTTGTTCTGAACATAAGCAATTGGGGAGGTGGTTCGGGTTTTCATGGGTTTCTCCGATTAGATCAATGCAATAATGGTTTGTTCGAGCTTTTGGCGTGCATACTTGTCCATGTTATTCTGCTCTACAAGTTTTTTAAATTCGGATGCGGCGGACGGCTCTTGAAGGACAAGCATGGCATCGGCCAATGCAACTTGCACGATGGGGGAATCCTGTCGGGAAATGGCACTCACAAGCTTCTGACGAACATCAGGGATCGAAGCATGTTGAAGCAGGGCGTCCACAGCGGCAAGGCGTACATTTATGTTGGGATCATTATTCAGTGTCATTACCAGGGCATCGATGACTCTGCTCTGTACCGGATAGATCTCCCTGGAAATATTCACCGCCCGCAGCCGCTGTGGGGCCGAGTCATTTTCCAGAAGGTTGATCATGATCATTTCGCGTAGGTCCCGCACTTCAGCGGCAAGCTGGCCAACCTGGTCTCCGTTCTGGGGACGTGTGGTGAAAATACTTCCAATCAATATACCAAGAACAAACACTGTTGCTGCGATGGCAAACCGGCGAAATTCGAGGTGATGCGGACCAAACCGCTTAAACAGGTTCCGGTTCCATATGTGTCCCGGACGTTGCGCCATCATTTCCTTCACAAGCATATCCCGGAACCTCTCTTTCAATGACGGATCAGGTTCGGGGGCGTTGATATCACCCATTGCCAGGTACAGCTTTTCCAGTTCCCTGACGGCATTCATATCAATTTTTCCTTCGGCATCGAGCGTATCGAATTGCTTCAGTTCATTTGCACTCAGGTCATTCCGAAGGTATCCGGCAACCAGGTCGATATACTCATTCTTGATCATAACGGTTGTCTGATTTCAGTTTACTTTCAAGTTGGTTCATTTCAATGCGATTTATTTCATTGGGATTCAAAACTTTACCCGGGAATCTGATCCTTTGCGCCATCAGGATCAGACCTCTGTTTTTCAAGATGTGTGATGATTTCTCTTAGCTCCATCAGGCCGCGGAACACCCGAACTTTCACTGCAGTTTCAGAGCAGTCCATGATTTCAGCGATTTCATGATATCGGAATCCCTCGTATCTGCTCAGGATCAGGGCCTGCTTTTTGTCGGGATGTAAACGGTCGAGCGCCAGTTCCAGCAGCATCCGGTCATCAGTATGATCGGTCTCGCAGGCAGGTCCCGGCAGATCCGGATCGATACAACGCTGCCCGTCATCTCCACCAATTCCCGCTTCCCTTTTCATTCGCCGGTAGTAGTCGTTGTGAAGGTTTTTTGCAATCCGGAAAATCCATGTTGCGAAGCTGCCGTTGCCGGTGTAGGTGTTCCGGTATTTCAGGATGCGTTCGAATACATCCTGCACCAGATCAGCGCTGTCGTCACTTCGGGAAGTCAGACGGTAAAAGAACGTGAACAGGCGACGATGGTAACGCTCGAACAGCGGCCCGAGCTTCTCGAGCTCGCCGATCTTTACCTGCATCATAAGCGCATTATCTGACGTCGAATACGACATGAATCGCCGTTTTGTTGCCTGTTTATCCTGTTACACTGAATATACAGCCAGAAGGTTACAGCAATTTCAGAAAAGTGAGAGAAATGGTGCCTCGTTTCAGATTGAAAAAGTTGTGTCCGATGCATTCAGATTTGTGGAAAATGCTGTCTTTTTTCTTTAGAAACAATATCTTGCAATAAATGCATTGCATACAAAAACACATATAGATCGGGGCGGGAAATGAAATACCGGTTATTTGGAAAAAGTGGATTGAGAGTGTCGGAAATCGCATTGGGCACGATGACATTTGGAACAGACTGGGGCTGGGGCGCCGATGAAAAAGAGTGCCGCGCCATGTTCGACCTTTTTGCCGATATGGGTGGAAATTTTATCGATACCGCAAATCGCTATACCGAGGGAAGCAGTGAACAAATTGTCGGAGCGTGCATAAAGTCAGATCGTGACCGGTTCGTGGTGGCAACGAAATATACTCTGTATGATCGGAAAGGAGACGTCAATTTCAGCGGGAATCATCGAAAAAACATGATGCGGTCTGTAAACCAGAGCCTGAAGCGTCTGGGAACGGACTATATCGATATCCTTTGGCTGCATGCCTGGGATTACCTGACACCGGTTGAGGAGGTGATGCGCGGAATGGATGATCTGATACGGACCGGGAAAGTTCACTATCTCGGCATTTCCGACACTCCGGCCTGGATTGTTGCGCAGGCCAATACGCTGGCGGGATTTCGAGGGTGGTCCGAATTCTCCGGGTTGCAGGTAGAGTACAGCCTGCTGCAGCGCACTCCCGAGCGGGATCTCATCCCGATGGCACAGGCATTCGGAATGACCGTCACACCGTGGGCGCCGCTTGCCGGCGGGGTGCTGACAGGAAAGTATCTCAAAGGTGAATCGGGACGCATATCCGAAAAAAGTGACCGGCGCAGTGATCGCAGCAACCGTATTGCTTCCAAAGTTGTTGCATCAGCGGAAAAACTGGGAGTGACACCTGCGCAGATTGCATTGCGGTGGACCATGCAGAAGGAGTTTTCATCCATTCCCATCGTGGGTGGAAGGAATGTGAAGCAGCTCCGTGAAAGTCTGGGTGCCCTGGATGTCGCGATACCCGATGAAATCATGAATGAGCTGGACGAGGTAAGCCGCATCGACCTCGGTTTCCCGCACGACTTCCTCTCGAAAAAGGAGACACGTCTCGTTATTTTTGGCGGGATGGACGAAAGCATAGCGCGGCGCACGTGACCAGACACAAACAGACCATGATCCTGCCATGCTCCTGATGCAATGGAGTTTGAGTATGGTGAATTCCCGGGTGTGTGAATCAGGGATTGCTATGCTTCAGCCGTGGTCGGATCCCAGACCGATTCTACCTTGGTAATTGAGATGATTGGGGTACCGATTTTTTCGGCGTGCCGGCGCAGAATCTCCTCATTGGAAGCAAGATATACGCAATGGCTCCTGTTTTCACTGATGTAGCTGTGATGCCACTGAATATCAGGACCCAGTTCCGCAATTGTCCGGTTTGAGTTCAAGGCTGCTGCCTTGGTGTCTCTTTTGGAGAGTTTTTCAACTCCGGGTATATTGCGCTCGATAATGTATTTCGGCATAAGACCCTCCTTTGTGAATGATCGGTTTTGGATTTTATTGGATTCTCAGGTTACTGTAAGGTGGTATTAATCTCCGGATATTCCTCTTGCCACTACAAATTCACCGGGTATCTGGTAGCCGCTTCCGTTTCTGAATGGCGCAATGGAATCCAGGTATTCCCGATGAGCTTCATCCCGGGTTTCTTCGTCAAATTTGTCATATGCAAGAGCAACAGGTCCGCCGGAAAAAGCTGCCATGACGACATGCTCCGGGTCTTTGAAATGCAGTTTCACCTTGAATCTTTCTACGTCGATATCCTGAAAACCGGCCTCTCTGAAACTGTGTTCAAGAGTGTCACCGGTTCCCTGCTGAAAAAACATCGGACAGACATCGGAGGCGACCCGCTTATCCACTATCGGGAAGATGTCCGCCCAGCCGCAGTTTTTCCGTTCGCCCCAAATGGCGACAGCGGCCCGGCCACCGGGCTTGAGCACCCGTTGCATCTCCTTCAATGATTCCATGGGATCGGGTACATACATCAGCCCCAAGCCACAGACAGCGGCATCAAAGCTATTGTCATCCAGTTCCAGTTTCTCTGCATCCATTCGCTGGAAGGCAACATTCCGGATCTGCTGCTGATCGGCTGTTGTGTCAGCAAGTGACACCATATCCTCGGAGATATCGGTGGCGAGTACTTCTCCTTCCGGCTCAATGGCTTTGGCAATGCGAAATGTAATCAGACCTGTCCCGCAGGCTGTTTCCAGCACTCTTTCACCCGGTTTGGGATCAGCCATATCCAACAGTCTGTCCTGCGCCGGTTTCAGCTGGCTTTCCCAGGATGCGTTGTAGTATTCAGCGGCTTTGTTCCAGCCGTATCGTTGAACACGTCTTTGCAGTTCCGGTTTCATAGTGTCATCTCTTCTTTTGAATTCGGGTTTGTAATTCTGAGATCTCGTTTGACCGGCACGGCCCGTTTGAAGTCATCCAGTACGGGGCTGTGCTGCTCGGTTTTTTCGATGATTTTCATGATGTCACTTTCATCGGCCGGACTCTCGATGTATACCTTGTATCTCAGCTCTTTAAAACCGGGCGGACGGTCATCGATGCCAAGCATCCCGCGGGCATCTATATCCGATTCCACATCCACTTCAATTTTGTTGATGGGCACTCCAGCCAGAGCCGCCTGTTGAGAGTAGCCAATGGCCAGGCAGCTACCGAGAGCTCCCCGCTCCAAAATACCTGGTCCCGGTCCGGCATCGTTTCCACCTTCACCTTTTCCTATGTCAACCTTGAACTTCCAGTGCTTGTGCTCCACTTCGCAAGTTGTTCCATTCTGCAGCCGCACTTTTGTAACTGCCGTACTTTTGCCCATTTCCGGGCGCAGACTGACAGCTTTGCGGTTTCGTTCGAATGCTCTTTTCATAGTTTCTGGGTCAGCCATATCCTGGTTGTTATGATGTTGCCATTTTTTTCAGCTTCTGTCTTGATTATTGTTTCAGTTACTGCCCCGCAGGTTCATCAAATAACTGGTCACCTGGTCCAGCTCCGGTCTGTTGCTCTCTTCCGGAACAGTTATCTCGGACAGTTTGGAAAACCAGCTTTCAGCCTGCTCGTTCTTGCCGGCCATTTCCGCTGCTATGCCCGCGCCGTATAGACTGTTGAAGCGGTTGGGTGATATCTCGAGGGCTGTTTCGTATGCTTTTATGGCTTTTTCCGGCTTTTCATGAATCACGAGCATGTCGCCCAAAAGCTCTCTTGCAGGCAGGACGTCACTTGGCGTTACCGGGTGTTTGTCAACCGAGTCCTCCAGGTCGGCCGCTTCACGCATCAGTTTAAGCGCCAATTCGGTGTTGCCCTCTTCATGTGCTATCCATGCTTCGACCGTCTTGCGCTGGACATCGACAAGCAGCGCCCAGTAATCCTCACCGTTGTCGAGCGTTTGTTGATGCAGGTTTTCCAGTGATTCGACGGCATTTCGCGCCGATTCCAGATCACTTGTCCGTGCTGCACCCATGCCCCGGGCCCAGTACGAGATGGCTTCATACTGCGGGAAATCGTCCCA
>SKXL01000013.1 GCA_007128425.1 Balneolales bacterium | reverse complement strand
TTACTACTTGTTTGGTGAACCCGTTGAAGATTTCCGTTATTTCATCTTCGTTGGGGGGCAGGTTTTGTATATTGGCTATATAAGGCGTGATTGAGGCAATATCTGCCGCCCTCTCCATCTCCATCCTATAATAGTAGTTTTTTCTAAAAACAGAAAATGGTTCGAGCATTTTTTTTTGCACCTTGTCCTTCATGATGCTCAGGACCATAACGGGCAAGTGGTCCCAATCTTGCCTTTGGATATTTTTTATCAGTTCACGAACCGCCTCGGGATTGTGTGCACCATCGAAATACCATGGCAGCTTCGGTGAGAGGCGCTCGAACCGGCCCCGCAACAGTCCGCTTTCTCCAATATTCCCAAACGCCGCTGAAAAAATATGCGAGGGGACGGGAAACCGGTTTTCAAGCGACCTGGTAACCAGCCGGGCCGCCGCAATATTCCACCGGTGAACGGGCGCTGTCAGGTCCGACAAAATGGTCAGTCTCCCATCCTCCCCGCTGATCCGGTAAACCGAGTTTATCTCACCCGCCACTATTTGCCGTGTGACCTTTTCCTGCCGGCTCATCATAAAATGCCGTGGGCGCAAATCCCTTACATCATGTACAACAGCACCCGATTGCAGTGCCATGGCTTCGAGAACTTTTCTGGCCGATGGCGGCATGTTTCCCAGTACTACCGGACGGCCCGTCTTGATGATCCCGCCCTTTTCGACGGCTATTTTTGCAAGTGTTCGCCCGAGAAAATTCTGGTGGTCGTGGGCTATGGAGGTGATTACCGAAATTTCCGGGACGATGACATTGGTGGCATCGAGGCGTCCGCCAAGGCCGGTTTCAAAGATTGCGATATCCGCTTCCTGCTCGGAAAACCACCAGAAAGCTGCCGCGGTCGTGATCTCGAAATAACTCAGTCCCATCCGATGAGCTTCTCCGCCGTAGCTTTGAAAGAAACGGAGCAATTCTGAATCCGGTATCATGCGACGATTGACGCGAATGCGCTCATTCACTTTTTCGAGATGAGGCGAGCTGTAAAGAGCGCAACGGAATCCTGCCTTTTCATAGACAAGAGCCAACATGGCGCTGACACTTCCCTTTCCGTTGGTGCCGGCAATATGAATGGCCGGTATGTTCCGTTCAGGACGACCCATGAGGTCGCAAAAGGACCGGATGCGATCCAGTCCCAGTTTTGCAGCCACCGCGCCGTGCACCTGGAAAGATGGCAGACTGTGCAGATAGCGGGTCACATCGGAAATGGAGTCAAAGCGCATTCGAATGGATAAATTAATCAATGTGTGCTTCCGAATATCGTATATTGCAGCGAAAGAAACAGCTGGAATTCTACAGTACCGTATCATTTTCACCCGGAACCATTATTTGCCATGTACACCTCGCTTATCCGACCTCTCCTGTTTCAACTGGATCCGGAGAAAGCTCATTTTGTTACGACAATTCTTGGAAATGCGTTATGTTCCATTCCGTTTGCGGGTCCGCGATTAGTGCAAAGGCATGCTCAAAAGTGGCCGCAGCTTGAACAAGAGCTGGCCGGCATCACGTTTTCCAACCCCGTCGGGATCGCTGCCGGATTTGATAAAAATGGCAACTATACCGATTTGTTGCGGTTCCTCGGATTTGGTTTTGCCGAATACGGGAGCATCACAGCCCTGCCATCGCCTGGCAATCCGCGACCACGTCTCTTCCGGCTGAAAAAAGACCGGGCCCTGATCAACAGAATGGGTTTGAATAACGCAGGAGCTGAAGCCATTTGTCATGGCATAATGAGGCAACAGCGACAAAGGCCTGAGCTTTTTAACGGCTTCCCGGGTGGCATCAATATTGCCAAAACTCATGATCCGGACATCACCGGAGAAGATGCGATTCAGGACTACATCACCAGCTATCGCCTGGCCCGCGAACCGGCAGCCTGGATCACCCTGAATGTCTCGTGTCCGAATACCGCTGAAGGCAAAACGTTCGAGGATAAGACAGCTCTTAAAGAGCTTCTTGACGGGATTACCTCGGAACGAAATGAGAAAGATCCGCCGCTTTTAGTAAAATTTTCACCGGATACCGACCAGAACACGGTCCATGACCTGGTATCGATCTGCGAGGATTGCAATATCCAGGGCTATGTAATTGGTAACACAACCACTCGTCGTGACGGTTTGCGTACACCAGGGGAACGTATCGAAAAAATCGGACCGGGTGGACTCAGCGGATCCCCTCTCTTTGCCGGGACACTGCGGCAAACATCCTATTTCCGGAATATATTGCCACCTGACCGCATTCTGATCGCTTGTGGCGGGATCGATACACCCGACAAAGCGGTGAAGTTAATTTCGGCCGGTGCCAACCTGCTCCAGCTGTATACGGGTCTGGTGTACGAAGGCCCTGCTCTCATACAAAAAATCAATCAGGTGCTGGTCGATCATCTTAACAAAACCGGTGCTCCGTCACTCAGACACCTGCAGCATCTGCGTCAATCCTGATTTTCGTAACTAAATTCGATGGTGTACTCGCACTGAGCCTGCACAGCGACTCCGGTAAGCCGTGGTGTTGAAAACCGCATATGCCCTTCAACAGCCTGCAGCAATGCTTCCATGATCCCCAATTCGTCATCTTCACCCTCTGTGTGAATTTCAGAAGGCAACCCATCTTTGTCAATGAGTACGTGAATTACAACCGTACCACTGGTTTCAAATTCTTCGATCACCTGATGAAAACCGCTGTCCTGTATAAAGGCATCCAACCCGCCTTCAATATCAGGACGCTCATCCAGTTCATTGCAATCGTAAATTTTCTCGGTGTCAACCAACAAAGCGCGAACACGATCCACGTCAATTTCCTCTGCCAGCTCATTGACTATGCGACTACGGGGAAAATCGGGATAGTTGTTCCGCAGGGTAAGAAGCGCAACACGTGCACTGTCCCACATCGCGCCCTCATAGGGAAACCATTCCGAAAAATCCGGCTCTTCCATTGTTTTGTCGACAATATTCTGCAAATGTGACCGGTATGTTATGCGTTGCAGTGAGTCCTCCGGTGAGTGAACTTCCGATTCCATATCATCGGACGGCCTGTCGACCCGTTCTCGACCCTCTTGTTCTTCCTCCGGAATTTGCACCGGTGTATCCTCCCGAGAATCTCCCGGCGTATAGTCCGGAGCATCTTCCGGGATATCGTCCGGAGCAACATCCTGGGTTTCTTCCGGGATATCTTCCGGATCAACGGCCGGGGCATCGTCCTGCAGCCCGTTCAACGACACCGGTTCCGAATCATTTGCGCCCCTGGCTGCATCCAGCTCGGCAGTAACAGCCATATATGCCGAATCTGCCAACAATGCGCGGACCGAATCACGGAACACTTCAAACTCATCCTGCTCCTGCCTCCAGATATACCGGGTGGTGGACAGGTCGTTGATACGATAGGCATACTGTTCATCTTCACGGGCCACCTCGATATAATCCAGAACCGAGCGGTAAAGCGCCTGGGCAGCCTGGGAGTCATCCGGATATTTTTCTGCGAAATTCCTGAGCTTGCCTGCACGATCATCAGACAGACCCAATGTGATGATCTCCTGGTACTGCAAGGCGATACTGTCTTCGCGACTCATTACATACGCTTCGCGAACCAGGTCAAAATCATACCGATCGGCCATTCTCTCCGCATAAATGGTATTGGGGTAGAAATCCACCAGCTGCATGGCGTACTGAAGTGCCTGTGTTGAATCGCCCGATGACTGATACAGTTCGGATAATGAATAGATGGCCTGTGGTGCAAGTTCCGAATCCGGAAAGCGGCGCATCACATTCCGGTAATATCTTGCTGCGCTGTCCGGCATGGCAAGGAAGGTGAAAAATACATTCCCGATTTCGTATTCATGTGAAGCAATCATTCGGCGCGTCTCCATCTGCTGCTCTTCGGAGAATGGAATATCCGAGATGTCAATTTCGACCATCTGCTGCCGGGGTGCCACAGCCTTTTCAATCGCCTGATCCACATCCTCAATCTCCTCGCCCTCTTCCTCTAACTGTCGGACGATATTGACTCTCACCGCTTCCATGCGCCGCCAGTCATCCACCAGGGGACGTGCAGCCCACAAAGCCTGAAATGCCTGACGATTCTGCATCATCAGCTGCGGATTTTTGTAATTGAGAAACCCGTTATCGGTATCTTCATCGGCCTGGGTACCGACCTCTTCCATATCGGCTATGGTAACCATCTGCTGCCGCCGTTGCTCCCTCTGTTGCCTTTCGATTTCAGCAATTTTCCGTTCTCTGACCACATTTATTACCGAGTCAAACGCTGCCTCGGACAGTTCACTTAGCCAAAGCAGACTGTCCAGCCTGTGCACCTCATTTTGAAGACGCGAATACTCGCCGTAGGATCGTGACATGAGGCCGGCGTCAAAGTTCACGGGAAGTTGTTCCAGATTGGTACCCTGTGTGGCTGAAGAATCGAAATAGGCTGCTGTCAGGTTGAAATCCATGTAGAAATCCCTGTAAATCTCTGCCATGCCGTAATAGATCTGAGCCTGGGTTTCTCTCGGTGCCGGCTGTGTCCGACGCCGAAGAATCTGCTCATATTTCTGACGAGCAGCGGTATAACTCCCCATGTCCTGCAATGAACGGGCAATCTCATACTCAATGGAAGCGATGTATGAAAAATGTCGGTCGTCCCGGCTCATGGATACAAAATGATTGTGTGCCCACTCCAGATCTCCCCGCTTCCTGGCAACAATTCCCATTTTCCGCTCGGCATGATAGATCAGGTCGTAACTTGGATTGGATTGATGCGTAGCCCGGTTGTACGCTTCGAAAGCCTCGTCATAACGCTCGAGTGACTCAAGAAGCTGTCCGTGGAGAAAGTACGCTCTCATTTCCAGTTGTCTGCTTCGAATATCCGGCAGGGCTTCCGCTATGAATTCAACTGCTTCCTCATACTCGCCGCGAGCCACCAGAAGCTGTGCAATAACAAGCCTGAGGTCCGCTTCAATACGACGGTCCCATTCAAATTCCGTGGAAAACAACCTGGATTGCGTATAATTTATCCCTTCAACATAATTTTCAAGTTCCAGCGCCGCCCTTCCGCGCCATAAAATCGCCTCTTGTCTCAGTGACGGATCCTGCGTGGTTGCAAGCAACTCCATAAACTTTTGGTCAGCCGAAAAGAATTGCTGCATGTAGAAGTAGGATTTGCCGATCATCATAATCGAATTATCCACCCAACGCGAACGGGGATGAAACCGTATAACATCGGCGCTTTTCTGCGAGGCGTGCTCAAAATCACTCAATCCGGCCCGACGCGGAGTGGGATGAATCCGGATCGGCCTCTCGGGATTGATGGTAATTTCCTGCTGTTCCTGCAACTCCACCCCCCTTTCAAAGCTGGTCTTGGCGTTGTAGTAGGTGTTGAAGTAGGCATTGAAATCACGCCACGAACTCTGCAGCGCACCGGTACACCCCTGCCACATCGGCACAGCAACCAGGATCAATATGATATACCGAACATTACGAAGCATTACCGGTTGTGCCTGGTATTATTTTGTTTGCATGTGAAAAGTTCCCGAAATAGCATTCAGATCAACTCGCCCAGCTGGTAGACATTTGATTATTCAATAGTACTCACCTTGATCATGTTGGTGCTGCCGCGCTTCGAAATCGGCATACCGGCCGCTACGACAATGCGGTCACCCTGTTTGATCAATCCGGATTCTTTCAGATAATCCTCGATGCGCTTAACACTGGTATCGGTGTCGAACAGAGCATCCAGCTGGATGGAGGTCACACCCCAGACCAGGTTGAGCTGCCGTCGGACTTCTGAACTTTCCGTAAAAGCTATAACGGGTACGCGTGGACGAAATTTTGCAATTCTCCTGGCTGTTGTCCCTGAATGTGTAATCACTGCAATAATCTTTGCCTCGACCGCTTCACCAACGGACACACACGCAAAACTCAGCGATTCAACGATCTGTTTTTCACGCCATTCCGGCTGAATAAATTCCAGAGTCTGATAGATATTATCCGCTTTGGCCTCAATATTTCGACAAATCTTGTCAATATTACGCACCGCTTCGAGCGGATATTTACCTGCGGCGGTTTCCCCGGAAAGCATCACGGCATCGGTGCCGTCCAGGACCGCATTGGCCACATCCGAGCTTTCCGCCCGGGTGGGTCGCGGGTTGGTCATCATCGACTCGAGCATCTGAGTCGCCGTAATAACCGGTTTTCCCGCCATTTTACAGCGATCAATGATATCCTTCTGGATGAGCGGGATGCGCTCACTGGCTATTTCAATACCCAGGTCACCACGCGCAACCATAATGCCGTCAGCTTGTTGAATGATGTCTTCAATCTCATTCAGGGCTTCCGGTTTTTCGATTTTTGCGATGATGCCGGCATTGCTGCCGCGAACACGCACCTTGGATAACAGTTTCTGCACATCCCCGGCTGACCGAACAAAGGAGATCGCAACAAAATCCACCCCCTCTTTCAAACCAAACTCCAGATCCGCAACATCCTTTTCTGTTATGGCAGAAATGGTTGTTTTAACATCCGGCAAATTCACCCCCTTGCGCGGCTTCAAAAACCCACAATTGATGACCCTGGCAGTGATGTCTTCTCCGGTTATTTTGACAATTTTAAGCTCCATCAAACCGTCATCCATCAAAATGGTGTTGCCGGGCTTGACATCCTGGGCCAGATTGGGGTAATCTATTGGAATGATTTCACTGTCTCCTTCAACATCCAGAGGAGTCAATTTTACATAGGAGTGTTCCCTGAGCTGCGCCCCTTCTCCCTTCATGCGGCCAACTCGTATTTTCGGCCCTTGCAAATCCATCAGAATGGGAATATTCACATTAAATTTGTTTGAAAGCCTGCGGATGGTTTTAATGTTCTGCTTATGGATTTCGTGGGAACCATGAGAAAAATTCAGCCGGACAACATTCATGCCACCACGGATCAGCTGCTCTATCATTTCCGGGGTGCTGGTACTCGGTCCGATGGTGCATACCAGTTTTGTTCTGCGATCGCTAATAAACATGTACTTGCCTTTTAAATGCGGATTTTAATATTCGATAAAGATAGTACCTGAAATCGAAAAATAACAATCCTGTACGTGTACAATCATTGAAACCTTCCATACTACCCTTACCTGGATTCCATTCCATAATATATTGTTCTGAATAAAAAAAACCCTTTGCAGAATACTCTGCAAAGGGTTTTTTAAGTTATTGGGAACCGAGTATTACTACTCGCAGAAACTACATCAGTCTCTGGTATCCCACCATACTTTGTATGTCAAACTGGGTAAACCAGCCGGTACTCCGGTACCCAAGGCATTATCTGCATTATTCTGCAGTTCACTCACGGGATAGGGGAATCTTCTCGGGATTTGATCCACACGGAGTTGATCTTCATCAGGAGCCGGTTGTGGAAGCCGCAGGCTTGGATACCCTGTTCTTCTCCAATCATTGTAAGGCTCCGTTGTCAGGAATGTAGCAATGTATTTCTGGGTAATGAGATGCTCATAGGCATCTTCAGGAGGCAAACTACCCAAAGCAGGGAGTGCAGCCAGGTAATTAGCAATATCACCTGCATCCACTCCAAGTTTTTCCATGGAAGCAGTGATAGCCTCCCGATAAATCGGATCGGCAGCCGCTTCTCCACTGGTCAATAAAGTAGCTTCAGCTTCCAGAAACTTTGCTTCTGCGTAGCTGATCCAGGTCAATGGGGCGTCTGCAGCACTGTAGAAGCTTCCAATCGAAGAAACCACTCCTGCACCGATACCGGGCCGCGCATTTTCATGTCCCCAATAGGTAGAGTCATCTAATGCATACATTGTGGCCGGGTCAAAAGGCACTGGTGAAAAATCAGCATCTAAACCCGCCTGAACAACGGCACCGGCCTGTCGTGCCTGGACAGGCAATCTGGGATCTTGCAGTGACTTCAGAAGATCAACATAGTGTTGGCTCAACTGGTTTCTTGTATCCCACTTGCCGTCAATTGCAAACTGAAACCAGGGATTTTCAGATCCGGCTGACGCTACATACGCGTAGTCCGCATCATCGGCATTGCTTTCAAAGCCTCCCTGCAGTGCATTCAAGGCAGCATTCGCCCTGGCCGTCGGTGTATTACCCGGAGCCTCCGTCAGGCGCATGTGCAATCGGGCCTTGAGCGTATTAGCCAATTGAATCCATTTTGTTAGATTTCCACCATACAGTTGGTCATCGCTTCCAGGATTGATTACTCCCGGATTGGATAGCTCAGCTATTGCTTCATCAAGCATATCGAATACAGCTTCATAGATCTGCTCCTGGGTGTCGTACGCAGGAGATGGATTGGTGGGATCAAATGCCTCGGATAGTGGCGCTTCATTAAAGAAATCGGTAATGATGGACATATTCCAGGCAAAAACGATCCTGCCAATGCCGGCATACGCTCTGCTCTCCGTTCCCTCCGTCTGTTCAATCATGGTTTTTGCATTGTTCATCA
>SKXL01000097.1 GCA_007128425.1 Balneolales bacterium | reverse complement strand
GATTCCATACCCTGGTATCCCAAACCGACTTCAACGTAATGCGCCTCGCTGTCAAACCAAGTTTGCCCGTCGGTTAAACCCGTATGGTGCACCGGGAAGGTGTAATCCGTGACCATCACTGAAAAGGCACCAGCTGACGTTTCAAAAGTGTAGGAAGCAAACAAATCCACTTCCGTGCCGTCGAAATCCCCGCTGGTCGCAAAGGCACCCCAGACCCCGATTTCAAACCCGCCAGAAGTATAGGCTAATTCAGGCTGCAAGCTGGGGCTGTTTCCAAATTCAAACCCTCGCCATACATATCTGCTCATGATGTCAAGATTGACACTGACCTGCGCATATGCAGATCCCGACATGGCTGCGGTCATTAAAATGCAAAAAAGTACTTTCTTTGAAATGAACTTCAACATAATTTACACCTCGTTCCAATTGATTACTTGTTGTGATTGAATGGACAAACCGGAGCATGCTCAGCCCCTAACTGAGATGCTCCTTTTTTATATCTGCAACTTTTGTCACAGACCTCGCAATTATATATAATAAATTAGTTCAAAACAAGAAAGCTATTAAAAAAATAATGCTTATAATAAAAATCAGCAGTATATTTTTAGGAATAGCGCTTTTTTAATGACAAATAATTTTCCCTAATGATGAATGGCAAGTCAAGATGAGCTTGAAAATGAAAGGGCCTTGCGAAAAATATGCACCCTTTATCGCTCCTCGAAAATCTTATCCAGCGCGCCGATAACCTCTTCTATTCCGTTCTCGAGACCAGCATATTCAAGGTTTCTTTTCTTAGCCTGAAGATGATTCCAAAGTCCCTTTAAAATCCTGAGATCTTCGTCTCTAAGATCATTATACGCCGTCTCAAAATTGCCTTTCGGCTTCAGATATAAATCAACATTACCTTTGGCCCATACCAAAACAAAATCACGGCTTTTACTGATATTAACTTTCATAACTTTAGTCTGATTTGATTACTTGTGACAAACACTGAAGAATATTTTAAAATAAACCGTAAAACAATTTCCATGTACAAAATCCGGGTACAAGCCAAAGGTTGCTACCCCACCACTTGACTTCGTCCCTTTAAAAAGCTGTTCCATCCAAATACAAGAGCATTCAGGTCAACTTGAAAAGTAACTAATCTTCTCACCATTATTGATGATCACCATTATTGTGAGTATAAATGATAATGATATCCTTTGGGTAAAAGTATTAAAAAAATCAACCGACCAATAGAGATTCGTCAAAGTTAAAATAACAGATAAAAATTAAATCTAAAACCAAATAATCCTGTTTAATTTTCTGATCTCTCATTAACCGCGTGTGACAGGGAGCTGACTTTACTGTAGAACTATCTATTGACAAAGTGCACCAGTTCACACATCATTATTAATAATTATAATCACTTATTGTTGCCATGGTATTTTTTAAGAATTTTCCATATTCAATGAAATGAGCACGGCATACTCATAACCAACCCTGATGCCTCAATGCCATGGAGTTTTATTTCGAATCAGTAATTCAACCATGTTGCCTCTCTGTAGAAAACCAGGACTGTTGAGTATACTGAAAAACACAATAGAAATTCATATTTATTCGGATATATGATAAACCCTTTCCGTTATTTCTGAAATACAGGATATAACGTCAATGGATCTTTCCACCATTTTCGGATTTTTATGTCACAAATCAGCTTTATCGTACTCCTATTATGTATGAGGACAAAAACTCAAATACTGTTTATTTCAATATTATTGAACGCAATCAAACCAACAGATCATCAAAATATGTATATGTGGCAACTGCCACCAAGGTATTATGAACCCTGAAACCAGAATTCGCCCGGGTGACACGCGCGTCCTGTTTGAAAATTCAGGAACGGGAATCGTAGTTATTGAGGAGGATGGCACCATCAGCCTTGCAAATGAAGAGTTTGCTCAAAAGGTCGGATTTTCCGTAGCTGAAATTAAGGGTAAAACCAGATGGACAGAGCTGGTTCACGACGATGACAAAAAAAGAATGATCAAATTGCATCGTCTGCGACGCGAAAATCCGGATCGGGTTATGTCAACGTATGATTTTCGCTACAAAAAAAGGGGCGGAGGATTCGGAATTGCAACGCTCAGCATCATGATGGTGCCCGGAACGGGAAAAAGCATTGTGTCACTTGTTGATCTGACTGGACGAAACAAGGCTCTGGATGCACTTAAATATCAGCGAGCACTGCAACAACTCCTGGTAAACCTTGCAACCGGTTTCATCAACATCGTTCCCGAAAAAGTGGATACGGCCCTGAACGAAATGCTGATGGAGATCGGAACTTTTACCAGAATGGATCGGGTCTATATTTTCATTCACGACTATACAGCAAGGTCCACACGCAACACCCATGAATGGTGTGCCAACGGAATATCTCCCCAAATCCATAACCTTCAAAATCTGCCTTTTGATAATCTCTCGGATATTCTGAGTGTGCATAAAAAGGGATTGTTTTTTCAAATACCCGATGTTGCCGAAATGGCTGAAAATGACTCTCTTCGTCAAATTCTGGAAACACAGGGAGTAAAATCGCTCATGTTACTGCCGCTGCAGCATGACAATTCGGATATCGGTTTTGTAGGATTTGATTCGGTTAAAGACACCCGTTTTTTTTCCGACTCCGAAATTGATCTGCTCAAGGTGGCTGCCGAAATAATCTCCAATGCATTAGCGAGGCAACGGAAAGCACAAATCATTCAGAAGAATCTAAATGAAAAAAATATCCTGCTTTCAGAGATACACCACCGCGTAAAAAGCAATATGGCCATTATTTCAAGCATGATGGCGTTACAGGCTGATTTTTTCTCCGGGAATTTGGATTCTCGAGCCCATCTTGAAGAGATGCAGCATCGTATTAAGTCCATGGCGCTGGTTCATGAAATGGTGTACGAAAACGAAAACCTGTCAGAAATTAATTTTGGGAAGTTACTCGAGCGGCTGGTGAAAGATCTGAAGTCATCTTATAATGGCAGGAAAATTGACGTCGCCATACGTACGGATGAAATTTTACTGAACATGAACCATTCAATCCCGTTGAGTCTTCTGGCCAATGAGCTAATCCTTAATGCTTTCAGGCATGCATTTGCGGCGCGGGATAACGGTGTCATTAACATTCGATTCGAAAAAAATAAGGACGGTTGCACGTTGTCCGTAATCGATAATGGTATTGGGATGAGCGATACGGAAGCTCTGTACAATCCCGATACGTTCGGATACACCATCATCAAGACATTGGTGGATCAACTGAAAGGAACATATGAAGCACATTCCAACGGGAAAGGACTTGCCATTGAGATCCGTTTGCCTGATTTGATGCATGGTCATTGATCTCCCGGCAGACGACAATACCCCGGATTCAATGGATTTTTTTACCTGTTAAAAAAAGCATGCCCGGTAGGATTCGTATGTTTTCCATCATCCCTGCACCTCTGCAGGAATACTCTCCAGGGTATGATTTACGGCTTTGCGATATCCTTTTATCTCAATAGACAGATCATCGAATAGTTCGACAATGGCATACGAATTGTTTTCTTTACCTGACCCCTCTACCATAGCTTTCAGGGTATAATAATGAATGTTGTTAATCAGGTTATACTGTCCCCGGTGTTGATGTCCTTGAAAAACAGCCAAAACCTTGGGACAATGCTCATCATCATGAAGCTTCAATGTATGTCGTTCAAGGACCCGTCTGATTTCGGAAGCATTCCGTACGTAATGATTACCCTCATCATTATCCAGCAGCTGATGTATAAAAATAATGACCGGTCGGTCCGTACTTCTCAACTCGTTATCCAGCCATTCCCGTTGTACTGCCGGTATGTTGGAATCCATCCAGCTGAAATTTCCGGTATCATAGGGTTTTCCATCCTCACGAAAGTTGGCATCCAGCACTATGAAACGAACGTTCCCGTGATCAAATGAATAGTAAGACGCATCCTTGTCAATGCCTGTGTTTTCAATAACCGACATAAACTGCGGTTTTGATATGCTATCCATATCATGATTTCCCAGCACGTGATAACGGGGACCACTGAATTTTGCATAGACATCTTCAAACCTTCTGAGATTTTCCATATTGTTATCGGGTGCACCATTTTTGAAATCGCCCAGCTGGATCACAAAGTCGACCTGTTTGTCATTCATAAGCTCAATGCATTCATGCATCTTGCTAATGGATTCCCGGTAATAGCGGGTCCCCCGGGTATCAATATCTGCGTAATGAGAATCGGTCAGCATACCGAACCGGACTCCGGGTGCTGGCTTCCGGTTAGCATCCGGAGCCACACCGGAAAACGAACTGGTCCTGGTACCCCTGAGTAAATCTTTCTTTAGGGAATTTTCATCTTTAAAAGCTCGCATCATGGCATTTGCAGCAAATAGGAACGGTGCCGCCGCAAGCGATACAGAGGATTTCAAAAAAAATCGGCGTGTTAAAACCCATTTTCGGGATTTTGTCATAATGACCTCCTTAATAATTACCATATTAATGAATGTCCATGACGTTTTTATCATGCTCCTGTGTGGCCGGGGCTATGTCCGGTCATGGACATTTTATCCCTAAGCAACAAAGCCCCACATCACAGCTAAACGCTGTGATACAATGCTTTACATTTTCGTACGCCCGGGAGGACTCGAACCCCCAACCTTCTGATCCGAAGTCAGACGCTCTATCCGGTTGAGCTACGGGCGCAATGAGAATTTTCCAGGTTGCGAAAATACGCTTTTTTCAAGAAGTTCGCACTTTTTAAATACACAATTTGCGATATATTGTTTCACAATTCTTCACTTATCAAACGGGTGATATAGCGGGATGTAAGCGGCTTTTCAATATAATCAATAACCTGGTCAAACTTTTTTGATCGCTCCTTGTCCGCTCCGTCTACTGAGGATGAAACCATGACGATTAGGGTATTCTCTTTGTAATCACGGTACTGAAGCCGTTCCAGGAAATCCCATCCATCCATCACCGGCATACTTATATCCAGCAGAATAAGAAAGCGGGTATCGCCGACCGAATGCCGGTCAAGATATGTAAGACATTCGTCTCCAGTCTTGAAGCTCATCAACAGAGATTTTTCAACTCCTGCCCTTTCAAACAATCTTGTGTGTAGCATGTTGAAAATTCTGTCATCATCGACAAATAATATCTCATTCCTCATAGACACATAGCATAGTATTCCAAAAACGAACCCTGTCGACCCGGAACGGTGTCTTACTGGAATACTTTTTAATTAATAAAAACAGCCGCCTGAATCGAAATATGATCTTTCAACCTCCGCCGGTCAATTCAGACCAACTCCACCTCAAAACATGCATCTGTACGCCCGGGAGGACTCGAACCCCCAGCCTTTAGGACCGGAACCTAACGCTCTGTCCAGTTGAGCTACGGGCGCTTCAGAAACCGAAAAAAAAGATACGAACTTTTGGCAAGATCCGCACATCGTAAAAAAATAACAGGGAACCTGATCGAACGATTGCCTCGGTAGTCGTATCTTACCATCTTATTACAAAAACTTTTATTACTGCGGAATCGATATACGAAATAATAGCAATCGTTTTTGCAGTTGGCACGTTTAGGCTTCGTCTTTTCATGACACTTTTTGCTGATATCGCACTGCCCGCTGCCGTCAGACGCTGTTTTACTTACCGCATTCCCGACACGGTAAATGGCGGAATTCAAGGTGCAGACGTTCGTCCCGGCATGCGTGTGTGGGTGCCATTGAAAAACCAGATGGCTATCGGAATGGTGGTACGAATCCACCAGAAAAGACCTGATTTCAAAACACGTGATATTGTCCGTTTGCTGGATTCTGAACCGGTTCTTTCAGATGAGTTGCTGCGACTTTCTGACTGGATTCACCGCTTCTATTACTGCAGCCAGGGGGAGGCGATACAGGCCGCCCTGCCTGCCGGCATGAACTTCGTCGCTGATCCCTATATCCGATTGACCGAAACAAACAACGAAATACCGTCACGAGGTTTAGCGTATGAAATTTACAATTTTCTCGTTGACAACAAGCGAGGCACCGATATTTCGTTTACCGAGGTTTCCAAAAAATGGCATAAAAAGGGCGAACGTGCGCTGGACCGGCTGGCCAAAAAAGGATTGATTGAAATTTGGCAGCTTCCGCGAATGCGTATGAAGCCGCAAACGGATACACTATGGATGTGGCGTGATGAGGTGCTTGAAAAAATCGAAAGTGAAGGAGTCGATGCGGTGACCGCATCCTTCCGGAAACAAAAGACTTCGAATCCGCCCAGATGGCTTGCCGGTCTGGATGTTCTTGCAAGGCTGCCGCTGCCATCTACCCGAAAACGGATACTCGATCAACCCGAAATAAATTCCTATGTCTGGAAACGGATTCGGGAAAGCGGACTTCTTACATCCAAAGAGGTACCTCTCGGCCAGACACATTCTCCCTTGCCATACGACCCGGACGCCATCAGTGTCCTGAACCCGGAGCAGAAAGAAATTTTTCGTCCGATTCTTGACGCCATAACCGGCAAAACCTTCAAACGTTTTCTGCTATACGGCATCACCGGCAGTGGAAAAACCGAGATCTACATCCATGCACTCCGGGAGACGCTGCGTCAGGGCCGGGGCGGACTCATACTTGTGCCGGAAATTGCGCTCACACCCCAGACCGTTCGGCGATTTCATCTGGTTTTCGGGGATCAGATCGCTGTGCTCCACAGCCGCCTGAGTGAGCGAGAGCGGTACGATGCTTGGACATCTCTTCAAAAAGGTGAAAAAAAAGTGGTGATTGGTGCAAGGTCGGCAGTTTTTGCCCCGCTGAAAAATCCCGGTCTTATCATCATCGATGAGGAGCATGATCCGTCTTACAAGCAGGAGGATCCCGCTCCCCGCTACCATGCCCGCGAAACCGCGATCATGCGCGCCTGGTACAATGACGCGGTGATACTGACGGGGTCGGCAACGCCCAGCCTCTCCAGCCTGCATGCTTCGTCCGCCGGAAAGTGCACCATGCTCCGGCTGGACAACCGCCACGCGCTGGCAGAACTGCCGGAAGTCCGCATTCTAGATCTCAAACAATACCGTTTTGCCATGCGCGGACCCCTCGCTGTGCCGCTGTTTCTTGCAGTGGAGGAGGCACTCGGCCGGGAAGAACAGGTCATACTACTTCACAACCGCCGCGGCTTCTCCACCTTCATCCAATGCGATGACTGCGGAGAGATCGTTGGCTGTCCGCACTGCTCGGTCTCACTGACCTATCATAAGGTGAAACGCCATCTGCGCTGCCACTACTGCGGATACAGCCGGTTGATGCCTGCCCGGTGTCCGGCCTGTGACAGCAACGACATCGGCGAGCTCGGAATGGGCACCCAGAAAGTTGAAGATGAACTCGCCGAGCTTTTCCCGGAGGTCCGTATTGCACGGATGGACCAGGACACCACCTCCGGCAAAAACGCCCATGACCGGATCCTTCAACAATTTGCCCGGGGCGAAGCGCATATTCTAATGGGCACGCAGATTGTGGCCAAAGGGCTGGACTTTCCAAATGTGACCGTTGTGGGTGTCATAAACTCGGATACCGAACTGGCATTCCCATCATACCGCTCATCGGAACGAATGTACCAGCTGCTCAGCCAGGTAGCCGGGCGATCGGGTCGTGGCACCAAGCCCGGTAATGTTTTTCTGCAGACTCTGATGCCGGACCATACCGCACTGCAGTATGCACAAAAACACGATTTCCCGGGTTTTGCCCGCCAGGAGATGAAAAGCCGGAAGCAGCTCTTCTATCCACCATACTCACGCCTGGTAAAGATCTATTTCAGGTCCACAGACCCACAGCGGGTTGCTGAAGTTGCAGAAATATTTACCGGCATTTTGTCACGCATGCTGTCGGAAGAACAGGTAATGGGGCCGTCACCATCCACCATCGAACGGATGAACAGGACGTTTTCCTGGGAATCACACCTGAAGCTGAAGCCCGACAAGGGTGGAAGTTACATCGAACGGCTGTTTGACAAAGCATTTGCACACTACGATGAGGAAAAGCCCCGTGGAGCCGGGAAAGTGCGTATCACCATCAATGTAGATACCATGCATTGAGATTATAAAAAGCGCTGATTTATTAGTAATATTATGTTTTGCAGATGATGCAAATCCAACCATAAGGAACCCGAATACACAGTGTCAGATGTCGGAGCTTAAAGAGATGGAAATAAACGGTCAGCAGTTCGGGTCTGTCGTGGAAGCAATCCTTTTCGCGGCGGACAGACCGCTATCTGCTCATGATATTGCCATGGTTATCACCAGCACCGAACTATCACCGCCTATTGAGGAAGAGGATGTCGCAGCAGTCATCAACGAACTCAACGCCGAGCTTGAAGAGCAGGGACGGGCATTTACTATTCAAGTTATCGGCGGTGGCTACTCTTTTGCAACGCAACCAAAATACCATAGTTGGCTTGAATATTTCCAGCATCAAAATGCCAAAAGGAAGCTATCTCCATCGGCCGTTGAAACACTGGCTATCGTCGCTTACCGCCAGCCGATAACCAAGCCGGAAGTGGATCACATACGCGGAGTGGATTCCGGCTATATCCTTCGTCAGCTTCTTGAAAAAGACCTGATCGAGGTGGCCGGAAGATATGAAGGACCCGGCCGTGCGTTGCTATACCGCACCACTCCGGTCTTCCTGCAGCACTTCGGCATTAACACCATTGACGAACTTCCCAAACCGCGCGAGATTGAGGAGATTCTGAAGGATGATGACATGGCCGAACACCGTCAGCTCATGCTGGAACTGAAATCCGAACTCAGGCCGCCGGCCATGGAGACCGGCGAGGCGCCTGATCTTCATGAATCTCCCGGCCCTGACGGGCACGATAACGACGACTCTGACCATAAAGAATGACAGGGATATCTGCCGCGTAATCCTTTCCGATTTTACCTGCAATATCCTGCCGATTGTGTCATTTTATTTACAAGATACCACATCACAGAAATCAAAAAGATAAAAAAACCAGTATTTTGACCGACCGAAAATCAAATAAAACCGGCAGACACACAGGCAACCGCTCACATGGAGGAAAATCCGGCGGCAAGAGAAGGGATGCGGAGCCCAAGAGAGCGGCCGGGATGAGAAAGGACAAACAAGCATCTCCGCCGGCAGGCGACTCCATCCGCCTCAATAAATACATTGCGCATGCAGGTATCTGCTCCCGGCGTGATGCCGACACATTCATAGCTGACGGCAAGGTGCGGGTCAACGGTAAAGTTGTGACCGAAATGGGCTACCAGGTCAGTCCCGAAGACCGGATTACCGTTAGTGGACAAAAGATCGAACCCGAACCGTTTGTATATCTGCTGATGAACAAGCCTCGCGACACCATCACAACCACCAGCGATGAAAAAGGGCGCAAAACGGTCATGGACCTGATCGAAAACGCTACCGGCCAACGTGTTTATCCTGTCGGTCGACTGGACCGCAACACCACCGGACTCATTCTTCTTACCAACGATGGCGACCTGGCCAACCGCCTGATGCACCCCAGCTATAAAGTGCGGAAAGTATATGATGTTGAAACCAGCCGAATGCTCACCGACGAAGAACTGACACAGCTGCGCACCGGTATTCCGCTGGAGGATGGGCCGGCCAAAGCCTATCGTGTTACCCGGCACCCCGCGTACCTGAATGTGGTTGCTTTGAGCATGCATGAAGGCAGGAATCGGGTGGTTCGCCGCATGATGGAGGCCCTGGGTGTGGATGTACTCAGTCTGGATCGCGTTGCATACGGACCCCTGCAGAAAAAAGGAATACGGGTCGGCCGCTGGCGAAATCTGCGGAAGACAGAAATCAACGAACTGCGTAAGATGGTCCGGCTGCTGCCGATGGATCATCTGGACCGAAACGGTTAGGCAATGTTGTTTATCTGCTCTGTTTGCCGGTCAATAAAAACCTTGGTCTTGGTCTCTGCCTGTTTTTTCTCAGGAATGACCGCCGTCCCGTTATTGGTATCGGCAACCGAACTGACATCTACATCACCAGCCCCGCCATCACTGCTGCTGAACGACGACTTCATCCGGGATACACGCAATGCTATTGAACTGCTCTACAACCGTGAATTCGAAGCATCGCTTGATCAACTGTCTGATTGGAAACAGGTACATCCCGACCATCCCATTTGGCCATTATGGGACGCCATAGACGCCTGGTGGCCCATCCTGATTGATCTCGAAAATACTTCATATGATGACAGTTTTTTAGCTGCTGCAGAAAAGGTTGTGCAATACTGTGACAAGCTGCTAAATGAAAACTCCGATCACCTTGACGCGCTTATGGTCCGATCCGTCATTCATGGCCAGATTGCCCGCTATTACTCTAACCGGTATCGCTGGTACCGCAGCTTTCGCAATGCCAGGCGGGCCCTTCGTGACTTCCACATCATAGAGGAGTCACATCCCGATTTGCCGGATCTGAAATTCGGAATCGGTATGTACCGGTATTTTTCCTCCTATTTAGTAGACGAATACACCCTTGCAAGACCGCTAAGGTGGATGCTGCCGGCGGGCGACCGCCAGGATGGACTGTCCCGACTTAAAGAGGCGGCCGACAGCAGCGTATTTGTGGAACCGGAGGCTACCTATTTCCTGGGTCATATCTATCTCCATTTTGAAAAGGAGCCCGACCTGGCTTTGGGATATTTGCTTGACTTGTACAATCGCTACCCAAACAACAGCTATTTTCGCAGACTTTACATCCGTTCATTATATAAACTTGACCGAATCGATGATGCCTTGACGGCTATTTCTGAAAGTCTCGATCATCCTTTTGAACCTGGTACGCACGAAACGCTGACCATGCGGGAGGATGTATTGACCATCCGGGGACAGATCCGCTACCATTATCAGTATGATTACTCCGCTGCAAAATCCGATTTTCTGCATGCTCTTGAATATGCCGAACAACTGACCCCGTTTGCAGAGCGTGGCAACCTCATAACCTCACTGTACCATCTCGGGCAGATAAGCGTACGTGAAGGAAAGCGGGATATGGCGAGGTTTTATTTCAGAAGGGCGGCAACACCTGACATTGACCATCCCTACACAAAGCGTTCCAAAAATGCCCTCCGAACACATCGCCTTGATTAAATGGACAATCCGTATATCATAAACCTTGATTGCGCATCCGGTTGGGATACCGATCTTCCGCCGGTCACCGTTGTGCAACGCAAGCGGCAACGTACCATGCGCATACGGATCAAAAGCCAGGCTATTGTTGTTTCCGGTCCGTCTGCTGTCTCCCGAAGCCGATTGCTTCGTTTTATCAGAGAAAAACAGGATTGGATTGAGAAATCCTTTCGGCGACAGCGGGATCGGATGGAAAGGCTTGAGTTGTTGAAAAAACAGGTGAATGGCACCCTGTTACTACGTGGCGTAAGAAAACCGATTTGTGATTTTCCTGTACCGGGCTTGCGCAAGCCGCGACTGGTTGAACATGATCACGCGATTGTCTACCAATTCAATCCTTTGTCGCAACCGGAACATCACACACCTGTTCCCGATTCGGACCTTGTAAGTTCATTTTACAGGAATCTTGCCCGGCGGGAACTCCAAAAACACTACCTCCGTTGGACGGAACAGCTACCATTCCGCCCCTCAAGATTTTCGATACGAAATCAGCGCACAAAATGGGGAAGCTGCTCCTCCAGGGGAACCATTTCACTGAATTGGCGCCTTGTTAAATGTCCGGCGTTCATTATCGATTACATCATCATACATGAACTCTGCCACCTGCGCCACTTTAATCACAGCCGGGCTTTTTGGTCAACAGTAAAATATTATTATCCGGGTATCAAAGAGACCAAAACATGGATTCGTGAAAACACCGATGAAATATTTGCCGACTTCTGAGAAAAGGATACTGCCGGTTGGTACGGCTTAATTACGGCACAACCGGTTGTGTTCATTGTCATATCACAACACCGCCACATCGCCGGACTGTCGCAATGGAATCATTTGCACTATTTGCCGTTTTTATATCTGTGATGACCTGCTTGAGGCACTACACTTGAAGACACTCCGTTGTGACGCTTCCCCGGAATTGCAATGGTTGGTGATCCAGGAATATGTTCCCTGAATAAGGCGCTGCACTCCTCCGGATTGTTTATTTTCAGCGTGAAAAGTCGGGCGGGAGGCATGTTCAGAAAAATTATTTTTTCATCATGACAATAGTCCCGCACAAGCTGCTTCTCAAATCGGCTTCGAAAATGGTTGAAGTTTACATACTTGTAGTAAATGATAAAGGATCCGGGCTTGCAAAACGAGAGTTTGCGCTCCCACATCTTGCGGGTCACCAAAGTCGGGATTCGTTCGTAAGGGAGGCTGGATAGCACAAAATCGTATTTTCTGTCAGGTGTAAATTTTAAAAAGTCATTGTGGTGAAGCCGAACTTCTCCATTAAACCGGAACTTCCTGTGCAGAATGTCATAAAAGTAGCTATTCAACTCAACAACATCAAAATGATCTCCTTCTCTTAAATTCGGCAGAATGCGCTCGGTGAAAATACCTGTTCCTGGTCCCAGCTCAAGAACCGATAGTGACTCGCGCTGTTTTTGCTCCAGTTGCTCAACCACCATACGCACGGCATCCCTTGCCAGATATCTGGAGCTGGGCATCACTGCCCCCGTTTTCTTCCAGTCACGTATGAAGTGAATTATGTGCTGATGCAGCAAAACGTCGTTGCTAAGTTTAAAAAGTGGACATACACGTAAAAAATCGGTTACGCCCTGAACCTCTTATGATAACAAAAACACAAATCAACTGCACCTTCTGGTTAGAGCCAGGCTGTCAGTAACAAACCTTCGACTGACACAACTGGTTTTATTGTACTTACCGTTTGAACATCACCTGAGCTAAAATAAACCTGTTTTTTGATTATTTTGCACCATTGACCACAAAGACCCGGTATATATCCATGACAAAAAAAACGGATAAGGAACGATTTGAATTTGAACAGGCTTTAGGGAGACTATCAGAGGTTCTCAAAGAACTTGAGTCCGATGATGTTCCCTTGGACAAAGCCATAGAACTCTATGAGGAAGGTATGAAATTATCCAGGCAGTGCTCGAAAAAACTCGAGGAAGCCGAACTTCGCATAGAGCAGGTAACCCGAAAAGAAAATCAATAGTATGGAGAAACAAGCGACGGTTCCCGGACCTTTACTTGCAAATATCAACAGTCCGGAAGATCTCAAAAAGCTGTCTGCAGACCAGCTCCCCCAGTTGTGTCAGGAACTGCGGGATTTCATAATAGATATTGTATCCGTTCATGGCGGACATTTCGGTGCAAGTCTAGGGGTTGTTGAGCTGACTACGGCGCTTCATTATGTCTACAACACTCCCGATGATCTTCTGGTATGGGATGTCGGCCATCAGGCATACGGACATAAAATACTTACCGGCCGTCGGGATCATTTTCATACCAATCGCAAATATCTCGGTTTGTCCGGTTTTCCGAAACGCACCGAGAGTCCATTTGATACCTTTGGAGTAGGACATTCCAGCACCTCAATTTCAGCCGGCCTTGGAATGGCTGTAGCACGCGACATATTGGAAAAAGATCAAAAAGTTGTTGCGGTCATAGGCGATGGAGCCATGACTGCAGGGCTCGCTTTTGAGGGTCTTAACAATGCCGGCGTACAGAACAGCGACATTCTGGTTATTTTGAATGATAATCGCATGTCCATAGACCCCAACGTCGGGGCGCTGAACGAGTATCTCGCCGATATCACCACCTCTCAGACCTTCAATAAAATCCGGGACGATCTGTACGACATGCTTGGTTACTTCAAGGGGGCCGGTGATAAAATGCGAAAAATCGCATCGCGACTTGAAGCCGCCCTCACCACTGCACTCACCCCGGGTTCCCTCTTTCGATCGCTCGGTTTTAAATACTACGGCCCGGTCGACGGGCACAATGTTAAAAACCTGACTCGCCAGTTGCATGATCTCAAACAGGTGAGCGGACCAAAACTGCTTCATGTTGTAACAGTGAAGGGAAAAGGTTTTGCGCCTGCCGAACGTGATCAGGTCAAATGGCACGCCTCCGGGAGTCCTTTCGACAAACTCACCGGTAATACCCTTTCTGGAAAACCGATTAAAAAAACAGTTCCAAAATACCAGGACGTTTTCGCCGATACACTCATTGACCTTGCCAAAAAGAATTCCAAAATCGTCGGAATTACAGCTGCGATGCCAAGCGGTACCAGCATGCTGAAAATGATGGAAGAATTACCGGAGCGTGCCTTTGATGTGGGAATTGCCGAACAACATGCCGTTACTTTTGCCGCCGGTCTTGCAACCCAAGGACTCAAACCGGTGGTCGCCATTTACTCCACCTTTCTTCAGCGCGGATACGATCAGGTGGTTCATGATGTGGCCATCCAGAAGCTGCCTGTCATCTTCAGCATGGACCGGGCGGGCGTATCCGGAGCTGACGGACCCACTCATCATGGACTTTATGATGTTGCTTACTTGCGCTGTCTGCCTAACATGGTGGTTGCTGCTCCGATGCATGAAGTAGATTTGAGAAATATGCTTTACACCGCTTCCCGCTACGAAGACGGTGCATTTGCTATCCGGTACCCGCGCGGAGAGGCAACCGGCATGGAACCCGGCGGCGAATACAAATACATCACCCCGGGTACCGGAAAAATGATAAAAGAGGGCGAAGATATTGCCATTCTCAGCTTCGGAACGATCGGAAAATATGTAGCGGAAGCCAGAGAACAGCTTCTCAAGCTCGGCGTATCTGCCGCTCATTATGACATGCGCTTCGCCAAGCCGCTCGATACAGACATGCTTGAACTCATTGCAAATCTGTATGATTATATCATTACCATAGAGGATGCTGCTCTTCAGGGTGGCTTTGGATCTGCCGTTGCGGAATACTACATGGAAAAGGAAAAGCGACCCATAATGAAGATTATGGGCGTTCCTGATATAGTGGTCGAGCACGGCACACAGCAGCAGTTGCATCACGAACTGGGTTTGGATTCGGACGGCATTACTTCCGAAGTTATGAAACTGATTAAAAAACAGCCTGCTGGTGCCGAAATCTGACCATTGCGGCATCTCCTTTCCATTTGAACCGTTCCTGCAATTTCTCCTGCTCGTACATGCAAAACCTGGTGCCGTAAGCATGTAAAATGCCGGAGATTTTCCTGACAGACAAATATCCTCTCGCTAAACGTATTTTGATGAAAGTCTCTTTCATTGGATTAAGCTGTTTTTTTTGGTAACAGAGTTTGCTACATTGCGCGACCGAAGCAATGAAAGCCCTTACATAACTGCCTTCGCATCCATTTTACAGGGTTCTACGCTAAATATACGACCGATGATGAAACCGCGTCTATCCTTTTGGCAAATCTGGAACATGAGTTTCGGATTCCTCGGAATTCAGTTTGGATTCGCCCTTCAGAACGCTAATGTGAGCCGGATTTTCGAAACCCTAGGCGCTGATGTTTCACAGATACCCATCCTCTGGATTGCCGCCCCTGTAACCGGACTCATTGTTCAGCCCATCGTTGGCTACCTGAGCGACAACACCTGGAACCGGTTTGGACGCAGACGTCCTTTTTTCCTGATTGGGGCCATCTGCGCTTCCCTGGCGCTGCTCGTCATGCCCAATTCTCCCTATTTGTGGATCGCAGCGGGGATGCTTTGGATCCTGGACGCCTCCATCAACATCACCATGGAACCCTTTCGTGCTTTTGTCGGGGATATGCTTCCGTCAGAGCAGCGTACCAAGGGCTTTGCAATGCAGTCCTTTTTCATCGGAACCGCCGCTTTTGTCGGCTCATTCCTGCCCTATATCATGACCAACTGGTTCGGTATATCCAATGTTGCGCCCGAAGGCATGATCCCGGACTCAGTCAAGTTTTCGTTCTACTTTGGCGGCGCTGTCTTTTTTCTTGCCGTTATGTGGACCATCATCAAAACCAAAGAATACAGTCCGGAAGAGCTGGAAGCGTTCGAAGAGGCTGAAAAGGCAGAACACGGCATTGACCAGAAAATTGAAAAACCGGAGCTACCTTCGGAAGAACGGGCCGGTACAAAAATCAAGCACGGACCGATCCTGATCATTTTGGGATTGCTGTTGTCGGCCATTGTATACATGCGCGGGTATGCGGAAGAGTTGTACATCCTTACCATCGGTTTAGCGGCAATTGGACTTGTATTGGTGATTTCAGGTCTTTTTCAGCGCAAAGGCAGTCGAAACGGATTGGTTGTTATTTTCGACGATCTCTATCTGATGCCCAAAACCATGAAGCAGCTTGCAGTGGTCCAGTTCTTCTCCTGGTTTGCGCTCTTTGCCATGTGGATCTATACTACCTCGGCCGTAACCAGCCACATCTATGATATGCGGCTGGATGCCATTGAGGTTTCTGAGCTCGTTGAGGCAGGTGCTATTCTGGAAACCCGGACCGACGCGGACTGGTACGATCGATTTGGCCGGGTGCAGCGGGACCTGGATACCTATCAGGCTCAAATTGAAGCAGGGCAGTCAAATGTAACTGCAAGCATGCGGGTGGTGAATTTCTTTCTTGAAGAAGGCCGGGTTGAATTGTCTGAAGGCACACGCCAAACATTGCGGCATATCGAAAAAGAGTACAATGAGGGAGCTGACTGGGTCGGTGTCTCTTTTGGTATCTACAACGGATTTGCTGCTCTCGTCGCTTTCCTGCTTCCCGTTCTGGCAGGCTTCACAAACAGGAAAATCACGCACGCGATAGCGCTTGTCGCCGGAGCCATCGGTTTGATATCCATCTATTTTATCACTAATCCCATGATGATTCTGGTCGCCATGGTGGGTGTCGGCCTTGCCTGGGCCAGCATCCTGTCCATGCCCTATGCTATTCTGGCTGGATCCCTTCCTGCAGCAAAAATGGGTATTTACATGGGAATATTTAATTTCTTTATTGTTCTTCCCCAGATACTTGCGGCATCCATACTGGGTTTTATCGTCGGCACAATATTTGATGGACAGGCGATATACGCCCTGATTCTGGGTGGTGGCACCTGGATTCTTGCTGCCGGACTCACATTCCTGGTTGATGATGTGGATGATCCTGAGCACAGCACATAAATCATTCGTATCCTGTGATCTCGGGTCCGAACCCGGGTGTCAAATACGCGAATACGATTAATAATACCGAATGTCCGATCAAAAACTTTCTCTTTCCGACTTTGATTATCATCTGCCTGAATCACTGATTGCACAAAAACCCGCAGAACCAAGAGACCACTCCCGCCTTCTTGTCTATAACCGATCCGACCGGACCATTACCGATGATTATTTCTACCGGCTACCGGATTATTTGCCTGAGAACTCTGCACTGGTTATCAATAATTCCCGGGTTGAGAAATCGCGACTGCTTTTCAAAAAAAAAGAGGTGTTCGTTACACGGGTAATCGATCCGTATACCGTGGAAGCAATGATCCGACCTGGCAAAGCGTTTAAAGCCGGCCGCACTGTTGAACTTGCAGAGCGTACTTCCGGTTTTATCAGCTCCGATGAGTCATCCACAGATTTCACTTCGGGTGACAACCGATTATCAGAGCCTATCCGTGCAAAAGTACTGCACATTGCCGATGATGGTCTGCGCACTTTGCGTTTTAATTACCCGGTGAGTGATCCTGTATTTGATTCTTACCGCCGTACACCATTTCCTCCTTACATTCAACCGGACGAAACCCTGTCGGATCGCTATCAGACCGTCTATGCCAGGGATGACGGCAGCAAGGCTGCACCTACGGCCGGACTCCATTTCACCGATCGCATCTTTGAAGCACTTTCTCATAAATCCATCGATAAGGTTGAACTGACGCTACATGTGGGCCTGGGTACCTTCGCTCCAGTCAAGACAGAGAATATCAGCGAGCATAAAATACACTCTGAATGGTTCCAGATACCCGAAGAAGCGGCAAAGAAACTACGATATGCCCGTCACATAACGGCGGTCGGCACCACCAGCGCAAGAGTCCTCGAGTCGGCAGTACAAGTTTCTGCGGTCGATCCGGGTCCGGGTCGGGATGGCATTGGTAATGCAGAAAATGTCCTTTTTCGCAATTTCAGTGCATGTGAGGGTAATACAGATATATTCATAACTCCTGGCTACCGGTTCCGGGCTGTCGACTCGCTCATCACCAACTTCCACCTGCCCAGGAGCACCCTGTTGATGATGATTTCCGCATTCATCGGCACTGATGAAATGCACCGCATTTACAGGCACGCTATCAAAGAAAAGTACCGATTTTATTCCTTCGGTGATGCCATGCTGTTGTTATGATGGTCTTGAATGATCACAAGTGCTCCCTGTCGAGCGACCTATACTGAACCGCTTCTGCAATATGGTGCGCTCGTATCCGATCACTCTCTTCCAAATCGGCAATCGTGCGAGATACCTTTAAAATACGGTCATATGCTCTTGCGGACAGCCGTAAACGATTCATTGCTTTTTTCAGCAGGCCTGCTCCCACCGAATCAAGCACACATGCCCTTCTCACCATCCTTGTATTCATTTGTGCATTATTGAAAACCTGTGCCACCTTTTCAAATCGTCTTTTTTGTCGCTCCCGGGCCCTGATCACCCGCTCCCGGATCGCATCAGACGCTTCAGAAGGTGTTGTTACGGAAAGTTCTTCGAAATTGACTTTATGCACCTCTATGTGAATGTCAATTCTGTCCATTAACGGTCCGCTCACCTTTCCCATATACCGATGAACTTCATCGGGAGTTGAAGATGCCGGATTTGCTGGATCATACCAGTCTCCAGCGGGAGATGGATTCATGGACGCCACCAGCATGATCCGGGACGGATACGTCACACTGAAACGAGACCGGGCCAGGGTCAACTCCCCGTCCTCCAGTGGTTGTCTGAGCACCTCAAGAGCACTTTTTCTAAACTCCGGAAGTTCATCCAGAAAAAGCACCCCATTGTGTGCAAGTGATATTTCACCGGGGCGGGGGATGCTGCCTCCTCCCACAAGCGCGGCATCCGAGATAGAGTGGTGAGGTGACCGAAAAGGTCTTCGGACCACCAGTGAGGATCCGTTGGTCAGCATACCGGCCACCGAATGAATGCGTGTCGTCTCCAGAGCTTCATCCAGTGAGAGTGGCGGCAGAATAGAGGGTAGTCGCCGTGCAATCATGGTTTTTCCGGATCCAGGTGGCCCAACCATTAGGATATTGTGGTTTCCTGCAGCTGCCACTTCCATTGCCCGCTTGACATTTTCTTGCCCTCGCACATCACTGAAGTCCAGTGTCGCATCCAACTGTTCGTGCCGGAACAAGGCTTCCATGTCGACCTTGACCGGCTCCGCACTCTGAACTTTATTCAGCCAGTTCGCCACCTGGGTCAAATGAGAAAATCCATATACATCCACCCCGGAAACTACAGCTGCTTCTTTTACATTCGCAACCGGTACAATGACCTGTTTCAAACCGTGTTTTTTTGCCTCTACCGTAACGGGCAGGATACCTTTTACCGGACGCAAGGCTCCATCCAGTGCCAACTCACCAAGAATCATTGTATCTCCAAGTTTTTCTGAATTGATCTGGCCTGTCATGGCCAGCAGTCCGACCGCTATTGGAAGATCAAATGAACTGCCCTCTTTGGGTAAATTTGCAGGAGCCAAATTGACTGTTATTCGCCCGCGCGGCATTTCATAACCGCTATTTCTGACTGCGGCTTCAATGCGATCCCGCGACTCACTTATTGCCCTGTCCGGTAATCCAACCAGAAAATATTGGGGCAACCCGTTCACCGCGTTGGTTTCCACATCGATCAGATGTGCATCCACCCCGAATGTCGAAGCGCAGAAAGCATGTGCCAGCATGTATCTTTTCCTCCATCGTTTTCGTAATAGATAACCAGGAAGGCGTATCCTTACATCTCCGAGAACGAGATGTGATACAATCTAACAAAATGGACAGGAGTGACACCATGGCACACGATGTCGTTGAAGAATTCCGGGCTACCGGAAAGGAGCTGATAGAAAAAGCACGTGAAATACTTGAGGAGGGCAACGTCCGCCGGATGATTATTGAAAACAGCCGGGGTGAAACACTGCTTGAGGTGCCGTTGACTCTTGGTGTAGTTGGTGTCGGCGGTGCTTTTGCTTTGGCCCCCATCATCTCAACCATTGCGGCGTTTGCCTTTTTGGTGCATGATGCCCGGATTCTGGTTGAACGGTATCCGCATGAATATAAAAAGCACTCCCGCAGCCATCTCGAAAATGAGCTATCGGATGATGAGGATCGCGATGATGATCCGGGCGGAAGAATGTTTGGTACGCACAAGGATGGGCACAGGAGGCCAAGTGAGCGTGCCGAGCACGATGATCATAGCGGACGAGGCGAACGGGCCGGCCGGGGCTCCCGTCATAAACGACAGGGCTCTCACAAGGGGAACCATGGGCACGATCCGTATGAAATCGATGCTGATTTTGAAGTCCTTGGATAACTTCGCCGGATTACTGCACACGACGACAATATATTATCCATTGAGAGCACAAATCCCCCGCCTCGAGGCACCTGGAGTGCAGAACGGCAGCTCCTAACTGTCGTTTTCTTCCTGATCGGCCAGCCAGCGTTCGGCATCCATAGCAGCCATACAGCCGGTACCGGCAGCTGTCACCGCCTGGCGGTAATCCTTGTCCTGGGCATCGCCACAGGCGAATATACCAGGCATATTGGTGTATGTGCTTTTAGGTTTGGTCTGGATATAACCGGTTTCATCCATTTCCAGCACTCCTTTGAACAAGTCCGTATTGGGCTTGTGTCCGATCGCCAGAAAGACTCCGGTCACATCATCCAGTGTGGTTACTTCTTCGTTTTTCAGGCTTTTCACCTTGACACCTTCCACCACTTTGTCGCCGAGCACTTCTTCCAGCACTGTACTCCACATCACTTCCACTTTGGGGTTATCGAGTGTGCGCTTCTGCATGATTTTTGATGCACGAAGTTCATCACGCCGATGGAGCAGAGTGACCTTGCCGGCAAATTTTGTAAGAAATTGCGCCTCCTCCATGGCCGTATCACCACCGCCGATGATGACCACATGCTGATCACGAAAGAAAGCTCCATCACATGTAGCACAAGCCGATACACCGTGTCCACGTAATCGCTGCTCACTTTCAATACCAAGCCATTTTGCTGATGCACCCGTAGATACAATGATAGCCCGGGCGAAAATTTCCGTTTTTTCATCAATGGTCACCTTATAGGGACGCTTGGCAAAATCGACATTCGACACGGTTCCCCAGCGGCAATCCGCCCCGAAACGCACGGCCTGCTTGCGGAAGTCATCCATCATTTTGGGTCCAAGCACCCCCTCCGGATATCCGGGGTAGTTTTCCACATCGGTGGTTGTTGTGAGCTGGCCACCCGGCTCCGGACCTTCCAATACAAGCGGCTTGAGATCGGCACGGGCAGCATAAAGCGCTGCAGTGAGCCCGGCCGGACCACTGCCAATAATCACAACATCCAAAGTTTTTCCTGCAATATCATCCATAAAAACATTCCTGATTCGACGTTTTGGTTTTCACATATAATAATATAGATATATTTATTAAATCACAACCCGCATGGGTATGGCGCGATTATTCCATATAAACTTTGAGAAGATATAGAAAAATAAGATATCACATCCTTCTCTTTTAGGTCATGTGATATTTCATTACGTTTTACGTTTTCATAAATGTTTGAATTACAACAGGTAAAGGACTGAGATCTTTGCCGTTTCAAAAGAATCGGTTTCGGGAGAGACCCGCGTTACTTTGACACCCAAAGTCGCCGCTGAGGCGATCTCCATCGGACATAGTGTTATGGTTCGGAAGGGAGCAGGTGTACAGGCATCGGCAACGGGATTTGTCCTGGATAACAACCTGCTCATCGTGAGCAGCACACTGGTCGGAGCAGCCGGAATGATATTGACTCTCATCATGTGCAAGGCGATGAACCGTCCGCTTCTAGACTCATCTGTCTTTAACAGCTCTTATAAGGTTACAACCATCCTTACTCTTGTGCAACTTCGCGACTCAGAACATCCGCTGCTACCAGAACCAGGAATGAAGCAAGCAAACCAGCTGCCAATTCACCACCCAATCCGGTGAACAGGAATATAAGTCCCCCCGACATGGTACCCAACACGGCGAAAATCATGCAGGCAGTCATGGACGGACCTGATTCTCCGGTAAGTCCTTTATAGATCCAACCCACCAAAATTCCGATAAAAAGCAGCGTTACAATTGTGCCAATCATATCTACGAATTTATTTCTGTAATTTGTTCCACAGGAGTCTGTGATTCACAAAAGTCGCTAAAGATACACATTTTTCGGAATTTACACGGAATCATCATGGTGAGAAAAATCATTCATATTGATATGGATGCTTTCTACGCATCGGTTGAGCAGCGGGATGAACCTGCACTGCGTGGCAAACCGGTGGTTGTCGGCGGATCACCACAGGGCCGTGGAGTGGTGGCCGCAGCAAGCTATGAAGCCCGAAAATTTGGCATCAAGTCAGCCATGCCCGCCGCACATGCACTGCGTCTTTGTCCGGATATCATCTTTATCCGTCCGCGATTCGATATCTACAAAAGTGTTTCACTTGAAATCCGTGAAATATTTCATGAATACACGGATCTGGTAGAACCGCTCTCTCTCGACGAGGCATACCTGGATGTCACCCAAAACAAACCGGACAATCCATCGGCAACTCACATCGCACGTGAAATCAAGCAAAAAATAAAGACGAAAACCGGCCTCACCGCCTCAGCAGGCGTCTCTTATAACAAGTTCCTGGCTAAAATTGCCTCCGATCTGCGCAAGCCGGACGGACTCGCACTCATCACACCAGAGAAAGCCCTCGATTTCATATCAAGACTGCCGATAGGTAAATTTCACGGTATTGGAAAGGCCACCGAAGCGAAAATGCACCGGCTCGGCATTCAGAACGGCGGCGATCTCCGTTCATGGTCCAAATGGGATCTGAACAAAATCTTCGGCAAAGTCGGAACCTTTTACTACAACATTGCTCGCGCTACCGACGACCGGCCTGTCCGCACAGAACGTATCCCCAAATCCATCGGAAAAGAGAAGACTTTTGAGGAAGATGTGGATTCGATTGAATGGCTCTCCGGTTTCATCACTACGCTTAGCAAAAAAGTAGCGGACCGGCTCAGTAAAGAAGTGACCCAGGCCCGTACTGTTACCCTGAAGCTGCGATACGACAATTTTGAGAGCATCACCCGAAGTTTCACACCGGGCCATCCCATTTCAAATGCCGAAGAAATTGCAGAAATCGCAATCCGATTGCTTGAGGAAACCGAAGTCGGAGACCGAAAGGTGAGACTTGCCGGCGTTACCGTTTCAGGTTTTCTGAGGGAGGGCGGTTCTTCTGAAGAAGGGCAGCAGATGATGCTGCCTTTGGAGTAGACTTCGAATTGATCCTGGTTATAATCCGTTTGCCCTCCGGCATTCCTCTCAAAGCGAAATAGTGTTCTGAAACGGTTTCACGCTCCGGTAAATATCCGATGCTTCATTTTGTAAAGTGCCCGAAAAAAAGGAAGCCACGGGACCGAATACATAATTTTCAGATCCTCGTGAATAGGTGTTTTCTCCTCGAGAAACTGCAGAATTCTGTCGAAGCGGTTCCTGAGGAACAGTTCGTGAAAAATCCGGATAGATGTCTCCGGATACCGGTGGAGGTTGTAAAGCAGCAACATGTCATATACCCGAAACCGGTATGGTGACATGACCTTCAATGGCGGTTGCGCTCCTTTTGCCAGTGCGCGGACGATTTCGGCGCTGTGCTGCTGGATCCTGGTGAAGGTGTATCCGGTCGAGGGCTTGGTGAGACCGCCCATCGTGCCCACATTCCACACTTGCCGACAAAACTGTGCCGGATATCGCCGGTCCTCCATCGGTATCACACCTTTTTCGGTGTATTCGATTTCGTACTGCCCGGTTGAAAGTCCCAGCCGCCCGCCGATGTAGTCTCTGAGACCCTTTTCATACTCACCGTCGGAAATGAGCTCCTCGGAAAACAGGGTATATTCCACCAGGGCTTCATACCGATTGAAGGGCAGCACATAAATAAATGTGACCCCATTGCCCTGGGGAACATCAAAGTCCATAAACGTAGCCGTAGCCGGATCAAAAACCGGTTTCCCGGTGCGAATATGCCAACCGGTAAAGTGCTGCAGGAGGGACAGGTCCAACTTCAGCTTTTGAAAGCCCGGCGGACGCATTGCGCTCTGAAAAATATGTCCGGCCGAGAATGCTCCTTGCGGCGTCTGCATAACCGCTCGACCATCCTCAAAAGTAAAACCCTCGATCTCCGCCTCCAACAGCGTCACATTCGAATTTCTACGCGCATCGGCAAGAATTTTTTCGGCATAGTCATCACTTTTAACGCAATGATAACGGTAATCCCGGAGTTTTTCGCGGAATACGGCCCCAAGGGCCCTGACCTCCAGCGAATCCCATGAATGAAAAACGAGATCTCCGAAAGGGTGATGCTGATCATCCCAGAAACACCAGGTTTTGTCTCGAACCGGTTTGAGTGCCCGATCGGCCAGCAGAATCTTCTTGCTCTTCAATTCCTCCTTCTGAAGAACATTCCATACCAGACTGAGCCCGGCAGCTCCAGCTCCGGCAATAATAAAATCAAAATGGCGGGATGTCTTCATGAAATTTTTTCTTTTCTCAACCTTACAACAGCAAAATATCACTAATCATGCCATTATAAACATACATTCTTTACCATCAGTATCGTATTTTAACTTGTGGATTACTGTACCTTACATCAGAAATACCAGGTGACCGCAACGGCCAATCAAACCAAAACTTCTTTCTTGATGATAAAATCGAATTACTGCCTCATATGTGTTTTTATTCTTGGCTTCCTGACACCCCTATTCATCACGCCGCAGACCCTTATCTCCAGAGATTTGCCCAATGATGGCAACATCGGTGGCACCATCATGGAGCAGTACGGTGATATTGCCGGCCAAATCATTCAAAAAGCAACTTCTACACACCGCGGTTTTGACCGGCTTGCTCACCTGAGCGACTACTATCCCCACCGTCTCAGTGGCTCTGAAATGCTGGAGGATGCGATCGATTGGACACTGGAGGAGTTGGCACGTGACGGCATTCCCGTGATCCGTACCCAGGATGTGGAAGTGCCTCATTGGGTCAGAGGCAGTGAGTTTGCATCCATG
>SKXL01000016.1 GCA_007128425.1 Balneolales bacterium | reverse complement strand
TGCCGGCATCAGCGAGCATGGGAATGAGCGGATCCACCAGGTGCGTACCGGCGAACCAGATCACGAAGGCACCACCGAAGGTATAGACGGCGAGCTGAAGCACATCAATCCAGATAACCGATTTGAGTCCGCCATAATAGGTATAGGCCAGCGTCATTGCTGCAATAATGGAGATGGATACGGGATAGTCAAGACCGGTGATCACCTTTATCGGTATGGCGGCAGCGAAAAGACGTACCCCGTCAGCCAGAAGCCGTGTCACCAGAAAAACAATGGATATGAGTCGCTGGAATCCGGGTCCAAATCGTTCTTTGAAGAAGGTATAGGCTGTTTTTTGTTCGCCTTTAAAGTAAGATGGCAAGATGAACCAGGCTACCACAAACCGACCGAGAAGATATCCGAATACGATTTGCAGAAAGACAAAGCTTCCAAGATAGGCCACAGCCGGTATCGAAATGACGGTCAACATGCTGGTTTCAGTGGCAACAACAGATAAAGATACCGCCCACCAGGGAACTTTGCCGTCGGTTTTGAAGTAGGCCGTGGAATCGCCTGGACGCCCGCCGGCCTTGATGCCTATGGCAACACATAGCAGCAAATACAAAATGATAACCAACAGGTCTATTGGCGTAAGTCCCATGTAATAATTTGTCAATGCCTGTATGCCGGACGGTAGGGATGGTCACACAGAAAAAGCGGACAGGTCCTTTTTCAGATCTGCTTTTTAAAATGAACGAAGGCTTTCCATTTTATTCCGTGATATCTGATGCCAGGGAAATGCCTTCAGCGGTGTCCGCGGCAATAGTAAAGGCATTGTTGAGCTGTGAAATTTCCAGAAGTTTGCTGATGCGTTCCGGAACGTTGCAGAGTACGAGGTTACGATCAAGGTCACGATACAGGCGCTGCGCGAGCAGGAGAGCTCCCAGTCCGCTTGAATCAGCAAAAGTAACGGCTCCCAGGTCGAGGATAAGATGTCCTGAATCGCTTGTGTTCGCCAGAACAATAAACTGGCTCTTTAGTGAGGGGGCTACCTTGCTGTCAAGACGCTCCGACTTAAGGGTCATAATGGAATAGTCGTCTTCGGTCTGAATTTCAAATTTCATTTGTTTAAAATTTCTTGATTTATAACGTAAAAATGTAATGCCATGACAGATTTTAATCATGCTCCTGTGTGTCGGAGTTTGTAAACTGTCGTGGGCATAGCACTTCATGACCTTCGGTTCATCTGTTTATACATTTGGATATCAATGTCAGATGGAGCTTTCATGACGAAGGTAAAATAACAAATCCGGTCACTTTATCATCTCAAAAAAATCTTCTTCTGTGATAATTGGGATCCCGAGTTGCCTGGCTTTATCGAGTTTGCTTCCGGCTTCTTCACCTGCGAGTATATAGTCGGTTTTTTTACTGACCGAAGAGGTTGCTTTTCCTCCGTTTTGTTCGATCAGCTCTTTGGCTTCATTGCGTTTGAGACCGGGCAGCGTGCCGGTGAGCACAAATGCTTTGCCTGCCAGTTTTTCTGAAACAAGGCCGGGTTCTTCCGAATGGAATCGCAGGCCGATTTCCTTGAGCTGTCGGATCATCTTCAGGTTGTCCGGATTCTCAAAAAAAGAGCGCACGGATCCGGCGATGCGTGGTCCGATGGAATGGACTTCATTCAGGGATTGTTCGGATGCCTCAGCCAGTGCGTCGATACCGGGGAAAGCCCGGGCCAGGTCTCTGGCCACAGTGATGCCGACAAACCGGATTCCAAGAGCGAAAAGAACCTTATCGAAGGGTTTCTCTTTGCTTTTTTGGATGGATGCAATCAGGTTATTCGCACTTTTCTCGCCCATCCGTTCCAGTGGCACAAGATCGTCGGCTGAGAGCCGGTACAGATCGGGAAACGTCGAAACGAGTCCGTTCGAGACCAGCTGATCGATCACTGCTTCGCCCAGACCGTCTATGTCCATGGCATCTCGAGAGGCGTAATGCTCAAGGCGGCTGCGTACTTGCGGGGGACACTGGTTATTGGTGCATCGCCAGGCGACCTCTTCGGGTAGTTTGACCAGTGCAGCACCACACGCCGGACAATCATGCGGCATTTTGAAGGGATCGCCGCGATGTCCGTCTTCCTGCAGTACCACTCCGACTACTTGTGGAATGATCTCACCCGCTTTTTCAACCGTAACCTGATCACCGATACGGATGTCCTTTCGATGAATCTCCTCTTCATTGTGCAGTGTGGCCCGTTTAACGGTAGTTCCCGCCAGTTGTACCGGCTCCAGTTCGGCCACCGGAGTGATGGTGCCGAGTCGTCCGACCTGCAAGGTAATGCCAATGATCCGGCTGACGGCCTGCTCGGCTTCGAATTTGTATGCAATGGCCCATCGGGGCGCTTTGGCAGTCTGCCCGAGGATGTCACGATAACGCTCCTCGTTTACTTTGACCACCACTCCATCGGTTTCGTAGGGAAGATCTTTGCGCAGTAACTCCCATTTGGTAATGATTTCATGAACTTCTTTGATGCCGGAGCACAAAATCCGATGCTCGCACACTCGAAAGCCGAGTTCCTCCAGCATGTCCAGTTTTTGCTGCTGTGTGCGCTCTCGGTTGTCATCCTCAATGAGAAGATCATATGCGAACATGCGGATCGGACGCCGGGCGACCACAACCGGATCCTGAAGCTTGAGGGTACCGGCCGTAGCGTTCCTGGGATTGGCAAAGACGGATTCGCCGCTCTCGGCACGGTTGTTATTCATTCGTGCAAATGCTGCCATCTCCATGTAGGCTTCGCCCCGCACTTCGAGGTTATCCGGATAGTCCCCGGACAGCGTCAGCGGGACATCCCGTATTGTGCGAATATTTGCAGTGATATCATCACCCTGGGTGCCGTCACCACGAGTGGCTCCAAGGGAAAGTTTGCCTTTCTTATATAGAAGCCGGATCGCCATGCCGTCAAATTTCAGTTCGGCCATATAGCTGAAGTTACTGTGGCCCAATAGATTTTTCACCCTCCGGTCGAAATCATCCAGTTCATCACTGTTGTAGGTATTGGACAGGCTCAGCATGGGCACGGGGTGAGCAACGGTCGGGAATTCCTTTGTCGGCCGACCGCCGACGCGATGGGTTGGCGAGTCGGGTGAATAGAGCTGATACTGCTCCTCAAGGCTCCTCAGCTCTTCAAGAAGGCGATCGTATTCCCGATCCGACATAACAGGAGCTGCTTCCTGATAATAGGCGTCATTAGCCTCATCAAGAAGTTTCCTCAGTTCTCCGATTCGATTCCTGGCCTCAGTAGTACTCATGGTGTGCCAAGTATGCTCAGGGTGAAAAACGCGGTCGTTCGACAAGGGATCGGGGCGGATCGAGTGTGGTGAACGGATCTGTTTCGGCGATCTCGAATGTCCCGCTTTCCATCAGTGATTCACGGGTGATGCTGATTCTGGAACCATCGATGTAAAAGGTGCTGAAATCCTCAATTACATGTCCGTTGAAGACAAGCACCATGCGCGCCAGGTTTCCCTGAAAGATGATCTCGTCGAGAAAGTCAAACTGCATGGCTTGTTGGTGTTCGACCCAATAGGGACGTGAGGCCATGTTCTGTACATCATCGTCTCCGAATATGTCGGACTGTACTCTGACTGGTTCGAGGTTGCCATGTATGGCGTATGCGAAAATAAATAATGTATCGCCGGTTGTGGATGCTGTTTCAATCTGTGAGATGATTTGTTCACGGGTGACCGGAGTTTGTTCTACCGGCGGTACGACTTCTTCCTCAACTTCAGGCTCATCAGCTGTGATCACATCCTGTGGTACGGGTTCGGTTGGATCGGTTTCAGGTGCAGGCTCAGAATTCGCCTCCTGTGTGGGCGATACGGGTGCAATGCGTTCGGCGGTGGGCTGAGCTCCGGGGTCGTCTTCTTCCGACTGCCAATACCACACAATAGAAGCAAAAGCAAGTGCCAATGCAAGCAGCGTAGCCAGAATCACCCAAAGAAGTCGGTTCCGCTGCGGTCGGTACACTGCCTGTTTGACTTTGGAGGCCCAGTCTACATTTTCCACATCGGGTTTATCCGGAAGTCTGGCCGGAGCAGGTGAATCCTCTTTGCACGGCTCGGATGGAGAAAAATCCAATGTGGATGTAGAACGAACTTTTTTTTGTGTGTTATCCTCCCAATCAATGTCTTCGACGGTTTTTTCCTGTGACTCCGGTGTGATAATCTTGCTTTTCCCGGTGCCGGCTTGCCTGCTGCCAGGTATCACGCCGGGTTGGTCAGCTGGTTTTTCTTTCGCCTCTCCGGAGTCATGGTCTTTATCCTGGCGTGCGTCTTCACCTTTTTCTTCTGTCTCGTGTGTAAGGTACCTGGTCAGTAATCCCTGGTTGTAGAGACCGGCGTCATGCTCATCCAGCGCAGTAGTAATGTCTTCGTCACTTATGCCCACCGCTTTGGCATAAGTACGGAAATAACTGCGTATATATGTTTTATTACGGACTTTTCCCTCTAATATCGAACCGTCTTCAATTGCCTCGATCGTTTCCATCGGGATGCGGCATTTGAAGAATACATCCTGTCTGCTCAGCCGCTTTTCCTTTCTGATACGTACCAGATCTTCAAAAAAGTTGGACATACTAAAGTACCTGCAAAATAGAGGATGATAAAATACGTGTGCAAAATGTCATTGGATAATAATGCTCACAAAGTTAATTAACCAATTTTTTTAAAAACGGTGAAAATTTACGGTCATTTTGCATCGATAGAGCTGATGTGAAATAAAATTGTAAGGATTTAGCTGCTCGGTTATCTCATGGATAACGTCAGTAAAGTAAAGGTGATCAGACTATGGAATGCAATGTCTTGATAGACAGAATGCTGGGGCTTGGAAATGACCTTCTTGCGTTGCTATACCCGGTTTCCTGCCTTGTGTGTGGTGATCGGTTAAGCGATGAGTCCTACTTGTGCAGTTATTGCGGAGATTATGCATTTGAGTTATCCAACAAAGACCGAAACGAGGCAAGTGAAGGTATGGTACTGCCGGATTGGATCACCATGCAGGAGGCACTCTGGGAGTTTGACAAGGGTGGTTATTTACAGGATATCCTTCACCATGTAAAATATAGCGGACTGGCAAATCTTGGTGTGACACTTGGTGAAAAACTGGGATACAAGCTGCTTAAAAACCCGTTCATGCGAATCACGGATGAAACCGTGCTGCTACCGGTTCCATTGCATCCATCCAGACAGCGGAAAAGGGGATATAATCAATCGGCATTAATCGCGCGTGGGATAGCCGAAGTGACCGTAGCTCATATTGCGGATCAAGGGGCGATGAAACGTGTTATAAACACACGCACCCAAACGGGTTTGAACGCCAGATCCCGCAAAGAGAATCTTTCGGGTGCATTCCTTGTGACAGATGCGGCGGCATTTCTGGATCGGGCAGTGATTATTGTAGATGATGTTATTACAACCGGTGCTACTGCGATTGAAATAGCCGGTCAGATTAGAGGGCTTGTCAAAGAGATAGGAATAGCTACGATTGCCAGAGCCTGATTGATTTCGTTGATCATAACAGTGTGAGATCGGTTTGGCGTTTATTCAGGATAGCAATAAATTGCAACCCGATTCATTATCCCCGGAAAAGGATGCAAGTGAACGAATATTTCAATGAGTCTATCAAGACATCCAGACAGCCATTTTATTGAAACACCGCGAGGGATTTTTACCTCTGCCGGAAACTGGTTTCATATAACCAAAGAAGCTTTGGAAAAGTATGCTCCCGGATTGCTGGAAAAACAATCCCTGGATAAGCTGATTAAAAAATCAGAAGTATGGATTCGAAGCGCTGATAATATCGGTATTACTCTTTTTATGCTCATCCTGTATTTTCAGGGTTTATTGCCCGCCTTTCTTGTGACGCTCTTTTTTGTTCCAGTGTGGCATATCAACAAAAGCAGTGTCATCAGCCTTTGGCTAACCGGTATTCTTACAATTCTGGACAGGGAAATTATCGTTGTGCTCATTGCAATATTGGTTCTGAGCTGGATGGGCATCACCGAGCAGTATCTTTCGGTATTCATTGGTATCCTTGTTTTTTGTGTACTGAAATTTGGCTGGTTTCGTGCATTTGTGGAATGGCTTTATGAAAAGCTGCTCAAGGGAACGCTGTTGCTCAACGACAGGGTATTAAAGATGATGATTCTCAAATATGCCATAAAGGAGGATATTCCAGTGAAAGAAGTAGACGCCATGGAAAAGGAGATTCTGTCGCTGGTAAAAAAACAGAAAGAGGTGTTGAAAAGGTACAGGAAGAGGAAATAAAAACGTATGAGCGAAGATGTAGAGCGGATGTTCGCATCCATTTCCGATCGTTATGATCTGTTGAATTCGGTTTTGTCGCTGGGAATACACCATCGATGGCGAACCCAAACGGTGAAACTGACCGGAGCAAAGCAAGGCATGAGTGTGCTGGATTGTGCCACGGGAACCGGAGATCTCGCGATAGCCTATAAAAAAGCTGTTGGCCCGACAGGAACCGTGATCGGAACAGATTTTTGTGCCGAAATGCTGGAGAGCGCACCCGAAAAATCGAGAAAAAAAGGACTTCAAATCATTTGGGAGGTTGCTGATGCCATGGATCTTCCCTACGATGATGACAGGTTTGACATCAGTAGTATAGCTTTTGGGATTCGCAATGTAGATAATCCGGTTACGACGCTTTCCGAGATGGCACGAGTGGTTAAGCCCAACGGCAAAGTGGTTGTGCTTGAATTTGGACAACCATACGGGGTCATGAAGTATCCATTCAAGTGGCATAGTAAATATGTGATTCCCGTAATTGGAGGTTTAATAAGCGGTAACAAAGAGGCATATCGCTATCTTCCTGAAACCAGTGCCGCATTTCCGGCTGGTGAACGGTTTGTTTCGCTGATGAAAAAAACCGGGCGATTTAAATCGTGCAAAAGCAAGCCATTAATGCAGGGCATTGCTTATATTTACACCGGAGTTGTATTGTAACTGCCTCATCTGCAATAAGATTGATCTCATTTGATTGGTTTCCACAGACAACTTCGGTAGTTTTAAAAGTTCTTCATTCAAAAAAAATGACTGTCATGCATATAAATGAAATCAAGTCTCTTTTGCCTCATCGCTATCCGTTCCTTATGGTAGACCGTGTACTTGAGATAGGTGAAAAACACATTGTTGCCATCAAAAATGTCTCGGTGAATGAGGAATTTTTTAACGGACACTTTCCTTCAGCTCCGGTTATGCCCGGAGTACTTCAGATAGAGGCTCTGGCACAGGCCGGTTGCTTGCTTACACTGAAAAACAAAATTGAAAATCCCGATGAAGTAATAATTGTTTTTTCAGGCATCAAGGATGTACGTTTTCGCAGACCGGTTGTCCCCGGTGATCAATTGCTGATGGAAGTGGAACTGATTAGTTCGCGAAGAAACTTTTTGACGATGAAAGGCAAGGCGACAGTGGCGGGGGATCTGGCATGTGAACTGGAAGCTACGGCCGCAATCGTCCCTAAAAATAAATTATGAGCACTCAGTCACAGTCAGTCCCGGCAAGAATTACCACAAGAACGGTTGTGGACATGAAAGGCAGTGGTGAAAAGATCAGTATGCTTACAGCCTACGACTACACCATGGCACGAATCCTGGACCAGGCCGGAATTGATATCATCCTTGTAGGAGATTCTGCCAGTAACGTTATGGCCGGTCATGAAACAACGCTGCCGATAACATTGGAGCAGATGATTTACCATACGGAATGTGTCGTGCGTGGAGCTGAGCGATCATTGGTTGTGGCCGACCTGCCCTTCATGAGCTATCAGGTTACCGATACAGGTGCACTGAAGAGTGCAGGGCGGATGATGAAAGAGGCAGGTGCCCATGCTGTCAAACTTGAAGGCGGCTCGGTCGTGGTTCCGGCTATCAGAAAAATTGTTGATGCCGGCATTCCGGTGATGGGTCATCTTGGCCTCACCCCCCAGAGTATTTATAAATTCGGGACCTACAAGGTGCGTGCAACGGATACGCAGGAAGCCGAACAGCTTCTGAAAGATGCCCACAGCCTTCAGGAAGCGGGTTGCTTTGCAATTGTGCTGGAAAAAATTCCTGCATCATTGGCAGAACGGGTCACGCAGGAACTGTCTATTCCCACAATCGGCATTGGTGCGGGGCATGAATGTGACGGACAAGTTCTCGTCACCCATGACATGCTTGGTCTGAATAAAGATTTCAGTCCGCGTTTCATCAGGCGTTATGCAGATCTTTATGCCGTTATGACCGAAGCAATTCGGTCCTATCAGTCAGATGTCAAAAAAGGGTCTTTCCCCGATGAAAACGAGCAGTATGAGTAAACTCCGGCCGACAAATGCAAACAGTCATATCATCTGCCGGATCTGCATTATTATGCATCCTATGTTGATTTGAAATATTTATTGAATAGCTCAGTGGTAAAAAAGGAATATGAGTAATACGGAATATGATGCGGACCGGTTGATTCTGGTTTGCAATGATGATGGAATTTTTTCACCGGGTAT
>SKXL01000248.1 GCA_007128425.1 Balneolales bacterium | reverse complement strand
TTGAAACAACAGCCCGGAAACAAGATCGAAGTCGGCGGCGCCGGACTTGCCTCAGTTCTCATGAAGCACGGTCTGGTGGACGAGTTCTGGCTGTACATCCACCCTGTGATCCTTGGAGCCGGAAAACCGGTGTTTCCTGCCGGACTGGAGTTGAAACTGACGCTAATGGACACCCTCACCTTCCCCTGCAAGGTGGTGCGCCTGAGATATGAACGCGCTGATTAATGGCCATCCACAATAATTTATGATAATCTGCCCGAGATCACTATTGGCGACAGCACCATTATGATCGGCGGAAGCAGCGGCCGTTTGCTGAAGATCCATGATATTTATAAAAACTTGTCAACCGACGCGAAATCCAATTCTTTCACAGACTGAAAATCCTTAATGTTGTTGGTGCAAAGTTTCAGGTTATGATGGAAAGCGGTTGCTCCAATAATCGAATCACCCAGACTCATCGAATAATTTCGACGAAGTGTAATAGCTTTGTCTACGACTTCACTTGAAATGGGATATAACATCTCATTAATCCAAAGACAGTGAACGATCTTTGCGTATATCTTTCTGCCACGTTACCGGGTCTTTAATAGATTGGATACCTCCACTTTCTGCAATTTTTTTCAACCAGTACATAGCTCGTTGGGGCTCGGACGGTAACTTTTCGCCGGATGTGTGGGTTTTGGACTTGTCAACTCTTGTTTTATAGGTCTCATCCAACTCGTTAACCTTATCCGGGTTTGTGGATTTTCGCTCTCTTTTTTCAATATCCATCTCCTTTATCCAGTCTTCCAGGTTTCGTAGAATGTTCTCGTCTTCTATTTCCCGGATCATTGCGATAATTCTCTCTTTGGTGGTCATGACATGTGGATTTTATATGATTTTATCATTTTTGTATCAATATATTCAGTTTCCAGCACAATCAGATAACGAATTGTTTAAATATCACTTGTGTAAAACCTTCAGAAGATGGCCGTTACTGCATGCCCCTGTGTGTCAGCCGGTGGACCGGAATGGATAGCCCCGTGAAAGGCACAACACAAGTCATTATCTATTAGCTTTTTACGACAAACACCAATAGATTTGAAAAAACACTTTGCCATCCACCCACAACAATAGCCGCCAACACGATGAAACCCGTCGTACATTTCGAAATTCCCGTGGATGAACACGGGAGGGCAAAATCTTTCTATACCTCGGTATTCGACTGGCAATTACATGATATGCCTGTCGAGGATGATGTGTACACATTTGCCATAACCACTCCAGTGGACGAAGATTTTCAGCATACTGAAACAGGCGCTATCAATGGCGGTTTTATCCGACGAAGTCCGGATCTCAAATCCCCGGTCATCACCATCGGTGTTTCTTCGATTGATGACATCGCTGAAAAAATAGAAGCGGCCGGCGGACTGATGGTCGTACCGAAAGGAGAAGTGCCGGATATGGGATATTACGCCTATTTCCAGGACACAGAGGGAAATATCATGGGACTTTGGGAGGAAATGAAATAAAATGTCTTCAAAACCGATCAAAATTTTGAAAATCGTCGGTATCACCATCGGCGTTCTTGTACTTCTTATCTTCGCTGTGGTATTTATTGTGGATACGGACTTCCACGTGGAACGATCGGTCACGGTTGAAAAACCGGTCGGGGAAGTGTTCGATTACGTCAAATACCTGCGCAACCAGGACCAATATGGCGTATGGGCCACCAGGGACCCGGATATGCGCCAGGAGTTCCGGGGGACCGACGGCACTGTGGGATTTGTGTCGGCATGGCAGGGCAATGAGGACGTGGGCAGCGGAGAACAGGAGATCATCACGCTGTCAGAGAACCGGCGTATTGACTACGAGCTGAGATTTATTGAACCGTTCGAATCCACCTCCTATGCCTATATGCTGACGGAACCCATAGCTGATAACCGGACCCGCATAACCTGGGGCATGTCGGGCTCCTTCCCCCGTCCCATGAACCTGATGCTGCTCTTCTTTGATATGGACGAAGCCATTGGAAATGATTATGAAACCGGACTGGGCAACCTGAAGGTGATCCTGGAGCAGGAACCATCCGGTCCTTGATGCCAAATACCGGACCTCATGAATACCTGTATCGCCCTGCTCCGCGGGATCAATGTCGGCGGCAAAAACATCATCAGAATGGCGGATCTGAGGCAACTTTTCCAGGACATCGGTTGCCGTGACGTGCAGACCTACATCCAGAGTGGTAATGTCATTTTCAGGTCCGATGAACCAAACCGGGACAAACTCGCGGAAACGATTTCATCAGCACTTCGCCAGGCCTTTGACTACCAAAATCCTCTGGTCCTGATACACCTTAGTGAGCTTCATCGGGTTGTTTCAGAAGCTCCTTCAGGTTTTGGTGAGGACGACGAGAATTTCAAGTACGATGTCCTTTACCTCATGCCCCCACTTACGGCATCGGAAACCATTCAGCAGATCCCCGTCCGGGATGATGTCGACCGTGCATGGAAGGGACCCGGCGTGATCTACTATCGCAGAACCTCGGAACACCTTACCAGGAGCATGCTGAACAAACTGCCATCCAAACCGGTCTACAAGCAAATGACAATCCGAAACTGGAAAACAACGAACAAGCTTTCCGAGCTTGCCGGACAGCATTAGCAGTAAACCCTGAACTGCAATCACCCCTGATCAACGCCGCATTGCCAACAGTTCCTGCTCATATGGAGCCCCTAGGGATCCATCTTGTCCAAAGTGATGCCCGGGCCGGTTTGGCCGGAACAGCGCCGGGTTCAAGCGAAGTGTCCAATATTTTGAAGATCAAAAAACTGTTGCGTAACTATTATGTTACATATATATTTGTAATCAAAAGGTTACGCTTTAATAGATAGTTTTACAGAAAAAATATCATGCCAAACGATCTTTTCGATGCCATCGCCGATCCCACCCGCCGCAAGATTATCGACTTGCTTGCCGGCCAGTCCATGCCCGTGAATGATGTGGCTGAGCGATTCGAAATCAGTCGTCCCGCCGTATCCAAACACATCAGGATATTGAACGAGTGCGGGCTAGTGGTGATACGCAAGGAAGGCCGGCGGCGCTACTGCCGGGCCGATACCCGAAAACTCCAGGAAGTGATAGCATGGGCGCAACGGTATCGCAAATTCTGGAACGAACGGCTGGATGCGCTGGAACAGATACTATCTGAAGACCAGCCATGACAGAGTTGCACCCGGATGGATATTCGGACGAATCTTTCACCCTGGCTCCCTGTCAACCTGAACAAACCAACAGTGAACCATGAAACGAACATGACAGCCACCGGCTGACACACATGAGCATGCTTACATCCTGTCATGTGAGTTCATTCTGACATTATAAATCGAAATTGATGTAAACACATGAAACGAACATGGCAGCCTCCGGTTGACACACAGGAGAACGATTGAATCCTGGCATGTGAGTTCATTCTGACCTTATGAATCTAAATTGATTTAAACAGATGAAATGTCCATGACCTGGCATGATCCCGGACACACAGGGGAATGATTAAATCCTGTCATGTGAGTTCATTCTGACATTATAAATCAGAAAAATTTAAACACATGAAATACGCGATCCTGCTAATGACACTGGTTTGCACCGTGCTGATCGTCAAACCCATATATGCGCAAGATATGATACAAAAAACCACCACCTTCCTGATGTTCGAAGGCGACGCAGAAGAAGCGATCACATTTTACACATCGCTTTTTGATGACTCCGAAATTGTACACATCACGAAAGCCGGACCCGACGGCCCGGGAGGACCGGAAGCCGAAGGAACCGTGCAGCACGCCCTGTTTACCCTCAAGGGACAACAGTATATGGCAATCGACAGCTTTGGACACAACTTTACATTCACACCATCCATATCTCTCTTTGTGCAATGCGATTCGCAGGAAGAACTTGAAACACTGTTCAAAAAGCTGAGCGACGGCGGACAGGTGATGATGCCCATTGACAATTATGGATTCAGCACCAGGTTCGCCTGGGTAAGCGACCGGTTCGGGGTCTCCTGGCAGCTGAACTACGGAAATTTGATTTTTAATTAACCGGCAAGGATGCACAAAGTCAATGTAAGCATTGTGGATCTTGCGAAATAACCAGTACCATGAACAAACAATACGGCATCTTCCCTGAACCGGGAACCATCCAGTTCGAGCGGCTGCTTCCCGGTCCGGCAGAACGGATATGGGATTACCTTACCAAATCGGAACTGAAGGCAAAATGGCTCTCCGCCGGCGATGTGGAACCCCGTCTGGGCGGCAAGGTGGAGTTCCGGTTCCGGCACAGTGACCTCTCGGAAGCCGACGACCACATCCCCGAAAAGTACAAGCACATGGAGGATGGGACGTACTTCGAAGGCCGGGTCACCGCCTGGGATCCACCCCGGCTGCTCCGCTATACCTGGGGCGAGGAATCCGGTGAAGAGTCGGAGGTGACGTACGAACTGATTCCCGCAACGGGCAACAAGGTGTTGCTGCGTTTGACTCATCGAAGACTCGGGGATGATCCGGCAGTTCTGATCAGTGTGGCAAGCGGCTGGCATACCCATCTGGGTATCTTAATAGACCGGCTTGAAGGCAAAGAACCGGATGGTTTCTGGCCTGTGCACAGCAGGATGGAAGAAGTGTATAAGAAACAGATACAAACCATCTGATTCCCCCTTGACTAACTATTGACAAACCGAAATAAATTTCGTATTTAACCACTTAGTTATTTAACCATAAATTAAAATTAATCTGAAAATGCCGGCCGACCCCCTCAGCACAACCTTCCATGCCCTGTCCGACCCTACCCGGAGGGCCATCCTGGCGAATCTTGCCACCGGAGAAAAAACCGTCACCGATCTGGCTGAACCGTTCAACATGACCATGCCGGCAGTCACCAAGCATCTGAAAGTGCTGGAAAGGGCAAAACTCATTGAACGAAGCAGAAAGGCGCAATATCGCCCCTGCAGGCTCCACCCCGAACCCCTCAGGGATGTCGATGCATGGATTGAGCAATACCGAAAGGTCTGGGAGGCAAGTTTCGACCGGCTGGATGATTATCTGGCTGAACTGCAAACAAAGGAGAAGAAATGAGTGACCAAACCGCCGAACAGAAAGGTAATGTGATGACCGTCACCCGTACCTTCTACGCTCCCAGGGATCTGGTCTTTGAGGTACACACTGATTGCAAACACCTGGTCAACTGGTATGGTGGAGAATCCTGGCCGCTGACCAGGTGCGAGATGGATTTCCGTGAGGGCGGACGCCGGCTCTACTGTTTTAAAATGCCGGATGCGGAGCCATGCGGACTCGTCATTTACAAGCAGATCCGCCGACCAGAAATAATAGTCTACAAAGACCATTTCCTCGATAAAAAAGGTGAGATCAGTAAAGAACTGCCATCCAGCATAATTACACTGGAGTTCACCGAAAAAAATGGAAAAACGATAGTCGTTAACCGCTGGGAGTATCCCACGGAGAATGACCTGGATCTGATGCTGGAAATGGGGGCGATTGAAGGCCTGAACGAGGTTTGGGATCGCCTGCACAATTATCTTGAAAAACTCGATACAAACGAATAAAACCATGGATACAAAAAAGAACCAGACGGTAGAGACAAAGGACAATCAAATCATCTTCACGCGCAGCTTCAAAGCACCCCGTGAGCTTGTTTTTGAGGCCTATTCCACCTGTGAGCACCTGATGAAGTGGTGGGGACCCCGAACCTGGCCGCTCAATTACTGCAACATCGATTTTCGCCCCGGCGGAACCTGGCATTACTGCATGAAGGGTCCGAATGAAGGGGACGAATCGTGGGGCCTGGCCAGGTACAAGGAGATCACCGAACCGGAAAAAATTGTATATAACGATTACTTTTCCGATAAAGAAGGAACCATCAACACCGAAATGCCGGCTTTCGATACGGTTATTCAATTTGAAGAGGAAGACACCGGTACCAGGGTAACCGTCACGTCAAACGTGGCCTCCAAAGAGGAGGTCGAAAAACTGGTTGACATGGGGATGATCCAGGGATTCACGGAAACCTGGGACCGGCTGGAAGAGCATCTGGCAACTCATTCACTGTCCAGCAAGATATTCGAGTTGTAGTTAATATAGACTGCGATGCGAGTCATGCTGGTTATCGTAGCGAGCCCATAATGCTCATCCTGAATTGTTTTACCGGCAATGCCTTCAATCTCATCGGTTTCCACTTCATTTTCGAAGGTTTTTTCATACTTCCACCATGTTTCCTCGTCTTCAAGGTCCGGTATTCCTTCGAAATGGTCGCCATCAAATTGAAACAAAACTCCACCACTTTCGGGTGCCAGATCAATCTCTTCGAAATCCGAATCGATAATTTTTTCGGCATGCGCAATGACGAATGCCGGAAACCAGATTATACCCGGTATATCAACCCCCTGGCATTCAAAAAACACCTCCGGAGCTTCATGTGCATAAAACGGAGAGGTCATCAGGTAATCAATGTCATGGAATTCAAAAATACCTTCACCATTGTATGTCGTTCTGAAGCCTGCATTTGCCTCAAGTTCGCCCTCCTGCATGACCATGGAGCAACCTGCCTCCGAAAGATCGGCAGCCATTGGATTCTGGTAGTCGTCATGCGCCAAAAGCGTGTTACCGGAGAATGTGGCACTACTTTCAAAACCCACACCGGACTCTTCCTCAAAGGTCAGGTCAAACCGCTCGGTCTGACCTGATCCTGAGCTTACTGTCGTTTCCATTGTGAGTGGTCCCTCTTCGGTTTCTGCCTCCAAAACTATCGTAGACTCAAAACTTGTCTTGATAGAGACAAGATCACCGCAGTAATCTTCAAATGGCTTGATGAACTCCTCTCCAAATTCATTTTCCAGCTGTTCAAAGGCATCATCCAACGCTTCGGTCAGCCAGTTGGCGTCACTTTCTCCCATGCCTGTCACCTCGTGAACAAGCTCAAAAGGGAAATCGTCCGCATCAGCAGGCTCCGACGGATCCAGAGCATCCAGGTCTCGCTCCTTCAGCATCACATGCACCTCTTGTTCATCGGGGTAGGTATGAATCTCCAGCAGCCTGGACGAGCCGATGACCATCATCCCCTGGGTCAAACAAAGTTCCTGATTTTCAGTAAGCCATTCATCTGCCGGCAGCAGATTATTGTTTTCAGAAGCAGAGATGTCTATCCCAAATCTGCCGTCATCAAACGAGAAAACATTCACCCATAATGTATTTTCAGACTGGATTAAATGACCCTGTACTGCTTTCTGTGATGGAGGTCCACCATCCGGGATCAATTCCCTCTCTTCCAGAAAGGAAGTGACTGTAGAAGCGACCTCTTCTTCGGTCAGGTCGATCCCGGGATCATCGGGCTGTCCGTCATCCGGGGAGACCGATGTATCGTCGCAAGCCGGGATAGCAAGGGCGGATAGCAGTAAGAACAAGGTCAGTTGATTCGCAATATGCTTGATTGGTATCATAACAAAGCTTTTTTTTCTGTGTGATGGCTTTGCAGTGGAACGGGCGGCAGTGCAAGCCGCACTTTCGGCCGTTTAAAGCAGTCCTGAACCTCACCCGCAATCTCCATTGCAGATCGTTGCTGGTTCATTCATAGCTAACTGTCTGATAACCGGCTCACGCAAAGCCTGTGGAATAGACTGATGAAATGTTTTATGCTGATTGTGGGAACTCACTGTTGAAGTGAAACAATCACCTCGTTATCCGTTTTCTTGATTCGTGTTGTGTTCGTAATCGAACAGATGCGAGGTTTCGGACTTGTGAACCTCGCTTGAATCCACTATGTATTGTTGTTAAGCTTACGCTCTGAATACAAAAAAACAGTTATCAAACAGAAATTCAAATGCTTTTTCCGGTGTAATCGTATTTGGTGGCTTATTCTCTCCGGGTATCGACACAGACATGTATGCACGGTGAGTGCGTGGTAGTGCAAATGAATCACCATAAAAAGGATACCCCGGTTTTGTACGGCCGGGATATCCTTTGCTGATGATGATTCTGTTACTGTTCAGGCAGCGATGACAGCCTTCTCCATGTCTACCTGGACAGGTACAGGTTCGGAGACGGTATTGAATACCGGCGAGCGCATCTGCGCCAGCTTCACCAATTCCTGAAGCTGCTCCATCGGAGCATCCGACTGGATGTGAAACATGACCCGGATGTTCTGAAAACCGGGTCGCACCTCTTTTGAGATGCCCAGCAGTCCCCGTACATCCAAATCGCCTTCCAGAGTGTAGCTGATGGCATCGACCTTGACACCCTGAGCCGCTGCATAATACACAAAGGTAGTGCTCAGGCAACCGGCCAGTCCGTGAAGTACAAACTCCACAGGGTTGGGACCATTGTCGTCACCGAGCAGAACATCAGGCTCGTCTCCGTGCAGAGTGAAAGAGTTTTTATGAACGTCTTCTTTTCCGGCGCCATAAAAATCGCTAATGGTGGATGCGTAATGTCCGCCGTTGATCCATCGGCTCCTGGCCCTGAATTGAAATTTTCCAAGTTCCGGTTGATTGGTTATGGCATCGATGGTGGCAACAAGTCGGTCCACGTTAACGCCGTTGATCAT
>SKXL01000073.1 GCA_007128425.1 Balneolales bacterium | reverse complement strand
TTTAGTAACCAGTTAAAAATTGTAGCTGATTCTCAAGCCGGGTGAGTTTTGTTAAACAAAGTGCCATAAAATGTTTCCGCTTTCCCGACCGTTTATTAAAAACGGACCGGAGTATTTATTTGATATAGCGGCGGGAATGTCATTTGGATCATACCTGATATCGCCATGAAAAGTCACACGCATCCTTTTTTGCTGTTATTAAGCTCTACCGTGATGAGATCGGTTTTCGCTGGTTTTATTTTTGTCGGAATGATGATCTGGATTGCGGTCTTGCTGCTGGCAAGTATGTATGCGGAATCGGAAAGGGTCGACTACCAGGACCGGAAGCCGGAATACTGGCAGGGGAGTACAGAAATTGCAGTCGGACCCGCCTATCAGGGTCCGTGGCGCATGAATGACTCGGAGTTTCACTTCGTCGACGACCCTTCGCTGGACATCGCAGGAGATGGATCGGTTGCATTGACATGGGTCCATCAATCCGACAAGGATATTTATTTCAATTGGTATGATGGCGATGGACTGTCATTCGGTGAAGCTGTCAATGTCTCATCGAGTCCTGATATCTTCTCATGGCTGCCCCGGGTTGCCGTCTCCCCGACAAACGATGATCACATTTTCATACTATGGCAGGAAATTATTTTTTCGGGGGGATCACATGGTGGAGAGATCCTTTTCGCGCGTTCAACCGACAGGGGGCGTTCGTTCCGTGAACCCGTCAATCTGTCGAACACGACAGCCGGTGCCGGGAAGGGCCGACTGACATTCCTGCGCTGGGACAACGGCAGCCTGGATCTGGCGGTGGATTCGGACGGGAACATTTATGTTGTCTGGACCGAATATGAGGGCAAGTTGCGAATCAGCCGGTCGGTCGACAACGGGGCCTCTTTTTCTGATCCGGTGACGGTTGCCGGAGATGATGATACTCCGGCCTGCGGACCTTCGCTGGCGGTTGATCCCGATGGTATTGTGCACCTGGTCTGGACGGTAGGCGAAGATCAGGCCGGTGACATCTATTATACCCGTTCCGTAAATGATGACCGAAACGCGGAAACGCTGCGATTTGAGGATCCACGGGCGATAGTGGAAACCGACGGACATTCCGAAGCTCCCAAAATGGTATCCGACAGCCAGGGACATCTGCACATGGTCCATGCTGAAAGTCCGGACGGACTTTTTCAGAAATATCATGTCTACTATTCGAAAATGAACCCGAACATCGCGGAAAGCAAAAACTGGGGAGAAGCGCAACAAAACCGTACTCAACAATCCGGTGGTAATATCAATCCGGCCAACCAAAGCCTTCTCTCCGGGCCTGTCCGGATATCTGATCCTCATCCCGGAAATTTTGAAAGCGCCAATTATCCCGATCTGGCCCTGGATGCGCAAGATAACCTGTATGTGCTTTGGGAGTTATTTCCGGATCATCGGACCAGGCCACAGGGACTCGGTTTCACTGCTTCTTATAACAGGGGCCGGTCATTCACAACACCTTTACAGATACCGGGGACAAGTGAAACAGCGGATGGACACAACGGCAGCCGGCAGGGATTGCTGATGAACAAACTGGCGGTGAGCCCAAACGGTGACATTTCGGTGGTCAACAGCACATTTTCTGAGGGCGAGACGAGTACCATCCGTTTGATAAGGGGCCGTCCAAACCCGGACTGATCCCGGTTTTGGGAGCCTGATAGGCCTTAACCACGGAGCAGATGATGACGACGATTACGGTGGGATGGCTCATCCTTGCCGTGGCCAATTTAGCCGTTATGTCGTAGGAGTATGAATCGATAATCGGTTTTCAATCAGAAATTGATGATTTTGGATATCGGATCGATGTATCCCGGCCGAAGTGACGAATTGAACAATCAGGATTAAGCAAAATATAATGGCTAAAAAACCCGAACGAAACGCCCCTTGCCACTGCGGAAGCGGGAGAAAATATAAAAATTGTTGTCAGGATAACGACCAGGCACATCGTTCTTCCAAACTCGGTATCATTGGCCTTGTGATTGCGGTGGTCCTGGCAGTTGTGGTTGCGGGGATGATATTGATGGACAGGGACAGCCCGCCGGATTGTCCGCCCGGAACCGTTTGGTCGGATGCTCATCAGCACTGTCACTGATCTGAGACCGGGCTTCGGTCAGATTTCCGAACGGGGTCACGCCGTCGATATAGTGATACCGGTTCCAGTGTACACCGCCGATCTGACCGAGGTCGGAATCGAATCGCAGAAAGGGCAGCAAGGCATGCACGGTGGAGCGGTCCGGAGAATCCTGCATCGGGCCCAGGGAAGTATTTTCTGATCCTGGAGAAGCCTGTACCGGTCCCGGTGAGAGCAGCAACATAAGGAGGAGGATGACGGCCACGTGTTTCATGAAGGAAACAGGTTTCACCGGGATGAACAAGGCGAATCGCCTGCGGTCGTTTTAGTGATTATTCAAGATAAAGTGAAACAGTTGTTTGCGCAAACTCACCTTTGCAAATGTACTATAAGTCCTTAATAAGTAAACGCATCCAGGATACATTCGCAGTCTGGTTTAATACTGTCCACCTTAATGTAACCGGAAAGCTGTCCAACGATTGGGGTTGACTTCGGAAATTGCCGGTTATGTTTTGCCCTTTTTACCTGAGGATTTACCCAGGGAAATTACGATATTCCCCGTTTTTTGACCTGTATGAACGTATTTAAATGCTTCAGGTATCTGCTCAAATGTGTACTGCCGTTCTATGATCGGTTTGAATTTTCCTGATTGAGCCAGATCTTTCAGATAATGAATCATTTCTTTATTAAAGACCGGAATCGGGAACAATACTTTCCTGCCTTTTGATTTTGAGGTAATAATGGCAAGGAAGGGGTTTTGAGCATATGGACCCAGATCGGTCGACAGGAAAATTCCATTTTCTTTGATAAAAGGTTTGCATTGTTTGAACGTACATTTACCGACGGTATCAAACACCACGTCATATTTCGTGTTGCTATTAGTAAAATCTTCGTTTGTGTAATCAATTACCTGATCAGGCCCCAGGGACTTTATAAGATCCAGATTCCTGGTATTGCATACGGCCGTGCCCTCTGCTCCTATAGCTTTTATGATTTGTAATGCAGCCGATCCGATGGCACCAGTAGCCCCGTAAACAAGTACTTTCTGATTTGCCCGTATATTGGCTCTTCTGATATTATTCAAGGCATAATGAGCTCCTTCGGTCAGAGGCGCAGCTTCCTCAAAGGACATATTCTCGGGGATGGTGGCCACGGTGTCTTGTTCGTCCATGGAAATATACTCGGCATGTGCGCCAAACTCGCAAAACCCAAAAACTTTTTCGCCGGCTTTAAATAATGAGACATCTTTTCCCGTGGACTCTACCTGACCGGCAAATTCACTTCCGAGTATTTTGTTTTTAGGCCTGAACAATCCGGTAAAAAAGCGAGATATGAAAGGATCGGCTCTAAGGAATCCATTGTCCGTTCGATTTACCGTTGTCGCGTGTATCTTGATGAGAATTTCCTTATCTCCGGGAACAGGGACGGGAATATCGTTGAGTTTGAGAACTTCAGGCGGACCGTATTTTGTATGGATGAAAGCTTTCAAAGTGGCTGGTGAAAGAAAGTCAGAATTCTGTTAAGTGTATACATTTTTAAAATAGTGACTTAATTCGCAAAACATAACTGCGTTGGATAGGTTTTATTAAATGCATTTCTCAGACAGCCGATTCATTCCCGGACGGTGCTATTTTCTTCTTGGTAAACAGCGCCACCACCGCCGTAGTGATCAATCCCATAACCGGTGTACCTATCAGTACCTGAAAGAGGTAACTTCGCAGGTTGAAAAAGTCCTCAGCTTCCTGTTGCGTCATTTTACCTTCCTGCACCGAATATGCAATCATATTGGCAAAATAGTCGGGGGAGATTATAGTAGATGTAAGTATCTGGACCAGCGGGCTGAAAATGGTCACAATTACCATGATGATGAGTCCGGCCATAAAATCCTGCTTGTAGTTCATGCTTCCTTATATCTGTTTTTCATTAAACAGTTCACCCTAAGGTGATTCTGCAACGACACGGTATGAACCGGGAGTTGCTTCACTGCAAAGATCCATCAGCTTCCGGACTCCCTGCTGCGCCTGCGGGTTATTGCGCATGGCTTCGACGGCGTCCAAGCTGTTCCACGGACCAAAAGAATAGAACAATGTAGATTCTGTTGTACTCTGAATCAATATGCCTTTTCCCGGAGAATCGGGCAGGGATGCAAAGACCTCTCCAAGCTCCTTCCATGCAGTGATAAACTCCTGCTGCAAACCATCCTTCACATGCCACACGCCAAGTGTGTAGATCTGTTCGTTCGTCTTCATGTTCTCTGAGATTGAATTTGACCTTGTGCAGCTCATACTATCTTTTTTTCCGTTTTTCCATACTTGTTCAACCTTTTTCAGGTTTTCAATATCGTCTATCGGGCTGGCGGTCAGTAGTATCATATTCGCCTTACTCCCGATTTTTATTTCTCCAATGGGTAAATTGAAAGCCCTGGCAGCATTGCCTGTGGCCGTTTTAAGAATTTCAGAATTTGACAACCCGGCCATTTTATAAAGCTCCAATTCGTAGAAATAATCAGAATCAAAGTTCATCTGCTCTGCTTGCGCGTCTGTGCCTGCCACAATCAGAACTCCATATTCATGCAACTTTTTAATGATTTCAGCGCGCTGATTTGCATCAAACAGATTGTTCGTAACCCATTCCCGGACAAAAGGAGGGGCATCATCCACTGGCTTTAATGAGATTCCTCCTGTTGTAACTACAAAGGCTCCACTTTCAGCCAGGGTTCTGTAAAAGCTTTCCGGAACAGGATAATCATCTTTATAGTCCGGCATATGAACAAAACCATCGGGTTTAAACTCCGCAATCTGAACTATCTCCTCGATCGTGGTTGCATGCACCACGGCTTTAAAACCCTTGTTTTGCGCGTACTCTATAATATGTCCTATCTGCTCATAACTCAGCGTAGGCAACGCCGGATTTTCCATCCATTCGTTATGATCACGTACGATTTTTATATAGTCCACATTTGCTGCTATTCGACGATCTACCCATTCCTCGACAGGAAGAGAATTACTAATGGTTTCCATATCCTGACTGAATTGATTTGGATGTCCACCCGGCGCAGTGGCAGCATGGCCCGCTCCGTAGAGTGACGAAAAACCAATGCTGTCCCTTGAGATCTGTTTCCATGTATGTTCCCTTTCCTCCAACCCGGTATGCATATTCAATAAAGTCAAAATGCCAAGAGGATAGCCGGCTTGTAAATCTTCGAGAGATGATACATGAACATGTGCATTCACCATCCCGGGAATCACATATTTCCCGGAACCATCCAAGGTTGAGTCTGAAAGGAGAACTTCTGTGCTGATTGCCGCAATCGTGTCGGAGTTAATAGCGATATGAACGATTCCCACATCTTCTTCACCATTGAATAATTCCACATTTTCAATAACGAAATCATATTCCGGTGGCTGGCTGCATGATGCTAATACTATTGTGAATAGGTAAATAATGTATTTTTCCATTCTATCTGTGTAGTGATTAATCATAAACTCGTTAAACAGATATGTGAACGGTTGTTTCTTTTATGCAGGGCAATCTCCTCATCATTCAGCCGCAGGAAACGAGCGGCGTTGTTGTAAAAGATATCTCGCTTCTGTTCATTGCTCAGGAAAGGGGCTTCCTCGATTACCTTCACCGCACGTTCGATCACTCCCGGCCAGACCATCTGATCCGAGCCGAACATAACGCGGTTACCGAAACCTGCCTATACGATGGTCCGGAGGTATCGATAGAACTCAGGTCGCGGTAGTATGAAGACTATCACGCTCACATCCACGTATACCTGCGGGTGCGAGTAGAGCAGAGCAAGCAAATCGTCGAGCATCGGGTAGCCTGCATGCGCGATGTAAACGCGGAGGTTTGGATGCCGTACCAGCACTTCCTCCATCGTCAGTGCGCTGCTTAACCGGGCACGGTAATTTTTAGCTCCGAGGTAGATGGCTCCCGGGGGACCGGGGCCCAGATGAATTCCAACTGGAATATCCAGCTCCTCGGCGAGGGCCCAGTACGGCGCCATCCGCTCATCGTCCGGTGCGATCCCGGCCATTTGGTTGACGACTTCGCCCAGAACAGCTAGCTGGCCAGCAGTGTGAAGACTGCGGAGGGAGTCGACGGAGAAGTGAGCGCCCTCGTGACCGAACTCAAGGACCAGGGCGGGAATGAACCGACCCGGAGCCGCCTCCATCCAGGTGGCGACACGATCCGGTTCAGGCCCGCTCAACACACCTGTGATGTTAAGTCTATTCATCACCTCGACCATCTCGGCAATCATCTCCTCGTCCGTCTCCGGTGACCAGACGGGGTCGGAGCACGGCGGATTGCTGTAATGGCTTGCAAACACCTCCGGGAAGTGTTGATTCGGATCCCATGCCGGAAACTCCAGGGGGGTACACATGGCTACCGGCGGCGGGCCGTGATGGTCAGCAGGCACCGCATGAAGGTGAACATCAAGGATTGGCAGGCGCTCCTGCGCATTTATTGTTTGCACAGTCATAAATAGTAAAAGACAGCCTGAGATTACTTTCATTAGAACTCCTTTTTTCCGGTTTTCTACTGATCTATTCGCAATTCTCCATGTATCTTCGATCGGCAAGCAGCTGGATCGCGAGACCTCCCCATACACTTATGTCAATTCACGTCCGAACGGCTTTATCCTCATTAAAGGAACTCATAACTCATTAATAAATAGTTAAATATGGCGACAGATGCAAATCGCGTCAATTTGCTCCTTGCTCCTCAAAACCCGAGCCCTTCAATCTCTTCGATTTGATTTGCAGATTGGTCGGGATTGGTGCGAAAGCAGGCGAGGGCCTCATCCAACCCCTTGAGTGGTTCTGCCTGAAGGATGGCAAAACAGCCGTTCCATTCGAAAAGCAATATGTGATAGAGAATGTTCAGTCCTGCGGTTAATTACAAGATTTCCTCATCATTATTACTGATCAGCATCTCTTCCCGCATTGCGTTTACCATCGGCGATGTTCTGTCCTCTCGCCAAAAAAATGCAATTGTTGTGCTGGAATCCTTGGAACTGAGTTCATGATAAACCACACCAGGAACCTGAATTCGACGAACTCCCGCCGGCACGACCGTAATGCCGAGCCCTGATTCTACCAGGCTTATTTGAGTTTGAATGACAGAGGCTTCCTGAACAACATTGGGAGATATGCCGGCTTTTCGGAATATTTTTTGCAGATGGTCATACAGGTTGATATTGACCGAACGGGGAAACAGGATCCAGGACTCATCAGCGAGCATGGAAAGCGTAAGTCGTGAGCGCTCAGCGAGTGGATGCGAGGCAGGCAGCACAACCATCAGCTTTTCCTTTGCAACAATTTCGGAGGAGTATTCCATTTTGTCAGGCGGCTGGCGAATAAGACCTGCATCGATACGCCCAATCCGCAATGCTTCGAACTGGCTAACAGTAGACATCTCCAGCAGCCGCAACTCCACCCCGGGAAAACGTTCACGGAATCTTCGAATCGCCCTTGTAAGTGATGATACCAGTAAAACGGACGGCACGATACCCATTCTCAATATTCCCTCTTTGCCCAGAGCCACATTCCGGGCCAATTGAACAGCTTCATCCGTTTGATCAAGAATCGGTTTTGCCCGCGTGAGAAGTGCTTCACCGGCTTTGGTGAGCCGCACATGCGGCCTGCGTACAAACAGTTCGGTACCAATGGTTTGTTCAAGAGATTGAATCTGAAGGCTGAGAGAAGGCTGTGTTATTCGTAAACGTTCAGCAGCATGTCCAAAGCTCAGCTCCTCAGCCACAGCAATGAAGTAGCGCAGGTGCCGTAATTCAACATGTTCGGTCATAGTTTAATCCTATTTCATTGGGATATTCATTCCATTTGACCAATGGAGAATATTGAAATACTTTGGACAATGCAATCCGGGATGAGCACATGCCATGGAGGGATTCGAAAACCGGGATCTGGCAGAGAACCCCCGGTTCCCCGCCGCAATCGATGTGCTGGAAACGGTCAAAGATAAGGGTTGCCTGTAATGGCATTAATTACAGGATTAAATGTATGGAACGGACTGTGCGAACCTGCCTTATGTTATTTGTGCTGACTGCAAGTACTGTAATGGCACATGATCCGGACCAATACCCGAAGGAGCGCTTCCCGATCCATCGAACAGCAGATTATTCAGCGAATAGTGAAGCAGCCCTGCAATCCTGGAATGCTTCATTGGTAAAACCTATTTCAAAGGGGTATTCATCCAATTTGACCAATAATATTAATTGGAATAATTTGGAATGACAACCAAATTTGCCATCTGAGGAGGATGACCTTCAACAGTTGACAAAGATTGACTTAAGAATCCCGAATTCCTTGAGTGAGCGATGTTACCAACCAATGTATTTCTTACAAGAGGGGAAAGCCCCATTTCTTTTCTGAGCATGTTCACGATTCTGGCTGTGCTTGTTCTTGTGACAGAGACCGTAACGGCACAAGAATTGCCCCGAAGGTTACAGATCGGCCTGGCAATGCAGCCTGTTGAAAATGGGGTACGGGTAACTCTGGCTCCTGATGACCAGCCTGCGGGCATGGCCGGTATGCGTGAAGGGGATATTATCCGCTCAATGGACGGAGTGCCTGTACGCAGCCA
>SKXL01000234.1 GCA_007128425.1 Balneolales bacterium | reverse complement strand
GCTGTCGACGCATCCTCCCTTCATTACCTCGACAGCGGATCGGACTACTCCGGAAACGATTCCGGAAACGACGCCGTACAGGTTGTCGGCAACAGCATCAGTGAGAATTTCTCCTGGCAGGCGCTGAATGTGCCCTATTTCGTGCGCGGAGATATCTCAATTTCGGACTCGGAATTCAGTATCGCGCGCGGAGCTACCTTCCTGTTTGATGCCGAAAGGAGTATGGTGATAGGCAGCGGCTCGATCATCACCATGTCCGGAACCGAAGACGAACCGATCACATTCTCAGCCAGCCAGCAAACACCGGGCTGGTGGGATGGCATGGTCATAGTCGGAACCACGCATCCCAATAACATCATGGAGCATGTCATTATTGAATATGGTGGACGCAGCACCTATCACGGCAGCACCGAACCGGCAAACCTCACCATTTCGCGTTCTGTTGGCAGCAATGCCGCCGGCGTGGCACTCAAAAACAGCACCATGAGACACAGTGCCGGTTACGGCCTGTTCCTGCACAGCAATGGAAGCATGCAGGGTTCGGAAAACAATACCTATACGGACAACGAAGAGGGACCGGTCCGGGCTTATGCATCAGGTGCACACTTCTTCGACAGCGAATCCAGCTTCTCCGGAAACGGTTCGAATGATTATGTATGGATTAATGCGAACACACAGAGCCAGTCTGTTACCTGGCAGGCATTAGATGTACCTTATGGTATGATGGGAGAATCAACTGTGAACAGCGGCAATTTAGTCATTGAGCCTGGCGCGGAGTTTGCATTTGATGTCAACGCCGGCCTTACGTTGGGTGGTGATGTTTCGCTCTCCGTTGTGGGAACAGCAGCTGAACCCATTATTTTCACCGCCATGGAGCAATCTCCGGGCTGGTGGAAGGGTGTGTATATCATTGGTACACAGCAGCCGAACAACAAAATGGAGCACGTCATCATCGAATATGCCGGCAGCAGTGCATGGCATAGCAGCGTTGAACCTGCCAACCTTGTTGTGGGCCGGTCCATATCCTCCAACTACGCCCGACTGGAACTTCGCAACAGCACCATGCGATTCAGTAACGGCCAGGGGCTCCATGTCCACTCCGGCTCGGAGATCAACAGTGACGTATGTGACGTAAACCAGTTTGAGAACAACGCTAGCGACGGCTGTGTCGTCATGGAATAATTACTGAATTCAGTACCGCGAGAACTAAATTAGCGAGCCGTTTCCGGGTCCGGGACCATGTTTTCCGGATCCGGAAGACGGAATGCCATGATGGATCCGGCAAGCATCATGAGAGTAAAAGCGATAATGACACCCTGGACCCCGATCTGCCCTGTCAACAGTCCGATAAGTGACAAACCCAGAAATATGATACCGACCAGTGTATTACTGACGGCTACATAAAGCGGACGCTCTTTTTCGGGTGCGGCATCTACCAGGTAGGTTTTGCGTCCCATCCGGGTTCCCGCCTGTGCAAAGCCGGTTACAAAAATAATACCGGCCAGCCACCAGGCGGTGTACTCCAGCCCCAGCCACCATCCTAATGTCAGTGCAAGCAGCGCCGCGACAACACCAGCCAGACCGCCATAGGCCATTGCATGTTTGCTCGAGCGATCGGCCAGCCGGCCCCAGAAATAGCTGCTGAGTACCATGGCAAGGCTGTTTGCCATCACAAACAGGCCAAGTCCACTCAACCCCGTACCCAACTCCCGAGCAAAAAGAGAATAAAAGGGAATGACCAGCGGCACACCGAGCAGAAGGCTGCGAGAAATAATGAAATTCCGAAAACCGGTTTGTTGTCTGAGAAGGCGCCATCCGTTTTTTGCTTCATCGATGGCGTTGCGACCGCCATCGGTGGCCCCCGCTTCCTCTTTAATGAAAGCGAACAGGGTCGTTGCCGCAAACCAAAGTAATGCCGATACCGCTAACAACCCGGCATAGAAATGGATCGGTTCATCCTCACCGGCGGTGAGCATGAGCCAGGCCCCGGCACCAAGCGCCAGTGCTCCACCAACGGTGGCACGTATCGAAAGCAACGTCCCGCGCTTGCCCCTGGGAATCGTTTTGGCCATTACATCCTTGAAGCTGACCGAAGCCACTCCGCTGGATATGCTGAATATGGCAAGCATCAGCAGAATACCGATACCGCCCCAGAGTCCGCCAACAAAAAGGGTGAGCGGTATCATCAGCAGCAATGAGAGGGCCTGGATGTAGCCGGATGCAACCCAAAAATACTTTCGTCGGGCATATTTTCGGATACGTGAGGATACGACCAGCTGTGGCATCAATGAGCCGCTGCGATGGAGGGGCACGAGAAAACCGCTCAGGGATGCCGGAGCTCCCATGGCACTTAGCAGCCACGGAAGGACCAGGCCCGGACTCGCAATCTGCTCGGCAAGTTTGGTCAGCGCACCGTTTCCCGCATTCAGAAAAAAATTGCCAGGTGCTTCGTGGCAAGCACTTTCCGGAATATCCTTGCAGGCCCGGTCATCATCGATGGTCAACACTTCGTACGCTTTTTCCAGGACTTCAGATTTTTGGGACATGTAGGGATCCTCAGAATTTCAATACCATCATATCGTTCATATTTCAAAATATCCCGGCCGTTCGGTTATCAGCTTGTAATTCTCATCAATGCATAAGGATTCAAATAACCGCAAACAACAGAGCAAGGGATGCAATAGTAAAACCGGCTGCTTGCATGGCAAGCCTTTATACTTCATCCGCTGAGATATTTTATGCGTATGAAGCATCTTTTCGCATCAGATCCAAGTTACTGAATCCCGCTTTAAATTCAGCACCTGTGCGAACAAAGTGATGTGTTTTGATGTGTCTGTAGTAACGATTGGATGGAAACGATAAAACGGCATGGAGGGTTTTTGCCTTCAGTTATAACATACATTCCAAACCATTGCATACATCATGAAAATCCTTCTGACCGGGGTGACCGGCTATATAGGCAAGCGGCTGCTTCCTCTGCTGACAGAGGCCGGGCACGAGGTTGTGTGTTGTGTGCGGGATCGGAATCGCCTTAACATCGGCCGGGAGCTGGCAAACAGAGTCGAAGTGGTCGAGGCAGATTTCCTGGATCCGGACAGTCTGTCCGCCATCCCCGAGGACATTGACGGGGCCTATTATCTGGTGCACTCCATGTCCTCCCACTCCGGTGATTTTGAGGATATGGAGCGCAAATCGGCGGAACATTTCCGCAATCGCATGAACCGGACACGGGTTCGGCATGTTATCTACCTGAGCGGTATCATCAATGACCAGAATCTGTCGAAGCATCTGTCATCCCGAAAACAGGTGGAAGATATCCTGGATTCCGGCCGGTATGCGCTTACTACGCTGCGTGCCGGTATCATCATCGGGTCGGGAAGCGCCTCGTTTGAAATTATTCGTGACCTGGTAGAAAAACTGCCCGTGATGATCGCCCCGCGATGGCTCAAAACGCGATCACAGCCGATTGCCGTCCGGGATGTGATATCGTTCCTGGAACGCTGTCTGGGTGACGAACGAACCTGGAACCGGAATTTCGATATCGGCGGGCCGGATGTACTCACCTACAAAGAGATGCTGATGCAGTACGCACAGGTGCGGGGGTTGCGACGGGCCATTTTCACCGTGCCGGTGCTCACGCCCAAGCTCTCCTCCTACTGGCTCTATTTTGTCACCTCCACAAGCTACTCGCTGGCGGTGAAACTGGTGGATAGCATGAAGGTGGATGTGACCTGCCGCGACAATGACCTGGCAGAGATGCTGGAAATCGACCTTTTACCCTATCCGCGGGCCGTCTCGCTCGCTTTCGAGAAAATCGAACAGAATGCCATTTTGTCAAGCTGGAAAGATTCATTGATCAGCGGACGACTCCGGACAGATCTCGGCCGGCACATCCAGGTACCGAAATTCGGCTGTTTCAAGGACAAAAAAGAGCGCCCGATCCGTGACAGGGAGCGTATTCTGAAGCGAATCTGGTCCATCGGCGGCGACACCGGCTGGTATTACGCCGACTGGCTATGGGGGATGCGCGGATTCCTCGACAAACTGTTCGGAGGCGTGGGCCTGCGCCGGGGTCGAACATCGCCGGATGATATCAACACCGGTGATACGCTCGATTTCTGGCGGGTGCTTCTGGCCGACAAAACGGAGGGACGCTTGCTCCTATTTGCCGAAATGCGTCTGCCCGGCGAAGCGTGGCTGGAGTTTCGCATTGAAGAAGACCGCCTCATCCAGGAGGCCACCTTTCGTCCGCGCGGGGTCTGGGGTCGCCTTTACTGGTATATGGTGCTGCCCTTCCATTTTTTCATCTTCAACGGTATGATCAGCAAGCTGGTCCGGGATGAGACAGATTGAAGTATTTTAACAGGCATAGAGTTGCATCTTCAAATCAGGCATGCTTCCAATCCGGCTATTCGCACGGACTCATGAATTCCACGGCTTCAGCTTATCCGGAGCGGCCGCCCGCACCAGTGCGCGGGCGAGCACCAGAGTGGAATCGATGACGGGCAAACCTTCGATGGTGGCCTCCCGATAGGCCAGGGGGAACTCGGTACAACCGAAAACAATTGCTTCGGCTCCCCTGTTTTTGAGGGACCGGCACGTCTCCGTAAGTATTTCGACCGCTTTTGGGGAGATGATGTCGGATGCGGCCTTGATCCCGTACTCGGGGTGGTATATGGCCGACTGCAGCACTTCCTGCTCCTCGTCCGAGGTGTCCAGTACCTCTAACCCGAACTGCTCCAGATGCAGGTAGAGACCTGCCGCACGGGTACCGGTAGTCCCGGCAATCCCTACTTTCCGGATGCCGGTAAATTCGTAGGTCAGGAACCAGGCCACTTCCCGGATCATGTGCAGCAGTCCGAGTCCGCTCCGGTTTTGCCTTAGCACTTCGGAAATCCGATCGAAAATCACCGGAGAGTGCGCCGAATTGCAGGCCATTCCGGCCACCGTGACACCGGCGCGCTCCATATTCAGCAGGATCCGGGCGATGGCGTCGGCGGGGTTCGCATCGGATATTTCAGGACTGCCTGGACTCGATTTACTACCGGTAGTGGAATTGCTGCCGGGGCTGGTTTCGTTGCCGGGACTGGATTCGCTGCCGGGACTGGATTCGCTGCCGGGACTGGATTCGCTGCCGGGGCTGGCTTTGCTGTCGGAGCCGGCTCCGACACCTGCCTGTTGTCTGAGAATAAACTCTGTGCGGTCACCGATCTCATCCGGAAACGAGAAGAGCACCATGGGCAGATGGTCCTGGTCGGACGCGGCCATGGTCTGTGAGATAACCTTGAATGCCAGGTCCACCCCGGCCACGGGCCCCATCCCCCCGACAATTCCGATAATCTGCTTTTCCGTACCCTGGTCCATGACTTGCCTCCTTATTTTGAAAACCGGTCGTTCAGATGAGGCACCTGTGATTGACATCATCAGAATAAGATATGCAGACAAGACGAGATACAGAAGGGTCGGAATGCATGTCTGTCCGGACAAAAAACCTGATGGAAGATGGTGTTGGAAATGCCCTTGTGCTAGTTTTTATTTCTGATTTCACCTTTGATGTGATTGTTCGCATCAATCTTGAGTGAACTGATCTCCTCACCCCAGTATATCGTTCTGTGCGGGAACGGGATTTCGATATTGTTCCGGTCGAAAGCCTTTTTCAGGCGCTTGCGGTATTCACGTCCCACGGTCCATTGCTGGATCGGCTTGGTCCGAATGCGCGCCTTGATCACCAGGGCGCTGTCGGCGAAATCATCCAGGCCGAAGATCTCGACGGGCGGCAGGATGAGCTCCTTGAAATCCGGATCCTCGCTGAGTTCATCGCCGACCTGCTTCATGATATCCATGACCTTTTCCACGTCTTCCTTGTAGGCCACGCCAATGTCAAACACCATCGCGGACCACTCTTTGGTCATGTTGGAAAGCGAATTGATCTTTCCGTTCTGGAACACGTGCACTATGCCGGAAAAATCGCGAAGGGTGGTAGTACGGAGTTCGATTTTCTCGACAAAACCTCCGGTTCCATTGAGTATGGCCACATCGCCGACGCGGACCTGGTTCTCCAGGATCATGAAAAATCCGGTAATGTAGTCCCTGACCAGTTCCTGCGCCCCGAAGCCGACGGCCAGACTGATAATGCCGACACTGGCAAGGAGCGGACCAATATTGATCCCGACGTTCTGCAACAGCATCATGAGGAATACGATCCAGAGTAGCACCCTTGCAAAACCGTGGGAGATACCCGTCAGGGTATTGATCCGCTTGACGGCTTCGTCCGTATCCACACTCTCCTTTTTGTCCGCTCGGTTGATCAGCTTCTGCCTTAGTCTGCGGAAGGAAAACCGGGTAATTTTGAACACGATTAAAAACAGGATGACAACCAGCAATACACCAGGCAGGTCGTTTACCATCCAGTCCCGGCCGGTTACAACCAATTCGGTGAGAAGCTCTTCACTTGCTTGTTCTTCCATAATGAATGTCTTTGGTGACAGTTACAATAGTTCAGCTGCTACTGTAACATGCCTGCGGACAACATCATTTCGGGTGGAAGCTGATACCAATATCAGGATTGTTAAGGCAGTTATTTTCAGGTTTATTCCGCTATCTGATCCCGCCGGCGTGTGTACGCAACAGCAAAAGCTCGCCGGGATCCTGGATTCCATCCTCAAGTATGGATTTGAGGTGGGCGGTCATGTCGACACAACCAGCCTAATCGGCCCGGGCGAGGGAATCTGATACGTGATGAGCAGGGACCGGTTGAACGTGGAAAACCAAACATCGATCCTGTTATTCGCTTCTCAGTGCTTCGATCGGATCGAGCTGAGAAGCTTTTTGTGCCGGAATTACTCCAAAAATCAAACCGACAACAAGTGAAAAAAGAAAAGCAATAATAACCGGTTCGATCAGGATTGTGGTGGCCCAGGCGGTCGCCATTCCAATCAGCAGCGTAGCGGCCATTCCGATCAGAATGCCTGCCAGACCACCTCCAACTCCCAGCAGCGATGCCTCAATCAGAAACTGCACAAGCACATCCTTCTTGCGCGCTCCAACCGCCCGCCGCAAACCGATTTCGTTGACCCGTTCCCGGACCGTGATCAGCATGACGGCAAGAATCCCGATACCCCCGACCAGCAGGGATATACCGGCGATGCCGGCGATGAGCAGGGTAAACGCCTCAGAGGTTTCGCGGTGTGTCTCGAGTATTTCAAGCTGCGTATGGATCGTGAAATCATCGTCATGGTCTTCAGATAAGAGACGATGGCGTTCGCGCAATACCTCGCGGATGTGCAGCGTCGCCAGCCCCATCACCTCCTCGTTGCGTGCCTGTATATAAATGGATTGGATCCAGGATTGATTGAAAACTCTGCGCATACCGGTGCGCACCGGTATGAAAATCTGATCATCCTGGTCGACACCGTCCAGATCAACGCCCCGGGATTCCATCACTCCGATGATTTCAAACGGAACCGCGCCAATGCGCAGGGTTTCGCCGATCACGTTTCGCCCGTCAAACATGCTTCGGTGTACTCCCGCTCCCAAAACCGCTACCCTGCGCATGGCAATATCGTCGTGCTCGTCAAAAAAACTGCCGCTCCGTAACCTGAAATTTCTGATGTGTTGAAACGAAGGATGGGTACCGACAACGCTGACCTGGGATGCACGATTGCCGGCACGAACCTGCATACGCCGGCTGTGTACCGGAGCCACGGACGTGATGTACGGAATTTCCTGCTCCAGGGCTTCGGCGTCCTGAACGGTGAGCGTGGTCACCGTACCACGCATCTCTCTTCGGCCGACCGAACGCTGAATCTCGGCAGCATTAACGACGATCAGATGCGTACCCATTTGCTCGATCCGGTCGGTAATTTCACGCTGGGCTCCGGTACCGATACCCACCATCACGATCACCGCCGAAACGCCTATCACAATTCCGAGAAGCGACAGGGCGGTCCGTACTTTGTGGGCCGCCAGTTGTCTGGCCGAAATTTTGATACTGCGCGCAATTTTCATGGTTACGGTGAATTCAGCTTCGCAAAGATTCCACCGGCTGGAGCATGGCCGCCCGCCGGGCGGGTTGCAAACCGGCCAGGATACCGACCAGGATGGAGAAAACCACGCCGACACCGGCTATTTCCCAGGAAACGGCCGTCGTGGTTTGGGTGAGCGATTCAAGAAGCAAGGCACCGACACCCCCCATCAGTATTCCCAGCACACCGCCGGTAAACGTGACAGCCATGGCTTCAAACAGAAACTGGACGGTTATGTCTCTGCTGCGGGCGCCGACCGCTTTGCGCAGGCCGATTTCCCTGCGACGCTCGTTGACGGAAATAAGCATGATGTTAGCTACTACCACGCCTCCTACGACCAGCGAGATCCCGGCTACCAGAATCAAAAAGAGATTGAAGGTGCCCAGCATTCCTTCCACCATGACCTGGATTTCTTCGGCGCTGCGAACAGAAAAGTCATCCGGTACGCCGGGAGCAAGTTGGTGCCGCTCCCGCAGCAGGGCTCCGATATCGGCGCCGGCCTGTTCGGCGTCTTGTTGCGAGCCGAGCAAAATCCGTATACCGTAAATATGGTCCACATTGGCCACCCTTCGCATAAACGTGGATAACGGAATAAAAACACGGTTATCCATATCGCCGCCCCGGGCGCTGATGCCTCTCGGTTCCATCACACCGATTACTTCAAGCGGTATGTTTCCCACGCGAATAATCTCACCGATCG
>SKXL01000083.1 GCA_007128425.1 Balneolales bacterium | reverse complement strand
CGCAATATCAGTACGGCCAGTGGCGACTGGATTGATCCTTTTACGACCGGTCAAACTGGACAACAGGGCCGTTTTTCTTACAATCCGTTGCTGAACCGAAACGATACGTTCCAATATACGGTCCAGGCCGGAGGTCGCCATACGTTTGACATTCTGAAAGTGGACTATCGGGCAGGCTGGTCACATAGCAGTACCGACCGTAACCACTATGATTTTCTGTTTTCCAGGACCGGTTTGAATTACGCGGTGAATATGGAAGACCGTATTCGTCCCGAAATGTTGATCAGCAACATCCGGTTGCTTGATGATGGAACGGTGGACCAGCGTACCATGAACTTTATATCGACCGAACGGCTGCGCGACGAGCACACCGAAGACCGCTATTCGGCTCGATTGAATGCAGAGATCCCGCTCGGACTGTTTTCCTTCCGCATCGGGGGATCAGGTCTTTGGACAATCAAGGAACGCAGTTATGAGTTTGCGGAATTGGCTACACTGCGGTCATTTCATTTGCAACGGTTCAGCAAGTTGCCGCGCAGCTCTTTCGATGTGTTCGACCAATATTTTCTTCCACCGGTAGTTCATGTTGGCGACATTGCCCGCTACGTAGATACAACCCGACCCGAGATGCGTCTGGATGAGGACGAAATGTACCGCAATTCGTTGATTCAAAATTTCGGTGTCCTGGAATCAATTTACGGTGGGTATGGCATGGGTACCCTTCAGATTTCCAGATTTGCATTTACCGGCGGTATTCGTGTAGAGCACATGTATGGCAGATATGACGGTCAACGTGTGCAATTCAACCGCTTTGATCGGTTTGAATCCGCGATAGATACCAGCCGGACGGTGGACCATCTCCATCTCTTTCCACATGTACACATGGCCATTAACACAAGTGATCGGACTGTTGTTAAAATGGCATTGACTCAATCCATCAGGCGTCAGGATTATACCTTGCTTACCCCGTTTGAACTGACCATGTCGGTGGACACAACCCGGTTTACAGGAAACTCCGACCTTGAACCGGTCCTGTCGAACAATCTGGATCTGATGGTCGAACATTATTTCCGGGATGTAGGTGTGGTAACAGCGGGCGCCTTTTACAAGGAGATTATTAATCGGCCAATTTTGCAGGAGCGTAGTGTAACCCGTTCGAGTTTCCCGTATTTGCCGATTCCGGATAACGAGACAGTGGAAATGACGGAAAGAACCTGGGTTAACAGCGATGAGAAAATTACACTTTACGGTGTGGAACTTTTTTGGCGGCAGCATTTGCGATTTCTGCCGGGATTCATGGGTCGAATCGGTGTGATGGCTAACTATACATGGACTCATTCTGCCCGGGATAACATCAGGGACGGAGAGGAGGTAGCTCTTCGCTATCAGAGTCCGCATGTGGTTAATGCCGCTCTGGATTATAACCACGGGCGATTTTCAGGGCAAATAACCTGGCACTGGTCTGACGCGTATCTGTTCATGGAAACCGAAGAATTACGGCGGGCCCCGGCTGTCAATGCAAATGAATTGATCTACCTGGATTTGTACGAAGACGGATGGATGGATCTGTCGGCAACTTTCGGTCTTCGTCTGTCTGAACAGTTTAGGTTCTGGGCTCACACTTCAAATCTGTTGCCTTCCGAGCGCATCCGTTATGGTCATTCCAGGAGTTTTTATCCCTTTGAGAGTGATCTGCGTGAAAGTATCCGTATTTCGGCCGGACTGCAGTTTTCACTGTAACCCTTCCATGACAACCTTCTCAACACATCAAATAAGCAATACATCAGCAATCAAAAAAGCAGCAGGAATCAATGATACGACCTGTGGACAAAACATATAATGTGACGTACACGGGTATTCAATTCAACGGTGCAAACGGCGGAAGCCCGAAGCACTTTCACTCAAGCAAACAGGTGCACAACATGAACATCAATGATTACACAGATCAGAGAAAGAAACCGGGACAAAGGTTCTGGATGCCTGTAGCGGTGTTGCTTGTTCTTCCGCTACTTATAGCCATGCCGACTCGATATGCTGCGGGACAGGAGATTTATGTACCCGTATCAGATTCTCTTGCTCTGGTTGCGTTTTACAACTCCATGAGCGGTGAACACTGGGTCAACAATGGAGGCTGGCTGGTCGATCGGGTGGATACCTGGTTCGGTATTTCAACCGAAAACATAGGCACGGAGCAGGAACCCGAGTGGAGGGTTGTGGAAATCGATTTAAGCAACAACATGACCATGCCGGGTACCATACCACCCGAGATCGGAGATCTTGAATACCTGGCCGATCTTGTACTTCGGGGTGAACCGGCTCTGCACGGCCCATGGCCGGATGAAATCGCTAAACTGCAGAACATCTTCGAGATCCGGACCCAGAATACAAACATGTCCGGTGAAATTCCCTGGGAAAAACTGGCCGAAACGTCAATTCAACGCATCCGACTTCAGGATGCCCAGCATCGTGGTGAAATCCCGGACGGTATCTTCTCCCAGATGACCCAGTTGCAGCGTATTGAAGTCAGCAATCAGTATCTGTCCGGGAATTTCCCTTCCTCTGTTGTTGATCTGGTTAACCTGAGACGTTTCAGGCTGCAGGGGAATCTTCTTACCGGTACTATTCCGGATATGGGGCATATCGCGAGAGTGAATCAGTTTCATGTCAATGGCAATCCGCTGGATCCGGGTCCGGTTTGGCCCTGGATAGAAAGCTGGGCGGAAGAACTTGAAGAAATGCGTATTGACAACACCAACCGGACCGGTGAGTTCCCGTCCTGGCTGGCCAACAACATGTTTGCCCTGGAGGAGCTGACCATAGGCGAGATCTCCTGGGATCTGGAGAACGCCATTGGCGGTGCATTTCCCGATATGAGCACCCTGCTCGAGCTGGATGAACTGCATATTTACGGTCCGCATTGGGAGGGGAGTCTGCCCGAATGGATTGGTACAAAGGCAATGAATCGGATATTCTTATTCTATTGCTCTTTTTCCGGGGATATTCCGGCAAGTTATGCTGAAACCCGGGAGCAAGTACGCATCGAGCACTGCCCCGAAATCACCGGAGGTATTCCTGAAACGTTCGAACTCTTTACCGGCCGGGATTTTGTGCTCAGAATGTCCGACAGCTGGGATAACAAGTATGACCGGTTGGGTGAGGATGCCGCCGCCTATTTCCGTAATCCGCAAATGCAGGTTGGCGACATACCGTCGTATGTCGGCAACTGGTCCAGAGAGGTAACGCTTAAAAACGTAGGCTTGACCGGTACGATTCCTTCTGCATTGTTGGATAATCAGGGACTTGAATTTCTGGACCTGTCTGAGAATCCGGGTTTGACAGGCGATCTGCCGGCAGGCATCTTCAATTTGCCGTTGTCGTTATTTGATATTTCGAACACGGGTCTCAACGTGACAGAAATTCCGGCAGGGTTGTTAGAATGGGAGCTCACCCTCAACACCCTTGGTATGGCAGGTCTCAATATGGGTGGATCAATCCCGGCCGCGATTGGTAATTTTCCGCTTCTTCAGAACCTGAATATGTCGGACAATAACCTGACCGGTTCCATTCCTGAGGAAATTGGCAACCTGCCGCTAATCATATCATTGAATTTGGCAAACAACCAGCTGAGTGGTGAATTACCTGCAAGCCTGCAGGATATCGGCTACCTGGCCGGGTTCTATACGCTGAATGCCCTGGATCTGTCGGGTAACGAGGGTCTGAGTGGCGAGATGCCATTACGGTTCGCTGAAGCCAATCGAATGAGAGTGCTGCGCTATAATGATACGGAAATCTGGGCTCCGGAAGACGGCGCATTTGCTGATTGGATTGATAATGTGATACCGGAAAATACAGGACTTTCCTTTCCGTCATTGTATGTGGATGTGCAGACCAGTGGGTTGGTAGGACCACCAGTGACCAATACGGAAATCATTGGCAAACCGTATGTGTTCCAGCTGACCGGAAACTATCCCAATCCGTTTAACCCTTCGACCAGCTTTACCTACCAGATCCCGGTCGAGGGACATGTCACACTGAGTATTTACAATGTGCTGGGGCAACGGGTGGCGGTACTGGTCAACGAGGTGCAGAACGCCGGTGAGTACCAGGTGACTTTTGACGCTGCTCCGTTTGCCAGCGGTACTTACCTGTACAGATTGGAATCAGGCGGACAAACCATGACACGCACCATGATGCTGATCAAATAAACTCAATTGATCATTTACTTCCTTGTCGTTAGCAGCCGGTTCCGGGAATACACCTGAACCGGCTCAACGGCGGGGGAAAAACAACAGCTAATCCAACGAACGATTCTTTTTAGTCAACCGACTACTTTACGTCCACATTTATGAAACGGACTTACTGCAAACAGTTAACCGGGGATACTTGCCGAATTCCCAATGGGGGCGCGGGTTTTTCAGCTGGAATAATCTCCGCAATAATGATTTTATCGTTCATTACCATTGTTGCCGGTTGCAGTGAAAAGGAGCTTCATTACAATATGCCGGCCGGGGAAATTTTGGCGTGGGGCTTGGATGATAACGGACAGGTTAGCAATGCTCCGACCGGAAATAATTTCGTAGCGGTAAGCGCCGGTAACCGGCACAGTCTTGCACTTCGGCGCGATGGCAGCCTGGCAAGCTGGGGACGTGACAGTGGACGGCAAGTGAGCGACACGCCCGAAGGCAATGATTTCGTCGCTATCTCTGCAGGGTATGATTACAGCCTGGCTCTGCGTGCCGACGGCACCGTTGAAGCGTGGGGCTGGGTTGCGTACCAGTTAAAGGATGCCGCACCACCCGGAGATTACATCGATGTGGCCTCCGGTTACCATCATGCATTACTTTTACGAAGAGATGGTGGCATCACGGCCTGGGGACATGATTTTGGAGGAGAGCTGCATCTGGCTCAGTTATATGATACTCCTCAAGATATTGGCTATGAACGTATTTCGGCCAACCGTAATCACAGTCTGGCACTTCGCAATGATGGTACCATCAAGGCTTGGGGTCGGGACTTGCTGGGTTCGGTCAACGATACTCCTGAGGGCGACGGATATATCGAAGTGGCAGCCGGCGCACGCCACAGTCTGGCCCTGCGCAAGGATGGAACCATAGCTGCCTGGGGCTGGGATATGCGTGACGAGGTGAGCAATGCGCCCGAAGGTGACGGCTTTATGGCCATATCGGTCGGTTATACTCACAGCCTGGCACTTCACCGGGACGGACACATTGTAGCCTGGGGGTGGGATCGCAATAATGCCGGACAGACCAGCGATGTTCCTAAAGAAGGACAGTTTACGGCCATCAGCGCCGGAGAGTTTCATAATCTGGCCATACGCAAAAGATTATTGCTGAAAGACACAACCAGGTTGATAATCTTTCTTATATTGAGTAAAATGTTATAACGATTACATAAAATGAATAAACTATACTTGTAAATGATTGTATAGCAACGGATAAAACTCTAAAATCGATTTCATATAATGCGTAAAAAGTCAGAAAAATCAAAAGTATCATTGCGGGATGTAGCCACGCGGGCCGGTGTGTCCACCGCAACCGTATCAAGGGTGTTGAATAAGCAGAATTACATCAGCCATTCAGTAAAAACACGAGTTGAGAAGGCCATAAAGGAGCTGGATTACAGTCCCAACCGGGTGGCCAGAAGGCTGCGGGTCCGGGACGGCGAACGCAGATTGTTGGGTCTGCTGGTCCCCGATATTCAGAACCCGTTCTATGTGGATGTCATCCGCGGAGTTGAAGATATGGTTTTTGCCCGTGATTATGCTGTTTATATCTGTAACTTCGCACAGAATTACGAAAAAGAGAAGACCTATTTGAACAAACTTCAGTCCGAGTCTATAGATGGACTTATTGTAGCTCCCTATCACGAAGAGGACAAGATGGTGATCTCGCTGGTCAGGGAGAAGTTTCCTATCGTCTGTGTGGATCGTGGGCTAAAGGGTGTGGATGTGGATCTTGTAGTGGTAGACAACGACAAGGGCGCATACAATGCTGTGAATCATCTGATAGATGTCGGTCACCGACGTATCGGATATGTTGGTGGTCTCTATTCCATCCCCACCAGCCGCAAGCGCAGGGATGGTTATGTCAAAGCCCTTGTGGATAACGGATTGGACGTTGAAGAAGACCTGATCAAATTCGGTGATTCAAAACACGAGAGCGGCATGCGCCTGACGGCCGAATTTCTGGATATGCCTCGTCCTCCAACCGCGCTGTTTACGGGTAACAATGTGATCACCCTTGGCGCCCTTGAGACGATCCATTCTCGAGGACTGGCCATCCCGACCGATATCGCCATAGTCGGTTTTGATGACATGTTCTGGGCAAACTCGTTGAACCCACCTCTGACGGCGGTGTTGCAACCGGGCTATGAAATCGGACGCCAGGCAGCCGATATGTTATTCGAGCGACTTGAAGAACCCGGTCGCGAACCCCGAAAGATTGTTCTGAACACCAGATTGATGGTGCGACAGTCATGCGGTGCCGGAATGTTGAAAGAAGCAGAAGAATAGCGGGCTGTTGAAATCAGGTTGACCACTCAAACGCATATGTGACTGTTAATTGAAAACCCATTCAAATTCATTTCAGATAAAGCACAACCGACCACAACAAATTGCCGTCATGAAAATACTCGAAACGATATGTCTCTTATGGGCACCACTGCTCATCTTGTCACTGAAAGGGTGTGGAAAGACAGAACAAAATCAACCTCCCAATATCCTGTTTATCATGACCGATGATCAGGGTTGGAACCAGGTAGGTTATCACGGGTTCGGTGATTTCTATGAAACACCGAATATCGACCGAATTGCTCATGAAGGAATTTATTTCACCGATGCCTACTCGGCATCACCTATCTGTTCGCCGGCCCGGGTAAGCGTATTAACGGGGAAAAATCCGGCCCGGCTCCATCTGACAGACTACATTCCGGGCGGTTTATTCCCGTATCGTGCGCTGAAATCCCCGGATATGGAACCATATCTTCCGATCGACCAGACCCTAATTTCGGAAATCCTGCAGGATGCCGGCTATATTACAGCCAGCTTTGGCAAGTGGCATTTGAGTCTTGACCGCCGCTGGGATGATCCGGGCCGCTTTTTTGATGCGATGCATCGCGGATTCGATGAAGCGCTTCACAATTCCAAACCCGAACCGGATCACGATCCCTTTGATGATCCGCACCATGTCGAGGATATCACACGGCATGCTCTCGATTTTCTTGATCGTCATCATGAAAGTACGTTTTTCCTCCTGGTATCTCACCACGTCGTACACCGCCCGCTCATAGAGCAGCCCGACCTGATCGCAAAATACGAAAACAAACCCGGCGCTGATTTGGATATTAACAACCCCATAATGGGGGCAATGATAGAACGGATGGATGAAGGGATCGGGCGAATCCTGAATCGCCTCGATGATCTGGGACTGACGGAGAATACACTGGTGGTCTTTTTCTCGGACAATGGCGGTCTGGATATCCTGCAATCACAGGATCCGTTGCGTGGCGGCAAGGCTATGGTATTTGAAGGAGGGCTTCGCATACCACTGGCATATCGATGGCCTGCGGTGATCGAAGCCGGTTCGGTGAGCCCGGAACCGGTAATATCCGACGACTTCTTCCCGACCTTTCTGGAGGCTGTCGGTATTGACTACGAGGATCCGGAAATCGATGGTGTCAGCCTGATGCCGCTGCTCTCGGGCCGGGCCGGTGCACTGGACCGCGAGGCGCTGTATTGGCACTATCCCCACTATCACCACCTTGGTTACAAACCGGGTGGCGCCGTGCGGATGGGTGATTTCAAGCTGATCGAATGGTACGAGGAATCACTATGGGGCCAGCCGAATCAGATCAGCCTCTACAACGTACGTGATGATATCAGCGAAAGTCGTGATTTATCTGCCGGATTTCCTGATGAGGCGGTTAACATGCGACGCATGCTTCACCAGTGGCGCCGCACCATCAATGCCCAGGAGATGAGACGCAATCCATTCTACGATCCCGAGCGGGAGGATGTCCGGCTGGGGGCGATGTAGGTACAGATGAAAAATTACCTGAAATATTCACCCAGTTCCATCCATTCATGAAGCAGATTACCTTATTGAATCCGGTGCGAATCGTTTTTGGTGACGGTGCTTTTGCCACGTTCACGGATGAATTCCTGAATCAAGGTCTGCAAAGGCTTTTTATCGTCTCCATTCCTCCCCTGGTGGAGCTGTTGCATAAGCAAACCGGCCGGTTGAAGGAAGCAGGGATTGAGGTGTACCTGGATACCCGGGTGGAGCAGGAGCCGGACTTTGAGATGTTTGATCGGTTGTTGGAGGAAGCGCGTCAGTTCAGGGCCGATGCGGTTGCAGGTATCGGGGGAGGGAGCGTACTGGATGTGGCCAAACTGCTGGCAGCATTCATCGACAGCGATCAGTCGATACGGGAAACGGTCGGCATTGGTCTGCTTGGCGGCCGGAAAACCTGGTTGGCTTGTGTTCCAACGACTTCCGGTACCGGTAGCGAAGTGTCTCCCAACGCAATTCTGCTGGATGAACAGGACCGTCTGAAAAAAGGGATAGTTAGTCCGTGGCTGGTTCCCGATGTGGCTTGTGTGGATCCGGAATTGACCTGGTCGGTGCCCGCATCGGTGACGGCATCAACCGGGTTGGATGCGCTTACTCATTGTCTCGAGGCTTATACCAATATATTCGCTCATCCGATGATCGATCTG
>SKXL01000120.1 GCA_007128425.1 Balneolales bacterium | reverse complement strand
TTTCATGGTGAATTCAGAAAACGGATGAGCTCCGAGTGAAAGCGATCCGGAGCCTCGAAATGTGGGTTATGTCCGACATTATCCAGCAATATCAGTTTGGAGTCCGGAATAGCTTCGGAAGTTTGACGTGCCAAATCGGCAAAATCCGCGCCATCCTCCCTTCCGGATAGAATCAGGGTCTTGGACCGGATATGCGGAAATTCATACACCACAGGTTGCGAATAGACCATCTGTCGATTCAAAGCCCTGACTTTGGCGAGCCGGGGAAATTCGGGACTCAGTGTCCAGCCGTAGTGAATACGGATGTACTTCTCATATTCCGGTTTCCACTCCACATAATAGCGTTCCTGTCCCCGCCGAATATCCTCGTAACTCCGGTTCAGTTCGGACTGATACACTTCGTCCGTGCTGCTCCAGGGGCGGGAAAGTCTGAAATCGTGTTTGCCGATCATGTTCACCAGGACCAGATGAGTGGTGGTTTCCGGATACGAAAACGCGAACCGTGCAGCCAGCATGCCACCCATGGAGTGTCCCACGATGGCAGCTTCCTCTATACCCAGTTTTTCCAACAGTTTTTTTGTATTCGCCGCTTTTTTCTGAAAGCTGTAGGCAATGACAGGTTTCGATGACCGGCCGAATCCGATCTGATCCGGAACTATGACCCGGAATCCCTGACGGGTCAATGCGTCAATCGTTCCGGCCCAGTATTCACCAAAAAAATTCAGGCCGTGAAGCAATACAACGGCTTGTCCGTTTGGCGAATCTGCAGGTGGCACATCCATATATGCCATTCGGACATCTATGCCCTGAACAGAAAAATTCATCCAGGAAACCGGGTACGGGTATTCAATCTCCTCAAGACCGATACTCACCGGCCCCCAGTCGTCTGGGGCCTGGGCCACTCCCTTAATAGGTATGAGAATGAGTAAAAAAAACATACCAACAAAAACGGATAGAAACCGAAAGTTGTAAATCTCCATTGCAATCACAGTTTGGTTATTCGTTAAAAAAACATCCCTTTAACTTACGAACGTAATATCTAACGAAAGTACGCTTTATTGAAGTTCGGATTCCTTGCCACCGATTCCGTATCTTGGATTGAAACCCAATTGAAACAAGAATCATGGAGATATACAAGGAATTTCAATTTGAAGCCGCCCATTTTCTTCCCAATCTTCCGGAAGAACATAAATGCCGGCGCATGCATGGCCACTCCTACCGGGTACGGCTTTATATCAGCGGCACCGTTGATCCGGAGATCGGCTGGATCAAGGACTTTGCCGACATCAAAAAAGCTTTTTCACCGGTCTATCTGCAACTTGACCACTATGTGCTCAATGACATTGAAGGACTTGAAAATCCGACCAGCGAAAATCTGGCAATATGGATCTGGCAGAAGACCAAACCACTTCTTCCAGAACTATCCAGAATTGAAGTGATGGAGACCTGCACCACCGGATGTGTCTATTCCGGTGAAAAGAACTGAACCGGTGCATCTTTCTCATGGTGCGAGGCGACGGAATTCCCATCCTCCGCCCTTTTTGGGGGTATAGCAAATCCGGTCATGCAACCGGTTCAGTCTTCCCTGCCAGAATTCTATGCGATTCGGGACCACCAGATATCCACCCCATTGCGTCGGTCGAGGAATGTCATCCAGATTGCTGTATTGCTCCTGTAGCTCCCTGACGCGATTTTCAAGCTCTTGCCGCGATGAAACCTCCCGGCTTTGCGGTGAGGCAACCGCACTGATTCGGCTTCCGGCGGGCCGGCTGTGAAAGTAGGCATCCGATTGCTCCGCGGATGTTTTTTCAGCTATGCCATCGATACGCACCTGCCGCATCACATCCGGCCAGTGAAAGGTAAGCGATACATTTGGATTATGGCTGATGTGGTGCCCTTTGGGACTGTCATAGTTGGTGTAAAAAATGAATCCATCCTCATCAAACCCTTTCAACAGCACAGTGCGCGCTGATGGGCGGCCTTGTTCATCCACAGTAGACAATACCATGGCATTGGGATCATCACGGATGACCCGCGTGGCCTCCTCAAACCAGGCTTCGAACTGAAGAATGGGATCCGCATTCAGATGATCCTCCACCAGTGGCTTGCCCTGATACTCGCGCCGAAGCATTGCCACAGACTGACGGGCAAAACGGCCCGGATGCTGCACTTCATCACGTCCCGGAAGCCGGCGCTTGATAAAACGGACCAGAGATCTGAACATCAGCTATTAAGAAAGCGTGTAATGGGAAATGAGTCCGATCAGAGATTCCATTGCATATGTCGCTTGTACTCGTGCAGGAATTCCCTGATGATCTGCTCCTTGTTGTAATTGGTTACATCGTGATAGAGCGGACCGTCCTTAAGGTACACTTCCGCCCGGTAATAATCACCCTTCTCATCTCTGAGCGGCAGCACGGGAAAAGAAAACTCCTTTTTCTTGTAGGGACGCGATCGTATGGAAAAATAAAATTCTTCATGACCTTCATGGTACACCCGGATAGTGGCAGCCATTTTTTCAATTTCCACATCGATATCCCGTTCATACTCCTTGAGTTCCTCCGCTATGTCCTCAAAAGCCGGCTCCACGATGTCGGAGATGAATTTTTTCACACGCAGCTTGTCCTTCGATTCCGCCTGCTCTTTTTTCTTTATGTATAGCTCGTCGTCAAATAGTTCCTTCAGTTCTTTTTTCCAGTCACTCATACTCACACCTCATGTCGTTCGATTAAACAGAATTCTTCTGTGTACAGACTTCAAATTGCAATGCACCTTCTTCCCGAATTGTCACACATCCCGTCCAGGATAGATTTGTATCTTCTCCCGTTTTGTCATGCATCCCCTTCCATGTCGGTTTTATCATAGGAAGTCTGTTTGGATTTCTTGGTGAATGTTTTCCTGCGAACCAGCCGTTCGGTTCCTTCCGTGCTGAGCCCTTTATAGAGACTCAAACACATGAGCAACAGGATCACCGTGAACGGAAGCCCCGTAGTAATGGCTGCCGTCTGAAGCGCACCCAGTCCGCCTGCCAGCAAGAGAACCGCGGCGACAGCACCTTCAGAGATGGCCCAGAAAACACGCTGTCCAACTGGTGGATCCGGATTGCCACCGGAAGCGAGCATGTCGATGACCAAAGATCCGGAGTCAGATGAAGTCACAAAGAAGGTGATAATCACAAGTGTAGCCGCAATCGAGCTGATCTGTGCCAGCGGGAGACCGTCTAGCATCGCAAAGAGCATCTGCTCTGTTCCCAGGCCGGAGATGCCGCCATCACCAAAAATTTCCATGCTGAGCGCGGTATTGCCAAATACGGTCAGCCAGATAAAGGTGAATGCTGTCGGAACAAGCAGCACGCCGGCAATGAATTCCTGTATGGTGCGTCCGCGGGAAATACGAGCGATAAACATCCCGACAAACGGAGACCATGCAATCCACCAGCCCCAGTAGAAAAGGGTCCATCCGGCAAGCCAGCCATCAACCCCTTCCCCGTCAAATGTTCCCAGCCAGAACGTAGACTGAACCAAATTCTGCAAATAGTACCCGGTATTTTCGACCGTGGCATTAAGCAGGTAAATAGTCGGACCAACAGCGAATACAAAGATGATGAGCCCTACTGCAACCGTCATGTTAAAGTTACTGAGGACGCGAATTCCCTTGTCCAGGCCCAGAACCACGGATATCGTTGCTATGGCGGTTATTCCGGCAATGAGACTTATCTGGATGTTGGTCGATACATTGACACCGAACAGGTACTCGAGTCCGGCATTAACCTGCATCACACCAAGGCCGAGCGAGGTTGCCACACCAAACATGGTACCGAAAATGGCAAGAATGTCGATGGTATTCCCCATCCACCCGTGAATTCGCTTGCCGATTAGCGGGTAAAATGCCGAGCGTATGGAAAGGGGCAAGCCTTTTCGAAAGGAGAAGTAGGCCAGGGACATCCCTACAATGATGTAGATGGCCCACGGATGAAAACCCCAGTGAAAAAAGGTCAGCCGCATCGCTTCACGTGCCGCTGCCAGTGATTCACCTTCCATGGTTGGAGGTGCAAGGTAGTGGAACATGGGCTCGGCCACACTGAAGAAGACCAGACCGATTCCCATACCTGCACTGAACAGCATGGTAAACCAGGATGCGTAGCTGTAGTCCGGCTCGGAATCATCCGGTCCCAACTTGATCTTGCCGAACCTGCTGAAGAACAGAAATACGACAAATATCAGGAAAATGGCAACCGATACGATGTAGAACCATCCGAGTTGACCAACAATGAAATTCTGTACAAGGTCAAACACTTCGCCTGTCCCTTCAGTGAAAAAGACACCGAAAAACAGAAAGATGAGGATGGCAGTTATGGAGATGAAAAAAATGTACGGATTGACATCCAGATTGAGTTTTTTATGCAACGACATTGAACCTCCTTGTTAAATCTTTATTGCTGTTAGCAAACCGGTTTGTAAGTACTGTTCCGAAGAACCTACCGGGATTCATTACACCATGTACTAATCGCCTGACTTATGGTGCTTGGAAAGATTACCCATCCGTCGTCCTCTTTATCGAACTGCGGAAACATAGTAAAAATACATTATAGCACCAAATGCTTAACGGAATTGTGGTTTTGACCTGTACTAATTAGCCGGTTTTTTCTCTGTCAGACCGGCTGTGATACGGTCAAGAATAATGGCCATAATGACCACCACAAGACCGGCTTCAAAACCTTGTCCGACCTGAAGGCGCTGAATTCCACGAAGCACATCCTCACCCAGTCCGCCGGCTCCAATCATGGCGGCGATAACCACCATGGACAGTCCAAGCATGATCGATTGATTGACGCCGGCCATAATAGTTGGCATGGCCACAGGGATCTGTACCTTAAACAGCTTCTGACTACCGGTGGCCCCAAAAGCATCGGCGGCTTCTACCAGTTCCCTGGGAACCTGACGTATTCCGAGATTGGTCAGACGAATGAGCGGAGGCAGTGCGAACACAAAAGTTGCAACCACACCGGGGACCAGTCCCAATCCGAAAAACATGACAGCCGGGATGAGATAAACGAATGCCGGCATGGTCTGCATGAAGTCCAGAATAGGTCGTATGAAAGAATGGAAACCATCTTTGCGTGCGGCCAGAACTCCCAGCGGAAGACCAACCACCATCACCAGAAGTTCGGCAGTAAGCACCAGAGCCAGTGTCTCCACAAAGGCCTGCCAAAGACCGATATTTTCGGAAAGCAGGAGCCCCAGCACGGCAAAAATGGCAACACGCCAGCCTGCCATACGCCAGGTAATACCGGCAATAATAACGATCAGGATGAGCGGGTGCAGAGCCATCATCCCGTCTTTGAAATTGTCGACAAGGAAATAGACCAGGGCGCTGAACGCATCGAAAACAGCAGCGTATTCGCTGACAAGATAATCTACCCCGTCGGATATCCAGTCTCTTATGGGAATTCGGAATGGAAACATGGTTTGACGTTACATAGGTTGATTGTTATTCGGGCTTATTTTCGTCACGGGATTTCTTTTCGTCGCCTGACTTCTCCTCGTTAGCGGACTTCTCTTCGTTAGCGAGTTTCTCATCATCACGGGATATCTGCACCGGCTCTCCGTTTTTCGGTTCAATTTCATATCCTTCCGACAGGGCTGCAATAATCGCGCCCCTTACGATAACACCCGCCAGTCTTTGCTGATCATCAATGACGGCAATGGGACCGAAGTCCGCTTCCTGATAGACATTGATCACCTCATTCAGAGGCATATCACGCTCTACACTGGCCGCCTCATGGATCAGGGATTTGTCCATCTCGAGGTTTTCCTTTTTCCTGTTTTTTTCGACGTATTCAGCAAGTTCTTTGGCTTTTATGTATCCTTTAAGATGGCGTTTTGAGTCCGTCAGGAGGATACCGGACAAACCAAATCGTCTGATTTTGCGGAGAATCGTACGCGGTCCGTCTCCGGTAAAAGCCTGCTCCTTGACCGGCAGCATGATGGTGCCGGCGGTCAGTACCGCCGATCGGTCCATATCTTCGACAAATGTTTTTACATAATCATCAGCCGGCCTGGAAATAATCTCCTCTGCCGTACCAATTTGCACGATTCTTCCATCTTTCATGATCGCAATCCGGTCGCCCAGACGGAAAGCCTCGTCCAGGTCGTGGGTCACGAACAGGATCGTTTTTTTCATGCGGGACTGCAATTCGAGCAACTCGTCCTGCATTTGCCTGCGAATAAGCGGATCAAGGGCGCTGAACGCCTCATCCATAAGGAGAATATCGGCATCCACGGCCAGGCCGCGCGCCAAGCCGACACGTTGCTGCATGCCTCCGGAAAGCTGGGACGGATAATTATCTTCGTTACCGTCCAATCCCACCAGTTTGATGATCTTTCGGGCCTTCTCCTGTCGCTTTTCCTTGTCAACTCCCTGAAGCTCCAATCCGAACTCAACATTTCCCAGAACTGTTCTGTGAGGAAGGATGGCAAAATTCTGAAAAACCATGCCACAAAAGTTATTGCGCCTGAATTCACGAAGCTCTTTCTGATTGAGCTTGACAATATCGGTCCCTTTGATAATGATTTCACCGCTGGTGGGTTCGTGGAGGCGGTTGACAAGCCGCTGAAGGGTGGATTTCCCGCTGCCGGACAATCCCATCAGTACAAAAATTTCACCTTCGCGTACAGAAAAGTTGATATCCTGGACCCCAACTATCTGTTTTAGCTCCCGAAGTATCTGATCTTTCGACCTCCCTTTATTCAATGCCTCTATTGCTTTCTGCGGCTTGTCTCCGAATATTTTATAGAGGTTATTTACCGTAATGATATCGCTCATATAGTGCTCATAATATGGGTGGCTACTGATTCAACAACGGACTCCGCAACACAATAAGGCCGTTGGAAGAATTATAAAAAATGGTGCACCCTTCGGGAGTGCACCATTTCCATTGAGCAATTACAGTTCAGATCAATTCAGCCATTGCTGAACCCTGTTCTCATTTTCTGATATCCACTGTCTTGCAGCATCCATGGGCTCCATGCCTTCTTCAATGTAGATCATTACTTCACCCATTTCGTCCGGTGTCCAGAAGAAATTGTCAAGGAAACTGAAAACGTCAGGCAGACGTTCTTGCAGGTCCGGGGTTACAATAGTAGCAATGTGCTCAGCATCCCCGAATACATTGCGAGGATCTTCCAGATATTTCAGATCATGGGCTGCAAACTTCCAGTGCGGGGTCCAGCCGGTGACGATAATCCATTCTTCACGATCGATAGCACGTTCGAGAGCAGCGGTCATGGCTGCATCCGATCCGGAAAGAAGATTGTAATTCAGGTCGTATGCATCGACCGCCTCTTCACTGGCGGCCATAAGTCCGGCACCGGGATCGATTCCTGTGATCTCACCGCCGAATTCATCCACATAGTCGTTGAGCTCCTCAATGCTGTTCACCGGGACATATGCCGGTACAACCCATCCGATTTTGGCTCCTTCCAGGTTGGGACCGAGGTTTACAATGTCATCCTGGGTCTGCTCAAGGTATGCAGCATGTGTTCCGGGCAGCCAGGCTGCTACGATGGCGTCAAAGTCGCCCCGTGCCATACCGGTCCACATGGGTCCGGCATCCACGGCCGTGAGATTTACGTCGTGGCCGAGTTCGTCCTGTATAACTGCCGCAACAACATGAGTTGATGCGATTTCAGAGTCCCAAAGTACATAACCGAGTCTAACTTCATCGGTTTCGGCTTCACAGGCCTGAAGGCCAACAATCGCCAATACGGCTATTGCCAGCACTGCCCAGCCTGATTTCCATGATGAGGTGGTTATTTGCGTTTGCATATTCCTGTCCTCCGTTTTCTGTTCAAAAAAACTTCGACTGATTTTCAGCCGGAAAACCACGCCGGTATCGGCAATTGTTGATATATCACAGATACCGGTGTTCTTTTATCTCTGCTTAGAAATAAAATCCAATATTGATATTGAATCGAATATTGTATTCGGAGTCACCAAGGCCCAGATCCTCATGTCCGGGTCCGACTCCAACTCCGAAATGTTCAGTTAGCCAGGGCTGATTAATGCCCTGTGCGATATCCACATAAGTAAATACCGGTCCGGCAGAAATCAGAAAGCCGGTGATGTTCTGGATGGTGGATTCGAAGTTGTCATCCAGTGACAGGCTTGATCCGTCAGCCAGCCATGTTTCGCCTTCACCAACCAGGTTCTCCATATAGCTGAAGTCGTTGTAGAACGTCAGATTGGTGATGGGGCCGATATCCACATCCATGGAGTAGGAAAGACCAAGGGTCGCCAGCCATGCTTCGGTCGAGACCTGGTAAGGAATACCATAGGCTCCCATTATGGCTGTGCTCAGTTCATCACCGGCAAAGTTATTCGCATCCATCTGATAGTAGGCAAACTGCGGTTTGACATTGAAATTACCAAGTGTAAGGTCAGCGTGAAGTGCAGCGGCAAACCTGCTGTTAAATTCATCCTGCACCGAGTTATACAGCTGGCCGTACTGCAGCGAAGCACCAAATTCACCATTGTCCATTAGCAAGGCGCCGCGGACATTGAACTGGTTGCGTTCGCTTAGAGGGGCATATGCCACTGTTGTTCCATCTTCTAACGTTACATCTGGGCCGCCCGGAATCACATCATAGGAATACCGGCCGGCTCCACCCACACCAAACTGGGCCGGAGGTCCTTCCGGCTCGGGTTGATAGAAGTAAGCCAGATCCAGCTGATACTTATCGGTGGTG
>SKXL01000055.1 GCA_007128425.1 Balneolales bacterium | reverse complement strand
TTTTTAAACACATGAAAGTATTCAAGTTTGGCGGATCATCGGTAGGAACGCCCGAACGTATCAGAGAAATTGCCTCCTGGTTCTCCGGGGCCGTGGAAAAAGAGCAGTGTAAAGCGGTAATATTCTCGGCATTCCAGGGTGTAACAGATCAGCTTATATCCATGGCGGAACGCGCCGGCAGCGGCGACGACAGCTACACCATCGATCTGGGACGCCTGGAGGAGCGCCATATTGACGCGGTCAGGAAACTGCTCACCACCACCGAGCAGAGCCAGGCTATCGCCGGCGTTAAATTCATGCTTAACGATTTGGAGGATATTCTTCAGGGTGTCTTCCTGGTCAAGGAGCTTACGCCCAGAAGTATGGATTTTATCACCAGTTTCGGGGAGCGCCTGTCCAACTACATCATTCAGCTGGCTTTTCGCAGGCAGGGTATAGATTGCGATTTCCTTGATGCCCGTTCGGTCATTCTCACCGATGACCAGTTCGGCAATGCGGAAGTGGATATGAAAAGAACGCTCACCAAAATCAAGGCACATTTTGAATCCAACAACCGGCTTCAGGTGGTCACCGGATTCATTGCTGCCAATGATAAGGGAGTGACCACAACACTCGGCCGGGGCGGATCGGATTACACCGCCGCCATTTTTGCCGCCGCCCTTGAAGCCGAAGAACTTCAGATCTGGACGGATGTGGATGGTGTCCTCACAGCCGACCCGCGTCTGGTGAAAGAGGCATTCACCATGGATGTGCTCTCGTATGAAGAGGCCATGGAATTGTCACATTTCGGCGCGAAGGTGATCCATCCTCCGACCATAGAGCCGGCCATGAGCCGGAATATTCCGATACGTATTAAAAATACGTTGAATCCGGCGTTTCCCGGCACCCTGGTAGGCAAAGTATCGGGTGGACCCGAATACATCATCAAAGGTATTTCATCCATTGATCATGTCTCATTGATTCGTATACAGGGGAGTGGTCTGGTGGGTATGGCCGGAGTGGCACAGCGCATCTTCGGCGCAATGGCAACGGGTGGTATAAATATCATACTGATTACCCAGGCCTCATCCGAGCATTCGGTCTGTCTCGCCGTTCTGCCCCAATATGCGGTAAAAGCCAAACGGCTGTTGCAGAAGGAGCTGCAGCATGAAATTGCAACACATCGCGTTGCTGATATCATCATCGAGGATGAACTCAGCATCATCGCCATGGTGGGAGAAAACATGCGCCAGACCCCCGGTATCGCCGGCAAAGTATTTCAGGCCCTGGGTCGCAGCCGTATCAACATTTCCGCCATTGCGCAGGGTTCCTCAGAGCTCAACATCTCTGCAGTAATCCGCCGGGTCGACAAGAAAAAGGCACTTCGTGTGATTCATGATGCTTTTTTCTATGGTCCGCGCAGAATGGCCAATATCTTTGTGATTGGAACCGGTCTAATTGGCAAGCAGCTGATACAGTATATTTTCGAGCGGCAGGAGTGGTTTCTTGCCGAACGGCATCTGGATTTACGCATCAATGGCATAATTAACAGTCGCAAGATGCTGCTGGATGAAAACGGGATTTCTTCTCGTAATTGGGAGAAAAAGCTTGAATCATCAAAAAAGGAGACTGATCTGGACGGGTTGCTTGATTATATTAAAATCCACCAGTCACCCAATACCATCGTCGTTGACTCCACAGCAAGTGAAGAAGTTCCCCGCTGGTATGAGCGATTTCTGAAACAGGGCATCGCACTTGTCACGCCCAACAAGAAAGCCAATACCGGAGACTGGAGACAATTTCAGAAACTGGCCGAATTGTCACGGGATTATGATACAAGTTTTCACTATGAAACCAATGTGGGAGCAGGGCTGCCATTTGTCCAGGCAGTGAAAGACCGGGTGGCAAGCGGTGATACCGTCCGAAGCCTGGAAGGCGTATTTTCAGGCACGTTAAGTTACCTGTTTAACCGGTTTGATGGCACCACTCCATTCAGCGAACTTGTGCAAATCGCCCGGGATAACGGGTACAGCGAACCCGATCCGCGGGAAGATCTCAATGGTATGGACGCTGCCAGGAAACTGCTGATCCTGGCTCGAATTTGTGGTAGAAAGGTGTCTCTTGAAGACGTTACCATCGAAAATCTGGTGCCGAAAGAGCTGCAGGGGGAGATGTCGGCAGATGAATTTCTCAAGCAGATCAAAAAATATGATGAGGCCTTTCGCAAACGGTATGAAGAAGCACACAACAAAGGCAAGGTCTTGCGTTACATGGCTGTAATGGACGACAACGGCCTGCGGGTCGGATTGATGGCGACCGGTCCTGAAAGTCCTGTCTTTGCACTCAACGGCACTGAGAACATGCTCACCATTACCAGTGACGCGTATTCGGATATACCCCTTGTGATAAAAGGTCCGGGAGCTGGTGTCGTGGTCACGGCAAACGGGGTTCTTTCTGATATCGTGAAAGCAATCCATTAACCGGCAAAAGAGCATATGAACAGTATACGAGTATTTGCTCCTGCAACCGTCGCCAATGTGGCATGCGGTTTTGATTCACTTGGTTTTGCCATACACCAGCCCGGGGATATCGTTGAAGCAAAGCTGATCGACAGTCCGGGAGTACGGATTACAGGGGTTACCGGAGACGAGGGGCGACTTCCGCGAGAAGCAGAAAACAACACGGCTGGGGTTGCGGTTATGGCACTTCTGGAGCACCTGGATGAAAAACGCGGGGTGGAGATGGTACTCCACAAAAAAATGCCATTGGGAAGCGGTCTGGGTTCCAGTGCCGCCAGTTCTGTTGCAGCACTTTATGCCACCAATCAGTTGCTTGGCGGACCCATGCAGAAGCAGGAAATGCTTCCATTTGCAATGAAAGCCGAAGCCCGTGCATGCGGATCGCCTCATGCGGATAATGTTGCTCCCGGTCTGCTGGGTGGATTTGTATTGATCCGAAGTTACGAACCACTTGATGTGATACCCATTGACTACCCCGATAATCTCTGCTGTACCGTACTTCATCCGCATATCGAAGTACGTACCGAGGATTCCCGCAGAATACTTCGCAAACACATCAAATTGAGCGATGCCGTCATCCAGTGGAGCAATCTGGCCGGATTGATCGCCGGACTGGGTAAGGCCGATTTCGACTTGATCAGCCGGTCACTCAACGACATCATCTTTGAGCCGGTCCGCTCTCTTCTCATACCGGGTTTCGATAAAATCAAGGGTGCGGCCATTGCATCAGGCGCTCTTGGTTGCAGTATTTCAGGATCGGGTCCGTCCGTTTTCGCCCTGAGTACCTCCATGGATAAAGCGCGCGAGGTGGGACTTGCAATGAAACAGGCTTTTTCCGAAATGCAGCTTGGCAGTGACATCTACGTCTCCGCAATTAACAGTATTGGGCCGAGAATTCTGACTCCCGACGAAGATCCGGTCACTCCGGAGTTTTAATAAAGCCGAAGAATATGCAACTCTACAGCACCGGCAACAGAAAAGTGAAGACCGATTTCCGGACAGCAGTGAAACGCGGTCTTGCTCCTGACGGCGGCCTTTACATGCCCGCTCTTCTGCCCCGTATGCCGGAGTCATTCTGGCAGGAGATGATCGGAGATCCTTTAAACATCAAGGCACGAAAGCTTTTCGATGTGCTGCTTCTGGACGTCTTTTCCGAAAATGAGCGAAACGAAATTGTCGAGCGTGCTTTTACATTTGAGGCTCCGATTGTAAGTCTGGGTGATAAAATGCATGTAATAGAGCTTTTTCACGGACCTACACTCGCGTTCAAGGATTTTGGAGCAAGAACCATGGCTGCAATGCTGTCGGTCTTTGCTCGTCAGGAAAAAGAGAAAGTCACAATTATCACAGCGACTTCCGGTGATACCGGCGCTGCTGTTGCACAGGGTTTTCATGGTGCTGCCGGAGTTGAGGTGTATATATTTTACCCGTCGGGACAAGTCAGCCCACTGCAGGAAAAACAGTTTACCACAATGGGTGACAATATCAGGGCGCTGGAAGTCGACGGAACATTTGACGACTGCCAGAGATTGGTAAAGTCCTGCTTTGCCGATCCTCAAATCCGTTTGAATAAGCAACTTACCACGGCAAACTCAATCAATATAGCACGGTTGCTGCCCCAAATGGTGTACTACATACACGCGGCTATTGAGTTGAACGCCAAATCTGAAGGCCATTTTACACCATCAGGTGAAGTTGAAAAGTTGGTCTGTTCCGTTCCCTCAGGCAATTTTGGCAACCTGACTGCCGGACTCCTGGCTTTTAAAATGGGTCTAAAAATCAGCCGATTCATTGCTTCAACCAATAGCAATCACGTGGTGCCGGACTATCTGGATGGCGGGAAATTTCAGCCGAAACCATCACTTCGCACCATATCCAATGCGATGGATGTTGGCAATCCAAGCAATTTCGACCGTATGCTGGATTTATATGACCATGATCACGATGCAATGGCCCGGGATATAACGGGAGCCTGGTATGATGATGACCTGACCCGTCAGACCATCGTTCAGGTCTGGGATCATCATCGCTATGCCATGGATCCGCACACTGCGGTCGGTTATCTTGGGTGCAAGGAGCACATGTCGGATGACGAACAGGGCCTGATTCTGGCAACCGCACATCCTGCCAAATTTCCCGAAACAATGAATGAGCTTCTGCCCGGAATTGTCGAGACACCGAAACGGCTCACCGAGATCGCATCCCGAAAAAAGGAGTCCGTGCCTGTGCCTGCCGAACTGGATGCTGTCCGCGATGTGCTTCTGAAAAACTAAATCGATCTGTCTGACGTTTAGTGTGAAGTGGAAAAACGGTATCTTTCGCAAATTCAGTTTTTTGAGGTTCCCTCGCGCATTGCGGGCATCTCAAACCGGTGACGAATCGGTTTTCCACACGGTAAAGGCTAATTCGAAATTTGTATTACGAATAATTGTATGAGTTCCAACGGACGCGTACTGGTGGCAATGAGCGGCGGGGTCGATTCCTCGGTTGCCGCCGTTATGCTCAGCGAGCAGGGTTATGATGTGATCGGCATCACCATGAAAACATGGGATTACGCACAGAGTGGTGGCAAGTCGAACAAGGAGACCGGTTGCTGCACCCTCGAGTCCATGAATGACGCCCGGCAGGTGGCCACGCGATTCGGATTCAACCATTTCATTGTAGACATTCGGGAGGAGTTTGGCGACTGGGTAATTGAACGTTTTGTTGATGAGTATATGCAAGGCCGCACTCCCAATCCATGCGTTCTTTGCAATACGCATATCAAGTGGGCTGCGCTGTTGAAAAGAGCAGATAAGCTGGGATGTGATTTCATTGCCACCGGTCACTACGCCAACATACGGGAAGAAAACGGTCGGTATGTGATTTCTCGCGGTAAGGATAGCAACAAAGATCAGTCGTATGCCTTGTGGGGCGTGGACCAGAAACATCTTGCCCGCACCCGTTTTCCGCTGGGCAGCTATCATAAATCGGAAATAAGACAATTTGCCACCGATTTTGAACTTTTCAATGTTGCCAACAAGAAAGATTCCTACGAGATCTGTTTTGTGCCTGATAACGACTATCGACGGTTTCTGCGCGACCGGGTGGAAGGACTGCAGGAAAAAGTGGAAGGGGGGTTGTTTGTTGACCGTAATGGGAATGTCATTGGAAAGCACAAGGGATATCCCTTCTACACCATCGGTCAGCGCCGCGGACTTCACCTGGCCATGGGCAAGCCGGTGTATGTGACACATATTGACCCCGAAACCAATACGATTACGGTCGGAGAGGAATCCGAACTGGTAAATACCACGGCAATTGCACGAAATATTGTCATGGGAAAGTATGAACGCATCACGGAAAAGGAGAAGCCGGTGAATGCGGCAATCCGATATAACGATACCGGTGAACCCGGCTTCCTGACTCAAACGGGCGATGATGAGTTTCAGGTTCGCTTTCCCGAAGGAAGATCCGCCATTACGCCCGGACAGGCGCTTGTCGCTTACGAAAATGATGATGTACTGGCCGGAGGATGGATCCTCAAGGCAACCGAACCGCTATTTGATCATATAATCTCATCCTGATGAACGCTTACTACAGATCCTTGAATTGCCTGCCCGCTGAGTGCGGCTCAGCAAAACAACAAACCGGCTCTTCAGCTATCGGCTCGCGGGTGTTTTTTTTTACAGGCGCACTGGTTATTGTCGCGCTGTCGGTTTTAACCCTGCCGGTACCGGCCTGGTCAGCTGCCGGTCCAACATCCGAGTCAGAAACCTCTGCCCGTGTCCATCAATCAGAATGGGCGAACTCGGGAGTCATGGCCGGTTCGCCATTCGAAGGGAGAATTACCATCAGCAGATATACCATCCGCGCTGACGGAAGCGAGTACTGGGTGTCGAGTACACCGCTGCTCATCCATCCCGATTACATTTTGATGGTACAGTCCGAAGGGGAATCCGTTGAAATACTGGGAAATATCCGGGCGGAAGGGATACTGATTCGTCATCGGAGGGAAGATTTTGTCTTTTTCACATCCGATCAGAAGGCGGTCGTCATGAACAAGCAGGAGCTTCAGCAGATGATTGGCATGCTGGAAACCATGAGGGGACGCACCGCCGAAGAGCAGCCGGCGGAACCGGAGGTGATGTTTCAGCAAACCGATGAGCGAAAGACGATAGAAAACTACAGTGCAAGAAAATGGATCGTGAAGCAGGGAAACAGTGATGCTGAATGGCACATATGGGTTACGGATGAGCTATCGGTATCCTGGGGCGTGCTCTCCGAGCGGTGGCTGACACGTCAGCTGTCCCTGTCCGGATTGCCCGCTGAGCAGTGGTTTATCGATGACAAACTGCCTGTACAGGCGGAACACTGGATTCGCGGCGAACTTGCCGAAATAATAAAAATGAAAGATATTACCACGGAAAGTATTCCCGTGTCACGATTCCAGATACCCGGTGATTATCAGAGAATAACATTTCAGCAGATGCTTTTCGACAGGATGCGAAACCGCTGATTTGTGTTGCCCGTCCCTGTCGGTTGCGACCAATGCACCTGGTAATCAGAAAAACCATTGAAATGAATAGATTTAAATTGCCGCTGTTTCTTGCCGCTTTTCTCACCATTACCCATTGCGGAACCACAGAGCATAGTTACGATTACACACCGGCTGATGAAGCGCACATCTATTACGACATTGACGGCACCATTGATGATGACGTGGCCGTCAGCGAATACATCGCTCCCTATGTAAGGAGCATGGCGCGGACCATGAATCGGGTGATCACCACCAGTGAAGGGTCCTTTGAGCGCGGAAAACCGGAGGGAGCACTCGGAAATCTGGCGGCAGACATCGTGCGTTACCGTGCGATCGCCGAGATGGGCAAACGGGTGGATGTGAGTGTGATGAACAACGGCGGTCTCCGTGTGCCATTACCGGAGGGGAAGATCACGATCGGACACATCTATGAGCTTATGCCGTTCGAAAACTACATCGCCGTGCTTCGCTTCACCGGGGAGCAGATCAAGCAAATTGCCGATGAACTGGCATCTGTGAATGGAGAAGCGACCAGTGGCATCCGGTTTCGTATTGTGGATGGCAAAGCGCGTGATATTCTGGTGGATTCACTCATTGTGGACCCTGATCGTTACTACTGGTTGGCTACCAACAACTGGATGGCCGATGGCGGCGGAGATGCACCCACACTTTGGGAACCCCTCGAAAGACACAATATCGATGTCTTGATCCGTGATGCCATCATTGAATATCTGAATGGACACGAAACCATAGCGCCATACATTGATCAGCGTATCCGAAACTGATAAAAAATATGAACCGAAGAGCGTTTTTACATAACTCAGCCATATTTGGTGCCGGTATAGGCCTTGGTAGCATTATCCCTTTTGGCAGTACACTTGGTAATACCGGTACCAGGATCACCATTCTTCATACCAATGATACCCACGCGAGAATTGAACCTTTCCCTGATAACGCACCAAATTATGCGGGGATGGGGGGAGTGGCACGCAGGGCGACGCTGATCAGGAAACTGCGGGCCGAGAACCCGGACAGTCTGTTGCTGGATGCCGGAGATGTGTTTCAGGGAACTCCCTACTTCAACAAGTTTAACGGAGCTCTTGATTTTGAGGTAATGTCCAAGATGGGTTATGATGCGGTAACCATCGGGAATCATGAATTTGACAACGGTGTACGCGGGTTTGAAGATGTGATGAGCAAGGCCAGATTTCCGTTTGTGTCCACAAACTATGATTTCGGTACCACACAAATGGGATTGCGCGTCCAAAAATTCCTGATACGCCAGGTTGCCGGTGTGAAGATCGGTATCTTCGGACTTGGAGTGTCATTTGAAAATCTGGTGCTGCCGCACCTGCACCGGGGAGTCACCTGCCTTGATCCGGTCGAGATCGCTGCCGAAACCACAGCGCACCTGAGAGAATATCATCGATGCGATATGATCATTTGCCTGAGTCACATTGGCTACCGCTACAATGACAATCGCGTCAGCGATCGCATAGTTGCCGGGCAGGTTGATGGTATTGACCTCATTATCGGCGGACACACCCACACCTTCATGCCCGAGCCGGAACTTTTTGAAAAAACCGACGGTAGCAGAACCTGGGTTTCACAGGTCGGCTTTGCCGGTATCGTCCTTGGGCGTCTCGATTTTCATTTCGACCGTCAGCGCAGGGTCGCCTCCGTACAGCACCACAATTACCACGTTACCGAATCTTACACCTGAACTGCTGATCAGCATGAA
>SKXL01000078.1 GCA_007128425.1 Balneolales bacterium | reverse complement strand
TTGCTTCAATGATGACTTTACTGTGGGACAGTGGCTCTCCTGTATGCTGATCCACAACGGTTCCGGTAATCGTTCCCGTTTGTGCCGTCACCTGCTCGCTGACAAAAAACAACAGCAAGAAAAGCAAAAACAAAGCATAAGACACAATTATCTTTCTTTTTTTAAATATCATAATGAATACCTAACTCCAATATTTATAATTCTTGCACTGAAGGTTATGGAACTCGGGTAGTAATCACGATCGTAGAAATAATTGATCCTTCTGTGATTCAGTATATTCGATGCATCTGCCCATGCCCGGATATTGGAAGAGATGCGGAACCGCATGGTCATCGACAAATCGCTTGTTACATCATTGTAGGAATCAAAATAGACACGGTATCTCTGATGTATTTCCGGCACCCACTGACGCTCGCCGTACGATGCGATGGACGGGGCCGCCCACTGGTAGGATACCTGCGTGCTGAATCGTCCCTGGGAATAGCTCAATCCTGCGTTCACGACATGTGGCCGCATATCCCTGAGTGGTACACGAATGGTGTCATCTATAGCCGGATCAGGATGTCTTCTTGCAATATCCGCAAAGGATTGCGTATAGGCATAGTTGGCATATGTTCCCAGATTCGACAGAAAACCGGGTAAAAAGTCCAGGTTCTGCTGCCAGGAAAATTCAAGCCCGTACATATAGGCCCCTTCTCCGTTGAAGAAGGTAAACAGCTCCCATCCGTCATAGGCCGGATCCACCGTAAAGTCGTCCGGGTCCGCATCCGGTCCACCCGGTTCCGCAGCCCGGATCCGTTCCCTGGAGAAATAGACAAAGTTGTCCATGTTCTTGAAAAAGAAGCCCAGGGACAGCTGCCCCACGTTCATGAAGTAGTGGTCGATCAGGAAATCCAGGTTATCGGAAAGCATCGGCTTCAGGTCCGGATTTCCCTGATGGATCCGTTCCCTGTTGTAATCCCTTCTCACGTAGGGGCTCAGCTCTCTCAATGTGGGCCGCCCGATGCTGCGCGAATAGGCGGCGCGAATATTGGTCATCCGCCCAAGGCTGTAAACCAGCTGAGCGTTCGGGAAGTAATCTGTGAAGGCAAACTTATTTCTCACGTCATCGGCCCCCCTGAAGTTGCCTTCGCGGTCGATCCGGGCCTGCCGGCCCCGGTACAAGTTGATAAAATGTTCCACACGGATACCCCCCAGCACGGAAAAGCGCCCAAAGGAGTAATCCCCCATTACATAAGCGGCCGCTTTGTGTTCGTTATGGTCGAACGTACTGGTTTCGGCCTCCTCGGCCCAGCGATCCCTGTCAAAATCAAAATGGGGGTAGTTGGCATAGTAAAAGTCCCTGGCTTTCCGCATGTCCACCATCCAGGGAATCCGGTAGGTGAGGTGGTCCCGGTCAAAGACGCGCCACTCGGCATTAGGCAGCAGTTCATAGTGGGACATTTGCAAAATCGGAGTAATGCCACCGCCCAGCCGTTCGGACTCCCCGGTTTTGAACGACATGATCCCACTGGTGCCAAACTTGATACTTCCATTGCTGTGGGGGGCCTGAAAATCGACTTTTGCCGTAAATTCATTGTCCAGGTGCCGGTCTATGCGATGGTCCATGCCACTGCTTGCCAATCGGTTGATCTCCGGATAATCGGACCAATAACCATATCGGGAGAATTCCAGCTCGACATTCCTGCGATCCTCCATATTGATTTCCCAGGCATAATTGGGACCGGTTCGGAAAGACATTTCATATCGGTTGCTGTTCAACCGGCCGTGCCCCCATCCCAGCGAGTATTCCATGTCGAACCGGTCCAGAAGGTGCCTGGCCCCTAATTGAATGGTATATTGATTGGTAATGGGTTCCGATAAAGAGGAAGCCTGAGTAAAACGTGCCATGGGCGGGCTAAAATGGGTCGGACCCTGGAGGTATGGACTATCGGTGTAGCGTTCCAGGACAATGGGAAGCCGGGTACCATAATTGGTTGTCTCCCTTTCCTGAATGTTAAGCATGCTCTGAACATGGAATGTTGACCGTTCGGTGGGCTGAAAAGTCATTTGAACCCCCCCACCGTAACGATGCCGCACGTCAAAGTTGACATCACTGTTAACGCCTGTCAGCACATCCACGCGGCCCCAATCCTGAAAGGTCAGATTGTCCCAGGACATGCTGACCCGTTCACTGGATCTGGGATCGCGCTGATAGCTGAAATTTACCGCGTAGGTAAACCGGTCGCTGGGCGAATCCCCAAAGCTGAAAGAAGTCCGTGCTCCGGTTCCCGCATGGTTCAGATAGCGGCCTTGCATATTGCCACCCAGGCGAATATTCAGCGACCGCTCCCCGCCGATCGGGCGGCGCGTGGAAATATTGATCGCACCGCTCAGCGACTCCGCATCCATATCCGGGGTAATCACCTTGATCACATCCAGCTCCTGAACCATGTCGGAGGATATCGTGCTCAGATCTACTTCACGGCTCTCCCCGGTCGTGCCCATGCGCTGACCGTCCATCGTTATATTGCTTGCCGCCGGACCGACCCCGCGTATGTTGGCCCCGCCATGGCCCATGCCCACCACGCGTGACAGGGATTCGGTTATGTTCTGGTCGGCAAAGGCATCTATCTGTTCGGCGGATATGATGTTGCGGATACTCACCGATTCCCTTTGGCGTGTCAATGCCCGGGACTGGCCACGCTGCATTGCAACGACAAAGATTTCATCCCCCTCTATCATGGTGCTCTCAAGGGAGACATTCAGCGTAAGACGCTCGTTTGCACTAACCGTTACCGGAATTTCCTTTTCCTCAAATCCCAGATAACGCACCACGATGACCTGATCTCCTGCTGGTGCCCTGCGTATCAAATACCGTCCATCGTTGTCTGTAGACACCCCGATAGTGGTTCCTTTCACAATCACATTGGCTCCCGGAAGCGTTTCTCCGGTATCGGCATCACGCACTTCGCCGATTATGGTTCCTTCTCCTTCATTTTGCATGTAAACGGCCGCAGAATACCCGGGGAAAATCCCGGTTGAGACTATCATCACAGCTGCCGCACAAACAAGAATCCGGGTAAGGGTGCGATTGGGCTTGGATGCTATATGTCGATTCATAACAATACCTCTAGTGGGTTGTGTTCGACGCCAGTTTTATGCTGCGCTTGTTCCAAAAAAAATCCTTTGATATGGAGTGATAAAGATCACTGCCCCCATGTTTGCCGAAACCATGTTTCAGCTGTCCGTCCATCACTAACTAAGATACAATGTAATCGTTTACTTTGATTGAGGCAAGTTTTTATTATTTTTTAAGAAGCCAAACTTCCGACATTGTGGATCTTTCACGCCAGGGAATATGTCGCTCATCCAATCGGTCAAAGGTAATTTTCAGCTTGCTATCGGAATAAAATCGCCGGGGAACGGGAAAATCCTTGAATCCTCCCAGATTAGTATCGTAAGTTGACGGTTCCAGAAGTTCACCTTCTGCCCTGGGTTTCGAATCGCCGACACCTACAACACGCAGGACATAATCCGCTTCGGAGTCAAGGTTTTCGTAGAGCAGTCCTTCCGGATTATTCATTGTGTGCAGCCAGCCATAGCGGTGGCGTTCCCGGGCTCCGTCGGGTGCCCAGTAACCCGGATTGGGTTGGCGGTACAGCATGGGATGCCCGCTCGGACCACCGGTGTAAAGCACATTCGGCGAATTACCTACATTACCCAAATCATCGTAAAAACTGCCTTCGCCCGGGTTCTGCCAGGTGGCTATTTGAAAAAGCCGATTCCTGACGGCTGCTTCGTCATCCATTTCCCGCAGCAATTCAAATTGGTCCTCGATCCAATAGCGGCTGTTCAGGGGAGTATCAAGATATTCGAGTACGGCACCTCTTTGTCTGCTGTGAACCTGATGGTTTTCCAGATCCGTTTGCAACCCGGTGGATTGCCACAGATCCCCGGCCATCGTGATAATGCGCTCTCGCAATTCAGGATGGATCCTGTTGGTTTCGGCCCGCTGGAGAATTGCCAGGGCGGTTTTCATGGCCAGGGCCGGATCGTCAAGATGTTCAAGTATAGCGGAAGCAGCGTGTTCTTCAAGCCCCTGCTCGTAGATAAAACGGTAACGGGCATAGGCGTCTATGGTGGCACGGAACAGCTTCATCTGAAGTCGCCAGTTGGCATCGGTACCCTTCAGTTCATCCTGCATCTCCCCGGCAATGCGTTCCCATTCGCGCATGGTTGCCGTAATTCCTCCATTATCCATTGCCGGCCCTTCAAAATTTTGCTCAAGCCCAAAAATGGCGTCTGCCACATCATCCGAGAGATCCGGACGGAAAAAGAATCGTCCGTAATCTATGAGGATTTCACGCAGGTTTTCGCCGGGATCCCATCCCAGACGCGTCCATACCATCTTGTTCACGTTGTCGTGGCTGCCGTCGGAGTAGGTGAGAAAGCCATCAGTGAATGGTGCAAAACGGTTGTGAATGAACTTCGAATGACGTGGCTGCGGGTTTATGCCCTGTCGCGTAAGTGCGATTGAAAAAAGCGGGTCTAACTGATTATGAGGATACTGACAGCGCACAATGTGTGTTATATCAGGATAATGGCGCACAGGATAATGATCCGGTAAACGTCTGCGCGATTGCACGAGATCCGGACTGCCGGGACCATGAACCAGGCCCCCGAACCATGCCCTTGGATCCTCTGTTTCAAGCCATTCAAACGTTTCATCAACCCACGATTCACCAAATCCTTGCAGGGACAACCAAATCTTTGCCTCAGGGTGATAGCGCTGAAGAATGACAGACAGTTCCGTTATAAAGGATAACACCAGTTCCGGCGGATTGCTGCCAGGGTCGCCTCCGGGATAGAAAACCGCGTCAACACGGGGGCTATCCCTGTATGTTGCCTCATTTTTTCGCAGTGCTTCCTCCCGAAGAGTCTCATCGGAAAGATCGAAATCACCGGGAATCCACATCCAGAATTCAAGGCCATACTGTTCCGTGATTTCACTGATTTGCACGTTCATGTCATGGCGAGACATGACATGTAGTGGACTGGCCTCACCTCCGTAATTTGGAATATTTTCAATGGCATTTGCGCCAAATAGCGCCAGTTCACGAATATATTGCTCGTATTGGTCCCGATCCCACGCAGAATACGGATTGCCACGATGGCGGTAACCCAATTGGTGACCGCGCAGCGGATATTTGGGTGCTGACTCTATATCAATGGTGACCGGCACTTCAAACCGTTCTTTGCTCCACTCACCTTTGCGAAGAAGATGGCCCGCGCCAAATAACGACGCACGGCTATCGGCAGACTCAATAAGCAGTCGCGGCCCCCTGTGTTGATCCAGAGTTATCCGATATCCCTCCGGATCCAACTCGCCGGCTTTGGCCAATCTGAAAACCACATGGGCACCTGAACGGGGAGTCCTGTTCACTTTGTCCCAAAGAAGCCCGGTGCGTTTTTCCACTTCCTCTGCGAGCACGCGCGCTGTATTCTCAAGTACTGGTTCCGTGCCATCGGAATCAACAAAAATAACGGCATTAGAGAAATCGACGTATGATTGCGCATTTGTCCTACTAACGAAAAGGCAGGTCATGGCTGTCAGTGCCAGGACAAACAAAAGCGGTGAAAAGTTTGTACGATGTATTATTTTTTTTCTTATCTGCATGAAGTCTCCGCTAAAAGGTTTCTGGAAGTATTAAAAAAAATTGCATTTATGTCAGTGCTTAAAAATCAGTATGAAAATGTCATAATTACCACTTCCTGTTGTATTATTATGTTTTTTCTATTCGAGCTTGTCAGGATCCACAATAGTCGAAGCGATGTATCTGTACGGTGCAGCATTTTCCTGCAGGGCATGATTCCAATAGTAAAGAATCACCAATTTGCCATCGGTGCGTTGCACCATTCGAGGATAACCGATATCCCGGTCTGCTCCATCATCTCCACGCAGTTCGATCGCATTACCCCATGTCCGGCCGGAGTCTGAGCTGAATGTGATCTTTAGGCTCGAACCATGATCACTACGATAACCATAAGCCAGGGCAATTCGTCCATCTTTGAGTTGAATCATGGCGGGAGGACTGCCTATTCCTGTATCTGCCGGATCATTGATATGGGACCAGCTTGTACCATTGTTATCAGAAAGATAGGCGCTGATAAATCGTTTTGGGCCTTCGCGCCTACGTACTGTCACCAGTAGTTCGCTTTCAGACAACCGCACAGATGACGGCATGATCGAAAACCCTTCCGGTTCGGGACCTATCCAGGATCGAAAGTTCCATTCTATGCCACCGTCCGCAGTGTGGGCAACCATGGTTCGGCCTTCCCTTCCGGATGATTTGGCAACCGTAAGAAAAAGCATCATATCGCGGTTACCATTAATTAAATAATCCGTCCTGGCAGCTGTACCCAGAGTGCCGAAATTGGGTAACCGACAGGGGCCTGTCCAGCGATGTCCGCGATCATAGGAGTACCAGAAGCGAGATTGTCCGGCATGAACACTGTTCGTAGAAGCTGCCAATAAAAAATCGGGATGGTGGAAATGCATACCTTCATTGCAGTGCCTCAGTGCAACCGAATGATCAAACACGCCATCTTTTGGTATTTCAATACTCCAGGTCTCACCGCCGTCCAGACTTCGAGCGAATCTGGTATAGCCTGGTTTATCACGATCAATCGCATGCCGGGCAGGTCCCAAATCCTTGTAATAAACCCTGGAGAATCCAATCAAAATCTCATCCCCTCTCGCGAAAACAGGATAACTTGCAGGCCAATATCCTCCCATGCCAGCCTCGTAATATACCGTTACATGCTTTATGCCCGGATTTTCGGATCGAGCAAAAAGTATGTTTGCTACCGGGGTGGCAAGGATGGTTACGGCCAGAAAAAAGAGGAAGAATTGGATTTTCATATTGATCATTTCATGTGTTTAAATGTTTGGATTTATTTCGTCAGATGTAATGCCATGACCGTATTTAATCATACGCCCGTGTGTCCGGGCGCAGGCCCGGTCATGATCATTTCATGTCTGTCAAAAAAATCTCATAACAGATACTGAAGTTGTAAATCGTATTAAAACATGTTTTAATTGGCAATAATCTCAACACCGGTCATATCATCGCTCTGAAAAAGGACAACCAGTCTGTCGTCATGGTCAACCGTCATTCGTATGGGGTACCTGAACTCCTTTGACAGTTGGATATTGGCAATGAAATCACCATGATTGTTGTATTTGATGATATCCACCCTGCTGCCATCGGCGTCATTGACCACATTGTAACTGTCATCATGATTCCTTTGTCCCCTGACGGCTACATAAACATTTCCCCAACTATCCGTTGCAACATCGGTTATATGGATTATTCCGGATGGGGGGTCGGGAAAAGCAAAAGAAAAGAGATACCTTCCATAGGCATCAAACTTCTGGCATGGCCCGAAATAATTGGCGACAAAGACATCGTTGTTTTTATCAACAGACAAGTCATGGTATCCATTAAGCGCACCGGTACCGGCGCCTTCCTCCCCAAAATGAAACAAGTATTCACCAGAACGGTCATAAACGGTGATACGGGACAATTCCAGGTCACCAAGATATAACCTGTCATCTGAATTGACGGCCAGACCTCTCGTGGTGAATGACATACCGGGAAAGTAACCTTTCATGCCAAAGCTGTACAAATATTCTCCCTCATTAGAGAAAGCCATGATGCGGGGCACCGACTCTTTCTGATCACTGACAAAAAATTTGCCGCTTTCATCAGCAAGGACATTTAGCGGGCCGAACAGATGTCCTTCCCTGTCAAAGGCACTTTCCCCCATGGATTCCATAAAATCACCCTTATCGGAAAAACGCAAAATGTGATTTCCCACCGCAATAAGAAATTTGCCATTCTGCTCAACGGAAACAGCTTTTGGGCCGTGCAAATGCTGCAAGGCATTCTTTGGTTCTCCAAACTCGTAAACTGTTCTGAACCTGGGCCTGATACCGTCCAGAAGTACAGTAGCAATCATATGCGGGTTATCAGCCATTTCAACAAACCCTGTTATGTGGATCAGATTTGTGCCCGGCGCCCTGTGTGGAGCGTAATACAGACCATCAGAGTCAATTGTGCCTACTTCTGCATTTCCTCCCTCAATACCGTTCACGAACCACACGACGTCTTCCGTCCGGGGATTATAGGCAGGCAGAAGGCGGGGAGCTTCCATGACGATATGAAATTGCTGCTGCGCCCCTGTTTCCACTTGAACAAAAGAAGGAGCAATATTGCCCCTGTTCATTGGTTTGAATGCCTGCCCGTCGGCATATTGAGCAGATAAACCCGGTACGATGGAAAGATATATTGCGCCGAGTGCGAAAAAGGCAATGAATCTTTTGTTGATTTCCTTATACATATTCATTTTAAATTAGATACTATTGAGTGCTGGATTTCTGACTGCGGATAGCAATCACAAATAAAAAAATCGCAGATAACACACTATTTCGGGGCTAATATTTCGAACCCTGACCTTCCACCACCTGCAAACACAACATAGATATATCCTTTCTCATCGATATATGCCCAATTTGCAGAAAAATCCTTTTCCGACAACCTGGCTCCACATACAAAATCCCCATTATTATTGAACATTTCGATATTATCTACATCAACATACCCGTAACCCCTCCTGCCTCTCACCATGGAATAAATATTGCCCCATTGATCTATTGAGATGGCATGGATATAGACGGAACCATCCGGTGGATTACCTCTTCCGAAAGTAAGCAGATAATTGCCCTCGGCATCAAACTTCTGTATGCCGCTGAAATAATTGCCTATGAAAACATCGTCATTACTGTCGATAACCAGGCCGTGAGGAGCATTGAAATCCTCCCTTCTGTACCCATCCTGGCCCCATGATTTCAGGTATTTTCCCTCCGGTGTAAAACCGGTTACCCTGGAATTGTCCGAATCAATGACAAATGCATTTCCGTTCGAATCAAGATCGAGTCCGTGTATACGCAGTGACCCGCCGGGGGCATGGCCGCGCGGCCCAAACGAACGCAGAAACCCGCCGTTATTGGAAAAAACCTGAATACGGTTTCCAAACACTTTCTGATCCGTGATGAAGAGTTCATTATCCGGGCTGTTCAATATCACACGGGGCCTGTACGTCTCGCCATCCTCCTGGCCAGGTCCATCCCCTATATAACCAAGAAACTCCCCTTTGGAAGAAAAACGTACAGCATAGTGTGTTACTTCATCGATAATGGCAATATTTCCATCGGCATCGAGGGTTATTCCATGGGGGTTGAAAAAGTACTCCGACTCATCTCTTGGTTCCGAATATGAAAAAACGCTTTCAAAGCATGCCCTGTTTGCACCCATTTTCACCGTGGCTACCTGTGTACTGTTTTGTACTTCATCCGTATGGCCGACAATATGGATGATGTGGGGTTCGGGAATTTCCTCCGGGGCGGTAAAAAGACCATCACTGCTGATGGTGCCGATCTGACTATTGCCGCCGGGAATGCCATTAACGGACCATGTTACATTTTCAGCAAGCCTGGCAGGTTGCAAGTATGTGGCCATTTGAATAATCTTGAACTGTGCCGTTTCTTCCGGATCAAGCGTTACTATGGAAGGATGAATGGATGCCCTGCCCTCCTGCTGTTGTGTCTTTTGTTCCAGGGCCAGATCTGCGGATATTTTTTTATTACATGAGGCTGCAAAGACAAAAGCCGCAATCAAAAGGATGAAGGGTACAGTTGGGATGTTTTTTTTCATTTTGGTGATTTTATTCAGCTCTTAAAGACTTTGAATGGATGTGATTTTTTCCCGACTCGTGCACCTAATGTAATCGTTTACTTTAAATAAGGCAAAAAAAGAGTGAACAAAATTCGCGCTATATCCAAACCGGGGGTTCGAATCACCATAAACGCCGACAAAAATAAAAAAAGCGTTTCAGGATCAGGATGATCGCAGAGCAACGACCTTGTCAGGAATCGCATCCACCTTGATCCAAACAAGTCCGGTGAGTTTTTCCACTTCTCCTAACGGCTGACGTGCTGCATAAACTCACTGCCGGAAGGTATTTGGAAGCATTTTTTCATTTTACTTTTTTTAGTCAGCTATTCTGTCAGGATATTTTCTCAAATACAGGAAGAAAGTGCGGATTGGAGTATGGTAACAGGGTTATATTCAATGATCATCTTTTATCAGAGCTTATCCGGATCCACAATAGTCGCGGCAATATATCTGTAGGGTGTGGCACTTTCCTGAAGGGAATGATTCCAATAGTAAACAATCACCAGCTTGCCATCGGGACGTTGCACCATGCGAGGATAACCGACATCCCTGCCTGCTCCATCACCTCCGCGCAGTTCAATCGCATCACCCCAGGTACGGCCGGAATCTGAGCTGAATGTGATATAAAGGCTGGAGCCATGATCTCTGCGATGTCCATAAACCAAACCAATTCGTCCATCTTTCAGCAGTAACATGGCCGGTGGATTACCAATTCCAGCATCTTCTACCGGATCATTGACATGGGACCATGTCGAGCCATTGTCCGTTGACAGATAAGCACTGATATATCGTTTGAAGCCCTCTCGTCTGCGCACTGTGACCAGCAGTTCGTTTTCAGACAACCGTACCGATGCCGGCATGATTGAAAATCCATCCGGCTCAGGACCTATCCAGGATCGGAAAACCCATTCTCTGCCTCCGTCCATTGTCTGAATCATCATGGGCCTTCCCTCTCTGCCATTTGACTTGGCAGCCGTTACAAAGAGCATGGCATTTTGATTGTCATTTATGATATAGTCCGTTCTGGCTGCTGTACCGGGAGTGCCAAAGTTTGGAATCTTGCATGGCCCGATCCAATGATGTCCGCGGTCATATGAATACCAGAACCTTGACAAGCCCGCGTGTATATCACTCATTCGGGCTGTCAGCGCAAAATTTGGATGCGCAAAATGAATTCCTTCATCGCAGATTCTTAGTGACCGGGGTGCAACATCGGATCTGATTTGGCCATGATATCCACCGTGGTCAGGAACAACCAAAGCTCCCGTCATTTTTCCAGGATCTTCAATGCTCCATGTTTTTCCACCATCCAAACTTCTCGCCAGAAGATGAAGTTCGGTAGTATCCCGGTCGATACTGTGCCTTTCCGGTCCCAAATCCTTATGGTACCCTTTTGCAAAACCTGTCAGGATTTCATTATCCCAAATCCATATTCCATGATTGGCCGGCCACCCTCCAAGCATTCCCTCCTCATAAAAAACCTTGTAATGTGATATGCCATTATCAGATTCTGCATGCACATTCATAAAAATGAGCATGTTTAATTTCAATAATAATGGAAAAAAAAGGGAAAATACTTTGTATAAGTTATTTTTTCTCACAGGCCTGCTCCTATTACATAACAAGATTATTTTTTAAAAAAAGGTTATTGATGAACCTGATGATTACCTGATCATAATAAGTAATCGTTTACTTTTATAAGGGGAAAACCGCATTCTTTCTACTGTATAAATCAGGTTGGGGAAACACAGCCCTTTTTCAAAATCACATTTGCATAGAGGGCCGATTCGCTGGTAGCGATTATTGCGTAGGCTTTTTTTGCACGTTCATAAAAATCGAACCGTTCCATGAATTCAAACTGCTCATATGATTCCCCGCTGGACCTGACTATGGTATGGTACTCCTCCCATATCGGTGTTTTTACAGGGTCACCGGGAACAACCGCCATAAGGGAAACAGGCCGTTCAACATAGGAATCCAGTGGAAAGACTTTCAGGATCGCTTCCAGTAATGCCGGAACGCCATGTCCGTCGGCACGTACCATTCTTTGAGCCAGGGAAGCCGACGGAAAATTGCCGTCAGCAATGACGATTTCATCTCCATGACCCATTTCCATCAAATATTTCAAAAGATCCGGACTCAGAATATCGGGAATGTTTTTTAGCATGGGTACTTCCTCAGTTACGAAGGGTCAAGGTGATGCGTTTTCTTACTTTTCTTTTTTTCAGGTTTGTGACAGTTCATTGTCATATCGGCGGCATATTATCCGGTAATGGACTTTATTCGGTCTCAACTACGGTTTTTATCGATTTGTCTGGCAGCTTGAATTTTCCGGCGAATACGGCATAGGCTGCAATAACCACAAAGCAAACCAATGGAACAATATAGGATATGCTGACATTGAATACGTCAACAAGGTACCCTTGCAATGGGGTGAGAAGGGCTCCACCGAGGATGGCCATGATCAAGCCCGATCCTCCGATTTTGGTGTCTTCACCGAGACTCCGGCTTCCAAGCCCGAATATGGTCGGAAACATCAGGGACATGCATGCCGATATTCCTACCAGGGCAATGGATCCGGCCAGTCCGCCTACAATAATCACGGCAAGGGTAAAGGTCGCTCCGGCGATCGCCATAAATGCAAGCAGGACTTCTGGCGCGATGCGTGACATTACCGCAGTGGAGATAAACCGGAACAATCCGAATAAAATGAGTGCCGGTAAATGGAAATACCTTAACGTTTCACTGCCGGTAAGACCCAGTTGATCCGGAACATAAAAAACAGTAAATGTCCACACCGAAATTTGGGCACCCACATAAAAAAACTGAGCGACAACGGCAAACACATAGTTCGGATTGCGGACAAGCCGTTTGAATGTCGCGGAAAAGTGGACATTCCTGTCTGTTTCTTTGACATACGGCATTTTGGTCAAGGCAATCAAAATCCATACCACAACCAGAACAGCGCCAATAATCAGATAGGGAGTAATGACAATACCAAGCTGCTGACTCATCAGAAGCCCTGATTGCTGTTCTGTCAAATCCGGGGTTGCTGTTTCCAGGTTTTCCAGTTTTGCAAGGATGAGTATCTGAGCCAGCAACGTACCGATAACCGAACCGACGGGATTGAACGACTGGGCAAGGTTAAGGCGCTGAGTTGCCGTGTCCTGAGGGCCGATTGAGAGTACATAGGGGTTTGCGTTTGTTTCAAGAATGGACAGGCCGGCGGCCAGGACATAAAAAGCAATCAGAAAAGGGATGAATTGCTGCATCATGGCGGCAGGAAAAAACAGGAAACAGCCAAGGGTATATATACCCAGCCCGGTGAGGACACCTGCTTTGTAGCCGTATTTGCGGGCAATGATCGAACCGGGTATGGCAAGGGCAAAATATGCGCCATAAAAAGCAAACTGTATCAGCGAAGATTGAAAAGTGGTCAGTCCTTCAAATATCCCGGTAAAGGCTTGAACCAGGGGGTCTGTCATGTTGTTGGCAATTCCCCACCACGCAAAGCAACTTGCCAAAAGTATAAAAGGGAAAATCGCGCCCGATGGCAACAGTTTGCCTTTTTGTGTTTTATTGGAAATCACTGATTCTGCATCATTCATCTTGCAATCTATTTTTATGCCCGATAGTATTTGGTGGGATCTGATAAATCTATTTTTGATTTTATTAGCTTTTATTCTAAGAGTGCCTAATTTTGAAAATCTACTTAAAAAATTTTTTATGTCCGTTACATTCAACCGGTAAACGCCCCGCATCCATGCAAACCCAACTGGAAATACTGAGACAGCTTTCAAAGCGCTACGGAACCGACAAAGACTATATTATTGCCAGTGGCGGCAATTCATCATATAAAACGGCCGACTACCTCTGGATAACAGCCAGCGGCTCCTTTTTGGGTAAGCTTCAAGACACCGACCTACTCAAACTGTCCAGGAAAAAGCTGGCGAAACTGCGGTCAAAAAACTATGGATCCGATGCACGGAAACGAGAAGAGGATGTCAAAAACGATCTGGTTTCAAGCATGACAGATACCGGTACCAATAAAAGGCCATCCGTTGAAACAAGCATACATGACCTCATCGAATATGCCTATGTCATCCATACCCATCCAACACGGGTCAATGGCCTTCTTTGCAGCAACCAGGCCGAATCAATGACAAAAAAACTGTTTGGAGAGATGGCTTTGTATGTGGCTTATCAGGATCCCGGCTATACCCTTTTCAAGAAAGTGGAACAAGGTGTTCTTGCTTTTCGCCGGGAGCGAAAGAGGGATCCAAAACTGATCTTTATCCAGAATCATGGAATATTTGTGGGATCCGATTCGCCGGAGGAGATCATCCGTTTGTATGCCATGGTGGATGAAACCATAAGTAAAGAGATAACTATCTACCCGGATGTTTCGCAACGCTCCATCGACAAACAAATCCTTGCGATAATGCCCGAAGTGCGAAACATGGTATCCAAAGAACGTTTGATGTTCATGAAGGTGCGAAACCATGCCCTCATTGAGTCTTACCTTGAGAATGAATCCTTATTTGAAAAAATCTCCAGACCTTTTACTCCCGATATTATTGTATTCTGCAAATCCCGTTACCTGTATGTCAATGTTGAAAAAAACTCTGAAAAAATCCTTAATGCTTTAGAAAAAGGATTGAAAAAATTTCAATCCGACTATGGGTATCTTCCAAAAATTCTGCTTGTTAAACATTTGGGTATGATCTCTGTTTCCGACAATGAAAAATACTCCGAGATCATACTCGATATCTTTGAGGACCTGATAAAAATAAGCTGTTATTCCGAAAATTTTGGTGGTCCACATTTCATGAATGACCGTGAGGTTACTTTTATTGAAGAATGGGAAGCGGAAAAGTACCGTTACGAAATGGCACGCAAAACCTGATGAACTGAATTCCGCTGGAAACCTGCTTCTGTCTTAATTTTTTATCTTATTCTTTAATCTTCTTTTCTGGAACCCACGCTAACCCCATCACATATGAAAAAACCTGCTCAATACCTGGCTTTTGATTTGGGTGCATCCCAGGCCAGGTCCATACTTGGTACCCTGCACAACGATCTGTTTGTGATGGAAGTGGTGCATCGATTTTCCACCCCACTCATTGAGGCTAACGGACATTTGTATTGGGACCTTGATGCCATATGGAATGAATTGCAGAGTGGATTGAAATCGGCTTTAAAACGATCGGAAAACCTTTGCAGCCTTTCCGTAAGCTCATGGGGGGTGGATTATGTACCCCTGGATGCCGGTGGAAATGCCTTGCGAAACCCGTACAGCTACCGGGATGGCAGAACACAGGACATTGTGGACGAAGTGCATTCAAAAATTCCGGAATCCGTTTTTTTCAAGCAAACGGGTATCAACAGTATGCCCATAAATACGCTTTATCAGGTCTATTGGGAGTCCAGAAATGATCCGGATCTGTTCAGGAAAACAGCTTGCAGGCTCACTATGGCGGATTATTTCAACTATCTCTTCAGCGGGAAAATGGTCACGGAAAAATCACTTGCCAGCACAACCCAGATGCTTGAAACAGGTACGGGAAACTGGATAACAAAACTTCTTGGGCAGCTTGGCTTGTCCGATGACGCCTGTCCCGAACTGGTTCCTTCATCAACAGTACTTGGAAAAGTAAAGGACCATCCCTTCATACATGCGGTTGCCAGCTGCTCCCATGATACAGCATGTGCCGTTGCAACGGTTTCCTCCATAAGCGGTGGTGAAAAGAGAGCGTTTTTAAGTTCCGGAACCTGGTCACTGCTTGGTGTGCAGCGACGGGATGCGATCCTGACAGACGAAGCCTTCAAAGCCGGGTTTACAAATGAATCCGGTCCGGGTGACTCCATTCGGTTTCTGAAAAATATGACCGGACTCTGGGTCCTGCAGGAGTGCGAAAAAGAGTGGAAAAAGGCGGGAGAACGTTATACCTACGATGATCTTTTGAATGAAGCCCGGTCATTTGCCGCATCCGGGCACGTACCGTCTGTTGATCTGAGTGCCCCACAGTTCAGTGAACCGGGCGATATGATACAGAAACTCTTCCGTTCATGTTCAAACAAAACGGATCCCATCCCTCAGACTCGTGGCGCGCTGGTGGCGGTTATTTTAAAAAGCCTGGCAAACAGCTATGCGGATACGGTGAAGCAAATCCATCATATCACTCAGGAAGGCATAGATCTGATCCATATTGTTGGTGGTGGATCAAAAAACCGGCTGCTTTCCCAGTGGACAGCCGACCTGTCCGGGTGCAACGTTCTGACGGGACCGGTGGAAGCAACGGCAATCGGCAATATCCTTTTGCAGGCACGGGCTTTGGGAAATATGCCATCCGCGGATAACCTGAAATCCGCTTTGGATACCTTTGAAAAGGCAACCTTCTATTCGCCTTCGCCTGAATCAAGATAAGGATGATACCAAATACCTTTGCGGCATGCATTGGCGGCACGGCATGACCGTCCGGCACGACTGCCGGCCGGTGCGGTTGCCTTCAGCTATTTAAGGAGGCAAAAAAGCCTTGCAGATCTGTCAATTGATCCGCCAGGAAATGCATTCGATGCCAGGGTACAGAATTGGTGAACAGACCGTTTACCGGTTTGCAATTGGATCGGAAATTCTCACAAGATCCGTTTCCATATCATTATTCCGCATGAAACTGGCCAATGTATAAACAGAACTGTCATTGGGAGAGATGGCGATAGCCTGCGCATCGGTAATAACACTGCCGTTTTCATGATAGACCGGCCCATGATCGATGTACCGGCCCGTAGGGATGTGATAGGTTACAAGATGCAGGTTTTCCGTAACCTTGCGATGATAACCCAGTTCCGTATTATTATCCCGTGTGAGGCGTACTCCATCAACATAAATCGGGCCTCCTGTCAGGTAATAAATGGTTTCATTATCGGGGCCAAGATCAAATCCCAGATATCCGTAATAATGGGCATCAAACATACCGCTTCTTTTTGAAGGTTCGGAAGTGATGCGTTCTACTATTTCCAGGCTTGGTTTTCGCGGGTCAAAACGGAACAGGTAGCCTGATTTTCCGTGGACTCCATATGCGGCCTCCTCAAAAGGATTCCAGACGATTTGCCGCCAACCATAAGCCATGGAGCCCGGGCGGTCGACAACATGTGTCCCGAAATAATCCAGTCTCAGGTTTACTCCATCCATCCTGTCAATGGATCCTCTATTGGGATTGTAAAAGTAGATGTCTCCATCAGCCGTTGAAAAGTAAACGGAAGCATCATCAGGATCGACGAACATGGATCGGCCGAGTACCCGAAAATCATCCCCGGGTCTTCCGGCCTCGCCCCTGCCTGAAATCAGCCCGAGGTCATTCAGCTTCCCCGCATGAACATCATAGTGGATAAAATGCCCGAAAGGCCATGTTATACCATAAATGTGCCCGCGGTCGGTATCCATGGTCATGGTGAGTATGCCCTCGTTTGCAGGAGCAGTCCCCAGATGTTCAAACTCCCCGCTGGACAGGTCATAGGAGAGGAAATGTCCACCGGGATAGGGCAGGTAACCCTTTTTGGTGATGGCCAGTTCACCATCTTCTACGGAGCCATGTACCCCCACATGGGTTGAAATGTATAGTTTCCCTTCATATTCGTAAAAATTCCCATGGCTTTTCCCCTGGGGTATGGATGGCGGATCATCCCCATCAGTGAGTTCTGTGAAATCACCCAGAAAACGTATTTGCTCCGTAACCGGATCAAATACATAAAATTGTGCCCCCTGGTCAACCTCTACGGTGGAAAATGAATAATAAATCTTTCCGTCAGAAGCGATGGACAGTGAATTCCATGTATCATCAGCCTGTTCGAACCCGGTATCAAACGATACAGCTACAAGTTCTGTTGTTGGGCTATAATCCCGGTTCGGTTGTCCGTCGCAAGAGACAAGCAGCAGAGAGAAAGCAATTGCGAGTACCTGCAGGAGTTTCCATTCTGAAAGTGACTTTTTCATAGTATTGTTGTGTGGTACGAAAAGGTATGGGTTTGTTTAGAGTATTTGCCGATATGCAAAAAAACCGAGGTAGTCCAGTCAACTATAGAAAAAGCATCGATCCTTGAGTTTTACCTGCCTGCTCATAGGGAATTTTTTCATCGTGTTGAGGTGCGGGTATTATCTGTTGTTTATAGTCGTTTGCAATAATTCCAGTTGTTCGGGTGTAAATGGGCATGCGCTGCTCAAGGGACTAACAACGTGGTTACTTTGCAGGATACCAAAATGGGCAAGTGCACTTTTTATGCCGTTTATTACCCCACCGGACCCATAGTCACCACCGCTGTAGAGGATATTGCTTACCATAAACACGATTTCATTCAATTTCATGGCCTTTTCAAAATTTCCGGCTGCCATTGCATCAAAAATATCCACATAGAGTGCTGGAAACACATTTGCTCCACCCGATACGCCACCATCTCCCCCTGCAAAGAGGGACTCAGCAAGCAACTCCTCCGGTCCGCATAAAAGGGGTATGTCGTGCTCCCTGACAAGTGATTTGATTTTCTGAAAATAGGTCATGTCCCCCGAGCTGTCTTTAAAGCCGATCACATTTGGCTTTTTCAACAGATCGCGAACCAGGGGTACATCAAGAGTCAGCTTTGTAAGAGTCGGCTGGTTGTACAAGTAGACCGGGAGCGTAACCTCCGACAAAAGCTGATTAAAATAACCCGACAGTTCCACCTTGCTGACGGGGAAAAAGTATGGTGGTGCGGCCACTACGGCCTGTACCCCTGCTTCTTTTGCAATATTTGCAATATATACAGATTCCTTTAGTGATGAATCCATGATGCCTGCCAGGATGGGAACCCTTCCATCGACCTGGTTGCAGACCCGTTTGATCAGCTCAACCCTCAGGGAATATTTCAGTGAGGGCCCTTCACCTGTTGTTCCCAGAATAAAAAGACCGTGAACCCCGCCCGACAAAATATGTTCGATCAGGTTTTCCAAGCCTTTTTGGTCCAGTTGATTGTCATCCAACAGAGGTGTTACCATAGGTGGAACTATTCCTTTTATGCCTTTCATAATGCTATTGTTATAAGTGTTGGTTTATCTATAAGAATTTGCCTGAGCATTTACTGCTTCAGGAAACAGTCTGTCCGTTTCCCTGCTGTCATTCTTCCGTCACATAATCCATGATCCGTTCATCCATATTCCAGCGAGGCCGCTCCCAAAAATTGGTAACACGCCATAAATCGGAGAAAAATGAGCCCTGATGTTCCTTACGAAAGCGCACCAGCTTGTCAAGGGCCAAACCCGCTTCTTCCAACCGATCTTCCGGCACATCGAAATTTCCATCGAAGATAGCAGCAAGTTCCACCGTTAACCGGGCATGCTCGAGACCCGTCTGCAGGAATCTGACCCGTTCGGCGTATTCCGGCGGACTGTTGCGTGTTTTTAACAACGCTTGCTCCAGAATTTCCGATCCGGCACCGAGCATTTCCGGCGGGAAGGCTTTATGCGCAAAGCGAGGCCAGTGCAGATAGCGCAGAGGTGAGTCGAACAAGTCCAGAAAGGGAAGAATGTTATCAAAGGCATACTGCTCCCAAAAATCAAAATAGCGCCTGACATCATCAGCGGCAGGGCCAAAAGCAGAAAAATACTCGTTACGGATATCTTCGAGATTTAGGTCCGGTTTGTTTACAAGGCGCATGTGCATATAGAGACGGGGGCCCTGAACTGCCCATTGACCGGTATTGCTGTCAAAATCCGCGCTCATCATACCGTGTTTATGTGCGAATTTGAAAAATTCACCGGACTGTCTGGTTTCGAAATGGGGAAGCACATACCCGTCATGGAGATAATTTGGGCGATAACCCATTCGAATACCGGTATTTCGCCATCCCAGCCATTGCTCCCTTACCCACTCATAAGCCTCCTCATGCATGGGGAACCATCGGAGGTGGGGATCCTGCCACTGAACAAACTGGCCATAGATGTTTTTATTCAACTGTATACCGGTGACCGGTGCCGGGAATTCATTATGATAAAGAAAAACCCCGATTTTGGCATGGGGATTTATTACGCGGGCTTTTTCAAGCATCGTTCTCCAGAAACGAGCATATCTGTCGCTTGTGGCTCCCGGGAAGAAATTCCTGGCATTCCAATCCGTTTTGTAAACATATTTCGCAAACCAGGGTATGGGGTCGGGCTGGGGGCCGTCCCATGCACGGCAATTCTCACAGTTGCATCTTCCCGAACGGTCAACTACGCCCAGCATCAAAGTCGATTCGCCATTCCATTGTTCGATGATATAGTCCTGAAGCTCCTCGTTGGTCACGCAGATCTCAACATTGATTTGCCGGTTTGGGTCAAGCCTGCCCCGTCCACCGTCCCGTCGCATCATAAACCATTCCGGATGCTGTTCACCATACCTTAGCCACCACCCGGAATAGGTATGTGAAACGCCCATATCAGAAGAGAGGTCCCTTCCCCCCATACGGTGGCGGCGTAGCAGGATCTCCATCGCCTCACCATACTTTTCCGCCACATCCTGAGAAAAGCCCAGGTGGACGTCTTCATCTTGAAGCCTGGCACCCCGGTACACGTTGCGCGTGAAGCCCCAGCGTATATGGCGGTACGGGAGATCCGGGGCCTGCAGCCGGTTAATGGAAGAAACCGATATGGTACTCGTTTTCGGCACATACGTTCCCAGTTCGCCGGGCCACAACCAGCGAACCTTCATTACCTCTTCCAGAAATTCATAGACTCCGAAGAGCGTTCCGGCATTGGGATTGGACGGATTGAGCGGGTCGCCCTCACCCTCCTTGCCCAAGATGAAGAGATCGTTGCCGATCGAGCGGAGAACAAACGCTTCACGAGGCAATTGATTCACATCAATGCCATGGTGAAAGGCCGTTTCTGTTTCACCTATGTAGACGCGTGTGTGCACACCATTCGGGACTTCGGACTCCGATCTAATTTCCAACAACACACCGGTTGCTTTTTCAACATGCGAAACCAGTTCATCAGCTGCATATTGAGCGGTCCCGGTGGGATGGTCCGCGATTACGACTACGGCACGTGGTTCGCCATTGCTGACCAGGGTTACCTGCGCGCTTGTAAATGAAGCAAAGCCAAATAAACCGGCTATTGAAAAAAGTATACAGAAATATTTTGGGTCTTTCATGGTTTATTTTGCTTGATTGTCGGGAGGTTATTCCTTCTCATTGTCAACAGTCTCATCTTTAACTGTTCGCCTCCACCATGATGCAAGGGCAGAACCGGTGATGGCAGACCATGGTCCGTAGGTAGCCGACCCCATCGCAGCCTGTACGCTTTCAAGTACATTGAATGCAAGACCGGTTGCCATTCCTCCATTTTGTAAACCGACCTCAAAAGCAACCGTTCGGCAGTCGCGCCGGCTTAATCCCAAAATTCGTGCTGCATTGTACCCAAAAACAATCCCCAGGGCATTATGGCAAACTGCTGCTGCAAAGAGCGTGAGTCCAACCACAATCAGATCGTCCCGCGAAAGGGCTATGGTAACCGCAATAATGATACAGATGGCAAGCATGGCCAAAAAGGGAAGGATCCTGACCAGTTTTTTTGCCAGCCAAGGCAGGAAATGGTGGATCAGGATTCCCAGTATGAGTGGCAGGATAATCATGTTCAGTATGGTCCACATCATCGGTAAAAAGGAAACGGGTACATACGTTCCTGCCAGCAGCATCATGGCGAGGGGGGTCATGACGGGTGAGAGCATGGTAGAAAAAGCCGTCATTGATACCGAGAGTGGCACATTGGCGCGTCCGAGATAAGCCATCACATTGGATGCCACCCCGCCCGGACAAGAACCAATCAGGATCAGTCCGGCTGCAACTTCTGCCTGAAGTCCAAAAGCGTAGGCGCATGAAAAACCTACGACCGGCATGATGGTATACTGCAAACCGAAGCCTATGAACACCGCCTTGGGAAATGCAAGAATTCGTTTGAAGTCCTCAAGGGTTAGCGTCATTCCCATCCCAAACAGAATGAGCTGCACCAGCGGGGCGATGGTACGCCTGAGTTCAAAGTCGCCCCATGATATGAAGAATTCGGGGAATGTAAATGCTGCCGTCGCAAAAGCGAGCACCATGAATGTAAAACCGAGCCCTTGAAGCCATCTGCTATTGCGAGAATAGACGGCAAGCAACACAAAGCCCAAAGTTATTGCTATTCCTGCGTATATGGACATGAGACCATCTTTTGACTTCCTGCACCTTTTGTGCAGGAAAGTTTGACTTGTTACTGATTATAGAAACGGCCTGAAGTTACCGGTCCAACACACCGAGACGAACAAGGTGTCCGCGCATTATTTCGATTTCTTCATCTGTTGCAGGTGAAAGGGGCAGCCTTGGCGGCCCTACATTTAAACCGCACAGATTCATGGCTGCTTTCCAAAGCGGAATGGGATTAATACGACCGTTAGAGCCAAAATCTTTGAAAAATGGATCCAGCTGCATATGAATCTCCAGTGCACCGGCCAGATTACCTGACAAGAACCGGTTAATCATGGTACGGATATGTCCACCGATGATATGAGAACCTCCGCTGACCACACCGGCAGCACCCTGGGACATACCGCAAAGGACCATAATATCATCTCCGTTATAAACGGAAAACCCTTCCGGGGTTACGCGGGCAAAGTCTGTCATCTGAGTCGGATTAATTCCTGCTTCATCCTTGATACCGACAATATTCTGATAGGTGCCAACCAGTCGGGCTACTGTTTCCTTTTCGACATTGAGCCCGGTAAAAATAGGGATGTTATACAGCATTATCGGCAGGTCTGTGGCCTCTGCTACAGCGGCAAAATGGCGGAACACGCCTTCCTGATCGGGCTTGCAATAATATGGACCGATAACCATGGCGGCATCAAATTCCAGGCGTTCTGCTTCGCGTACAATGTGTACTACTTCCCTGGTTGAACCGGCACAAGCTCCGGCCACAAGCGGGACCCTTCCGCCGGCTGCCTGCTTTACTACCCGGAAGAGTTCAAGCCTTTCTTCCATTGTCAGGGTATTAAATTCACCGGATGTACCCGCAACAATAAGTGAGTCACAATATTCTTTGTTGATCACATAATCGGCAAGATCAGCTGCAGCATTGTAGTTAACATCCTGGGTATCCTCTGTAAAAGGAGTAGCCAAAGGAACAACAATATGTCCAAGTTTTTTACCAAGATTTTCCATAAACAAGTGCTATTAGGTTATGATTGATATTAATATTGATATTGATATGTAAATTGATTTGCATAAAAGTTTTTTATGCAAAACGGAAATTTTTCGAAAGCTTGAAAAATTACTTGAAGTTCGACTCATATAGCATCCAAGAGGAATCAGGGCAGCAGTTCCTGTTTTTCAAGAGCGCTTCGCAACTGTCCGATAACATCTTGTGATGGTTTCATGACAGGTGAACGGCTTAAACCGCTTTGTCTTCCCAGCAATTCAAGGACGGCTTTGATTCGTCCGGGAAACGCCATGCCTGCACTTCCAATAAGTTGCCATACAGGAAGCAGGCGAAAACTGATTTGCCTGGCTTCCTCAATATCCATGGACTGAACGGCATTCCACTGTCGTACACATAATTCCGGGAAAACAGTTAGAATAGCAGAGATAGCACCTACAGCTCCAAGTAAATAAGAACAGAATAGCAGATCATCCTGGGCACCAAAAACTAATGTCCGGTCACCACATGCAGAAATCATGGCATTGAGCCCATGCAAGCCATTGATACTTTGTTTTATGCCGATGACATGCTCAATCTCTGCAAGATCCATCATCAGTAAAGGGCTTACAGGATTTCTGTCGATAACATTATAAATGATGATCGGCAATTCAACTGCTCCGGCCAGCTCTTTGAAAAATATTGTGTTGCCTTGATCGTCCGTGCCGTGATAATAGGTCGGGGTAACCATAAGCCCATCCGCTCCGGCTTCGCGCGCGCGCAGTCCCGCCCGAATAGCATCCTTGGTTGAATTGCGGATAATCCCGCATAAAAGTGGTTTTTTCTCCGTGTTCTCCTGCTGGATTGTACGGATACACAAATCCAGTTCATCATCCGACAATAGTGCGCCTTCTCCCGTACTGCCTCCTATGCTAAGGCCATGAACTCCCGTATCCAACAGATATCGTGTTTCACTCTGCAATGCCATTGAATCAATCACGCCTTCGGCATCGAATGGGGTTACAATGGGAGCAATTATTCCATAAAATTTTTTTCTCATTGTATCGACATTTTGAAAAGTGCTTTGATTTGATTATTAAAACGCTGTTATCAATTGTTTTACCCTGATCCATAAATAATTAGAAATTACCGGGCAATTGCATTTCAGACCTGCTTGCCACACAACATAACTTTTTCTATCATTTTGGAGGTTTGATTTATCCGTCAGATCAATCAAGTTGAATGTAATCGTTTACTTTTAAACATACAAATAATATCATAGCTGAATCTTCTTCTCTTATTCAGGTACACCGGCTTCGCACGTACAGCATTTTAAATTGTATACCGGTACTTGACTATTAACAATGTAATCGTTTTCTTTTTTATTATCCTGATCCTGTCTGATCCAAAACATCAAGCAGGTTGGGCTCTGCAGATGACCCTCAATACTGCATAGCACCGAAAGGTTTCAGGCGGATCTGCTAAATACATGCAATAATTATCACAAAAAAAATGGTACCCTATCAATGAGCCCCTTCTGTAAAGCCTTTCTTTTCCTCTCGGCAAAGCTATTTACAAGAGAAGATAAGATCGCATTATTGAGCTGCAGCTCTTTGCTGCGCAGCTGTTTGGTCAGGACATCAGGGTTTGCGTTGCTTTTACTTATCTTGTCCACCTGTAATTCTATCACTGAGGAAAATGTTCTGACTTCCCGGGAAAAGCAAGATGGATGGGAACTGGTTTTTGATGGAAAATCACTGGAGGGATGGAGAGGTTTAAATATGTCTGCTGTCCCCGAACATCATTGGGTGGTCACGAATGGAATGATAAAAAAGATTGATCGCGACAGTATCCCGCAAGAATCAGACGGAAAACGTGCTCCGGGCAGGGATTTGCTCCTGGATCGTCCATTGAAAAATTTTGAATTTAAATTTGAATGGAAGTTGAGTCCTGTCGGTAACAGCGGTGTAAAATATAACGTCCTGGAAGAGCTGTCTGCAAGGCATGGAAATCCACATTCAGCACTTGGTTTCGAATATCAAATTTTGGATGATCCGGAGTATCCGCAACTGGCTGAGCACCCGAGCTGGGCTACTGCCGGGTTGTATGAATTGGTGGAACCCGTTGGCAACATGCATCTTAACCCGCCCGGAGAATGGAACTCCGGGAAAATTCTGTTTGATGGTAATTATGGGGAGCACTGGCTAAATGATGAACGTGTCCTTACTTTTGAGCTGTATTCGGAAGAGATGAATTCGGCACTTGAAGCAAGCAAATGGTCCCATATTGAAGCATTTGGAAGAAGGCATGAAGAAGCATTTATTACTCTGCAAGACCACGGTGGTTCTGTCTGGTTTCGAAATCTGAAGCTCCGTGAACTGCCATAAGAAATAACTGAGGGTTATGCCAAATCCTGTTCCAGGGACTTGTTTCCAATATCTCGTTGATAGAAGAAGGGTTTCCTGTATGGGGGGATGTCATTTCAACAGCCGTGGATCAATATCTTCAAAACCCTGATTCAGTTTCAAACTGATTATTTATCAATAATGTAACAATTCCTGAATGCATGTAAATAAAAGGCACAATGCAGGATTTAATAGAGCCATTTACAAGCATTTCGTCCTTCTTACCAAAATATTAATACTGAGGTTTGAACTCTAATACAAAGAATCTTATGAATCAGAAAAACATCAAAATGGTGCGAAGCTTTTATGCTCCCTTTATTGTACTTGCGTCACTGCTACTACTAACACCAGGTTTTTTACCAGGATATTCAGGCGTTTCGCCTCTGCAATCCGGAGGAATGGAAGTTTTTGACGGTCAACACCGATTTGAATATGTGCGCATTGTCCCCGGCGATAACATTACCGATGTCGAGCAACGCTATGTTGAGCTGCTTGCGGACCGTATCCGCGAAAATACCGGTGCCGATGTTTCGATTG
>SKXL01000006.1 GCA_007128425.1 Balneolales bacterium | reverse complement strand
TGTTCTTCAATACGGAGCAACTGATTGTACTTCGCCAGACGATCGGTGCGGCTCATGGATCCGGTCTTGATCTGTCCGGCGTTGGTCGCTACCGCAAGGTCGGCGATGGTGGTGTCTTCGGTCTCGCCGGAGCGGTGTGAAATTACGGCCGTGTAGGCGTTTTTGTGCGCCAATTCGATGGTATCCAGCGTCTCGGTAAGCGTACCGATCTGGTTGACCTTGATCAGGATTGAATTGGCCACGCCCTCTTCGATGCCTCTGGCGAGGCGAATGGAGTTGGTCACAAACAGGTCGTCACCCACCAGCTGCACCTTGTCGCCAATGGCATCGGTAAGTTTCTTCCAGGCGTCCCAGTCGTTTTCATCCATGGCATCCTCGATGGAGATAATCGGGTATTTGTCAACCCAGCCGCTCCAGAATTCAACCATTTCATCGGCCGACTTCTTGGATCCGTCGCTCCACTTGAATTCGTAGAGTCCTGTTTCGGCATTGTAGAATTCGGCCGATGCCGGATCGAGTGCAAGGAGGATGTCCTCGCCCGGCTTGTAACCGGCTTTTTCGATCGCCTTGAGAATCACCTCTATGGCCTCCTCGTTGCTTTTCAGGTTGGGAGCAAATCCACCCTCGTCACCCACGGTAGTGGCATAGCCCAGATCGGAAAGAACCTTTTTGAGGTTGTGAAAAATCTCGCCGCCCATCTGCAACGCCTGGGTGAATGATTCGGCTCCGCTGGGCATGATCATGAACTCCTGCAGATCCACATTGTTGTCGGCATGTGATCCGCCGTTGATGATATTCATCATAGGCACCGGCAGGACCTTGGCATTTACGCCGCCCACATACCGCCAGAACGGGATTTCCAGTTCGTTGGAGGCCGCGTCGGCCACGGCAAGCGATACGCCCAGCATGGCATTGGCGCCCAGTTTCGATTTGTTTTCAGTGCCGTCAAGTTCGATGAGCAGCTGGTCAATATCGACCTGGTTGAATACGTTGTACCCGACCAGTTCATCGGCAATGGATTCATTAACGTTTTCTACGGCCTTGAGCACGCCTTTGCCCATGTAAGCATCGCCACCGTCGCGAAGCTCGACCGCTTCATGTTCACCTGTTGATGCTCCCGATGGCACAGCGGCGCGTCCCATGGTTCCATTTTCCAGGATGACATCGACTTCAACAGTCGGGTTTCCTCTGGAATCGAAAATTTGACGTGCAATAATGTCTTCAATAATTGCCATGATGGTAGAATGATTTGTTTGGAATTTCAGTTGTATTTAACTGCCACAAGGTATGGCTTTTTTTGCTAATTTGGAAGAAAACGGATATGAAACGTGCCTACTTGTTTGACATCGACGGAACCCTGCTGAAGGTGCAGCACAAGGTGAACCGGAAGCTGATCCAACGAATTCTGGAGCGATTCGGCATCAGCCACATTTCAGTGGGAAATATAGATTTTGCCGGTAAAACAGACCGTGATATTTTTTCCGACTTGTTGAATCAACCCGAAGACGAACTGTTTCACCAGGTCAAACAACACTACCTGCAGGAACTTGAGCGCCATCTGTCGGCCGAGGATATTCATGTCTTTGACGGTGTGCACGATTCACTCGACTATCTCCAGAAAAAAACGGCCTGGACCGGTTTGCTAACGGGCAACTTTGCACGTGCTGCCAAAATCAAACTGGATGCTATCGGACTTCATGAACGGTTCCGGTTCGGGGCTTTCGGCGATGATCATCACGACCGAAACGACCTGCCCCCATCGGCCTTTGAAGAGCTTGTCAGAAAGTCGGGTGAATCCTTCCATCCATCCGATATGGTTATCATCGGTGACACCCCAAGAGATATTGAATGTGCCCGGTCATTCGGATCGGTTGCTATAGCAGTGGCTACCGGTACGTATTCCCATGACGAACTCGCTGCCTGCAACCCGGATGTTGTGCTCACTTCGCTTACAGAGTTTCCTGAATGGATTGAAGGGTTCACCAAAAAAGCAGGCCACTGAAAGGCTTTTGCTTCCGTCAGGTATTACCACATGCCTCCGAACACAAATGTGATGTGCGGTGTCCCGAAAAAATACTGTCTGGCGGTAGCCGTTTCAAGCACACCGGGCGCTTGCTCTTCGGGTGGTAATTCCGGATTGAACCCCTGAAAAAAATCCTGACCAGGTCGAAAGGGTTCCATAACCTGAATTCCCTGGGGATAATAGTGGAAAAAGTACCCGATGCGTATGCTTTGTATGTTGCTAAAATCACCACCGACATTCGCTCCGATGGACAATTGACCCGATGCACCAAAGATAAACTTTCCATCTCCCCAGCCCTGAAACATGTCGTTATGCTGTTGTGTAAAACCTTCAAACGAAGGACGAAATCCCAGGTTATACAGATCATGGTCGTAATAGGGATATACAAATGCAGGTGTGGGACCACCGGAAGCCTGGACAAAAAGCCTGAAATCGTCTGACAGATACTCGGCAAACATCCTGCGACTTAATCCAAGCATTACCGGGAATAACAGCACCCTGTTGTGTTTGTTTGGAATAACCGAATACCCCCAGTAACTCTGGAAAGTCTGCTCTGATTCATCGCGAATGCTGCTGATCTGAAATTCAAGCAACCCCTTCGTGTATCGTGACAGCACCCGGCGGTACTCTCCTCCAACTCCGAACCCGAAGTTATTGAGCTGAAGACGAAAGCCCATTCCGTTGCGAATATCGAAATCCCTGTGGGTGAGGGGACTTTCCATCTCGGCAAGCTCGGGTTCAATTCTGTTCTGTGCCTGTGCGGTGTCAAAAGCGGCATTCACAACAAATACCAGAAAAAACAGTAATAAAACGGGAATAAGACGTTTCATGTGTTTATAATCTTTTTTTCAAGAGGTCACATATAATGCCCATGTTGATTACAATCATGCTTCTGTGTGGCGGAAAGCCGCCATGGGCATTTCATGTGTTTAAATTTTCCGATTCATATCGTCACATAGAATGTCCATGACGATTTTAATCATGCGACTGTGTGTCAGGGCTATGCCCGGTCATGGACATTTCATATGATTAATTTGTATGCAAAAATTCAGGAGAGAAATTTCGTATTTCGTATCAACACAGACTTGCTAATGTACAATACTATTGTATTTTCATAATGCCTTTTCCAGTCGGATCGTTTCAGCGTTGGTAACGTTTCTGAGATCAGGTTGGTATTTCATTTCAATATAACAAGCAATATGGCTAATCTATCCAGACTTGAAATCTATGGACCCTCAACCACGCTGAGACGCGTTGGTGAGGTCATGTTTAATGATACTCCACATATACACTATTTCTCGCGGGAAGTTGCAGAGCACCAGAATGTGCGGGTCTTTATCTATGAAGACCAAAACACAGCTGTCCACTCTGCCCGCTGTGTCACATGCATTCTTTCTGAGTTTCCTTCGAAGGTATGCCTTGAAATAGCCGATGTGGGAAAACAAAGCGGTTTTCGCGGCTCACAGGAACCGGATGAACAACCCGTTTATGAACAGATTCTGGACTTTATACTTGATTTCAGCAAGCAATATGGACTGACCGTGCAAAACAGGTCGCCTGAGCCTCAGGAGAAAACGGAAGAGTGACCCGTCCTACCCGAAAATCATCGGACTGGACCGTAGTCAGAATGCTCGAGTGGGCAACGGAGTATTTTCGGTCACGTGATATCCCATCGCCCCGGCTGAGTATTGAATGGCTGCTGGCACACGTATTACAGGTTAAGCGGCTCGATCTGTACCTGCAGTTTGATCGTCCGCTTACCCGGGTTGAGCTGGATACGCTCCGTCCCCTGGTTCAGCGCCGAGCGGAGCATGAGCCGCTTCAGTATCTCACAGGATTCACCGACTTCTATAATCTGACGCTGCGTGTCACCCCTGATGTGCTTATTCCGCGGCCCGAAACTGAACAGCTGGTCGAGATGATTCTGAAAGACCACCCTGTCGATACTCCAGTGGCCGGTTCAGCCGACGACGCTGTCCGCTTTCTTGATATCGGGACCGGGTCCGGTTGTATCGCCCTGGCGGTAAAGAAAGCGCGGCCCGACTGGCAGGTTACCGGCATTGATATCAGTGAGAAGGCACTTGAGGTTGCCAGGGATAATGCACGTGATAATGGACTGGATGTCACTTTTTTACACGCATCTTTGGTGGATTACATACCCTTGCAAAAGCCCCATATTATCGCCTCCAACCCGCCGTACATTAACGAGAGCGAAAGAGGTGATCTGCCGATAGAGGTCCGGTCGTTTGAACCTGCCGCCGCCCTGTTTGTGCCGGATGTGCAGAAGATCTACCAAATTCTGGCGGATTTCTGCCAAAACCAGCTGTCACCCGGCGGCTCGTTTTATTTAGAAACACATGAAGATCATGCGGTTAGCCTGTTATCTCTATTTGACAGGAAACCGTTGTCCGGCCGGGTTGCCACAGACTATTCCGGGAAGAGCCGCTTTATCGTAGGAATATTCGAGCAATAGCAAGGTAACGCTATGTGTCAATATGAATTAAGAGAAAGACACGGGGAAAGTAAAAATCGATAAACTCAAGTGTTGATAACTTGTTGAAAACTTTTCAGCCTCATCCTGCCTCACCCGGAAAGTGCTCATATGTGGTTTTGCTCTCTAATTCCAGTACCTTTACAAGCGCATACAGTTCACACATAAAAAATTATAAGTTATTAATTTTTATATGTTTATATTACCTCATATAATGTGGATAATTCCCGGGTGGGATTCGTTTCTTTTTTTGACAAGTGTTCGAATAATTGGCATCTTCATTCAGCGTGTAGGCCATCAGTTGTACTGATTGTGGATAACTAATCGTAAAATTACAAATGTCAAGAAGAATTATTCTTTTTTCATGGTGGAAACAGAAAATATAACTGACCGGAAGCATTCGGAGGAAAAGGTAACGGCAAACGGGGTATGGGCGCAGTGTCTTGAGATCATCAGGGACAATATTAACTATCAAAAATACACGTCCTGGTTCCATCCCATCAAACCGGTTACCCTTGAGGGCAAGACGTTGACGATTCAGGTTCCTTCGCAGTTCTGGTATGAATGGCTGGAGGAGCATTACTATAACATCATGCGATCGACCATCACCAAGGTATTGGGTGAAGGTGCGCGATTTGAATATTCCGTTGTACTAGAGAAAGCCGATATGGACCATGACGACCGCTCCGTGCGCCTGCCGCAGCGATCCAGTCCGCCGATGCCGGCGGATTCCGGACAGCAGGTGTACGATCAAAATGGATATCATCCCACCTACTCAACCGAGAATATCCAGAATCCCTTTGTCATACCGGGAATCCGGAAAAACAAGATTGATCCGAATCTGAACGAGAACTACGTGTTCAATCAGTTCATTGAAGGTGACTGCAACCGCCTGGCACGTTCCGCGGCCATAGCCATTTCCGAAAATCCCGGGAAAAACTCCTTCAATCCGTTTTTTATCTATGGCGGTGTGGGACTTGGCAAGACGCACCTGGTTCAGAGCATCGGAAATAAAATCCGGCAGGACTTTGGCGACGAGTATTCGATTCTCTATCTCTCTTCCGATCAGTTCACCAACGAGTTTGTGCATGCCATCCGGAACAATCGGGCCCGTGAATTTTCCATGTTCTACCGGAACATCGACGTACTCATAGTGGATGACATCCAGTTTTTCAGTGGCAAGGAGAAAACCCAGGAGGAGTTCTTCCACATATTCAATGCGCTGCATCAGGACGGCAAGCAGATTATCATGACCAGCGACCGGGCGCCAAGGGATATCCAGGATATCGAAGAGCGGCTGATCTCGCGTTTCAACTGGGGGTTGAGTGCCGATCTGCAGATGCCTGATTATGAAACACGCTACGCCATCCTCGAGAAAAAATCACTTGAAAACGGCATCGACTTCGGCCCCGAAATATTCGAGTTCATTGCGCACAATTTCAAATCGAGTATCCGGGATCTTCAGGGTGCCATCATCAAGTTGCTGGCCACGGCTTCCCTTCAGAAAATTGACAACATCGATCTGGTCATGGCCAAGCGCATCCTCAAGGATCTGATCAAAGAGACCAAGAAACATGTCTCCATTGAGGATATCCAGCGGCTGGTTTGTGATTACTTCGGAATTGATCCCAACAAAGTGCGGGAAAAAACGCGGAAACAGGAGATTGTGGAGGCACGGCAGATTGCCATGTACATGTCGAAGACGATGACCAAGTCAAGTCTGAAGACAATCGGGCTGCATTTCGGCGGTCGCGATCATTCCACCGTCATCCATGCCATCAATGCGGTCGAGGATCGTCAGGAAACCAGTCCCAAGTTCCTGCAAATCGTCAAGGACATTCAGCAGCGTATTGAACTGGCGAGCATGTAACGACAGATAGCATATGGACTGCATCACGCTAAAAAATCTGAGATTTCACAGTCTTCACGGCCACTACCGCAGGGAGCGGGAGGAGGGTAATGATTTCGAGGTGGATGTTTCGATCTGGCGTCCCTTCCGTGAAGCGGCCAAGTCCGACAACCTGGATCATACCGTGGATTACAGTAAAGTGGCGCATTTAATCGGAGATATTATGGAGGGAGAATCGGTAAAACTGCTGGAGACACTGCTCTATGCTATTGGTGAATCGCTGATTCGAAACTACCCGAATGCGCAAAAAATCGATGTGGCAGTGCGGAAGATGAATCCGCCCATGTCCCCGTCATGTGAATATTCGGAAGTCAGAAGCCAATGGCCAAAGCTGTAATTGCGCTGGGTTCCAATCTTGGAGATCGCCTGTCACATCTTGTCCATGCCAGGGAGTTCTTGTCGGGTTTAAGCAACTCACCGCTTACAGCTTCTTCGATCTATGAAACCGAACCGGTTGGTGATGCTTCGACTCACATGTATTATAACGCCGTTTGCTGCATGGACACCGGTCTGGACGCGCTCGCCCTGTTGGAGGAGTTAAAGCGGTACGAGCAGCAGTATGGGCGGGATCCATCAGCACCGCAGTGGTCAAACCGCACCATAGATCTGGATATTATTGACTACGACCGGCAAATCATAACACGGCAGCGGTTGCATGTCCCCCATCCCGAATACCACAAGCGGCTTTTTGTTCTGGAACCGCTGCGGGAGATTCTGCCGGACTGGAGGGATGTCCGGTCGGGCCGCGCCGTGGACGAACTGATCGCTGAATCTCCCAAAATTGAGGTTTTGAAAACGGGGGTAAATTGGTAGCTTTCCAACCATGAACCAGTTTGATTTCATCGCTATTGAAGGAGTTATCGGAGCGGGTAAAACCTCGCTGGCCCGGATGCTGGCCGAAAAGTATAATGCTCGGCTGGTATTGGAGGAGTTTGAAGAGAATCCTTTTCTTCCCAGGTTTTATGAGGATCGCGAACGGTATGCGTTTCAGACGCAGCTTGCATTTCTTGCCAGCCGCTTCCAGCAGCAGGAAAAGCTGCGAAACCGTGACCTGTTTCACGAAATGGTGATTTCCGATTATTTGTTTGATAAAGACCGTATCTTTGCAAGACTCAATCTTTCGGGCGATGAAATGGCGCTGTACGACAGCATTTATGGCATCATGAACAGTATTGCGGCGAAAGCGGATCTGGTGGTGTTTATCCAGTCTTCGGTCGACCGGCTCATGCAGAATATCAGGGCACGCGGGCGTCCGTATGAAAAGGAGATTTCGCGCAATTACATTGAAGAGCTGAACAACGCTTACAACCACTTTTTTCACCATTATTCCCGTTCTCCGCTGATCATCATCAATGCCAGTGAAGTCGATTTCGTCAACAATGATTCTCATCTGAAGTACATTGAGGATCAAATATTTTACGAACCCATACGTAGCAATACCACACATATTACGCCAGGCTGATTCTCGGCGGCCTGGCAAAAACCCGGTTTTCTCATGCTTCGAATTATTCTCATCATCGTAATATCCTATATTGTGATCCGGATAGCCCTCCGGTTGCTGCTGACCGAATCACCGATTCAGCGCCGCTCACGTATGTATTACAGGCAGAATGGCAATCCCTACGGCGATACCGAAAATAAGGGTCCGGGTAAAAAAACAACAACTGACCAGGGGCGTTTCGATCATATTGAGGATGCGGAGTTTGAAGAGATACCACCCAGGTCGAAAAAAGAGTCCGGCAGATCGTAGAGTTGCAAAGTTATCCGGCAACATCGTATATTTGTAATCTACTCTCAAATGCCCTGGTGGTGGAATTGGTAGACACGCTATCTTGAGGGGGTAGTGCCTTAATTGGCGTGCTGGTTCGAGTCCAGTCCAGGGCACCGATCGAAAGCGAAAAGTTGCTGTAATCCTTTGGGGTTCAGCAACTTTGCTTTTTTCTCGGCAAAATCGTCAATTGATGCTGCTTTCTACCGGTTATTGACCGCTATCCGGCACCATATCAAAAATGCATCAACAGCATTCCGGTGATAGAGACCTTTTCTTTCGTGTTGAATACCATCGAATGGTCACATATCCTCCTTTACGCTTCCCGGAAAGTTGATCATAATCAAGGGAAATAAAAACATGTCAAAAAATACGATTATCGGAGCAAGTATTGGTGCCCTGGCACTGATTTCGATTGTTATTTTTCTGGTATTGCCGACACCGGAAGCTAATGATTCAACGCAGGAGGAGCCTGTTCCCTCGATTGAACCTGCTACTCCGAAGGAATCCAGGGCAGCAGCGGAGTCGAAGACATCCAACGATGAAATGATAACGGCAAATATTTATTTCGGAACCGTAGTGGACGGTCAGGAGCAAATAGCAGCGGT
>SKXL01000184.1 GCA_007128425.1 Balneolales bacterium | reverse complement strand
CCGTGTCCTGTTCCGGTTCCCAGCCCGTGCTGCAGCGACTCGACCGCGAACCGGATGATCTGGAAGTCCGGTACGCCCCGGCCGACGGTCACCGCTCCGCGACCAATCCTCCGGCATTTGTCTGGTTGCCCGTCGAAGGGATCGACCGCTATATTGTTCAGTATTCCCGGGATGCCTCCTTTCCAGAAGTACAGACCGTAACTGTCCGTGACCTGGACATGACGGTTCATATCCCCACCGAAACCGTGGAACCCGGGTCGTGGTACTGGCGCTACGGATTTACATACGGGGGCCGCGATCATTTCAGCCGAATTCGTGCTTTCGAAATCCCCGATGATGCCATCGAATTTCCGCTCCACACGGCCGACCAGCTCATGGAACGCATCCCGGATCATCGTCCGCGCCTCTATTTTTCACCGGAGCTTGTAGAAAAAGTTCGCAATGACACCGACGGGTACTATGCTCACTTGACTGAACCGGTGATCCGGGAAGCCGAGGAGATCCTTGCCCGGGAGGATCCGTTGTATGAGGAGCCTGACGACTGGCCGATCCGCCGCACAAAAGGCTATTGGACCCCGGAAGAGCGGGCGCATTATCTGCATACGTTCCGATCTCTGAGACCTTTTACCCAGGGAATGTTTAACACAGCTCTTGCCTGGCTATACACCGGTGACGAACGGTTTGCAGAAGAAGCACGACGCCGGCTCATGCATTTTATGACCTGGGATATGGAAGCATCGTCCAGTACGGTCTTTCCCGATGAGGTGGGAATGGACATCGCCGAAAACGCCACACCCGTTTTCGACTGGATCTATGACTATCTCACCCCCGATGAGCGTGAAAAGTGCATCGAGGTGCTCACCGCTCGCATGATGCAGATCTACCGGGATGTTCACCGCGCCCGGCCCATGGAGAGTTCGCCGTTCGGGAGTCACGAGGGACGAATGGTGGCTTTTACCATTGAAGGGGGGATTGTCTTGGCCGATGAGTCGCCCGAGAAGGCGCATGAATGGCTCGATTACACCCTTCGACTGCTCTGGAGCACCTATCCGTCCTGGGGCGGGGACGACGGTGGCTGGCACGAGGGCGTAAGTTACTGGGGTGCCTATATCCGCCGTATGATGCGCATCGCACAAGAGCTGGATCTCTACGATATCCCGCTGAAAGACAAGCCGTTTTTTCAAAATACCCCCTGGTTCGGACCCTATGTAGCCTACCCTCATCGCCCGACGCGTGCTTTCGGGGATAATGCCCACCATCCGCTCAACGAGGATCGGGCTGGAATCATCACATACATGGCTTCCAATCTCTATGACAATCCCTATTTCCGCTGGCACGCCGATGTGATGAATATTCAACCCTACGGCCGCAAGGCCATCAGGTTCTACAACCCTGATATGGAGGCCAGGCCACCGTCGGACCTTCCGCATTCGCGCGCCTTTTTTGATGTAGGACTCGTGGCCATGCACAGCGACATGGCCGATCCGGACAACAATATTATGATGCTTTTTAAAAGCAATCCGTTCGGAGCGCTGAGTCACAACCATGCCAGCCAGAACGCCTTTGTAATCGAAGCTTTCCGGGAGGCGCTGGCACTTACCTCCGGAGCGCGACTCAATCACGGTGAGGACCATCATGTGGAGTGGATTCGTCACACCAAAGCTCACAACAGTATTCTGGTTGATAATGAGGGGCAGACGGTCCGCCGACGGGACGCATCATCGGGGCGCATTCTCGCCTGGGAGGAGAAGGGTGAATATGCCTACGCTCTGGGGGATGCAACCCGCGCTTATGGGGGACGATTGGAGCGGTTTCACCGACATGTGCTATTTGTGCGACCCGACCTTTTTATATTGTTCGATGAACTCCGAACAACCGGCAACCCCTCTACTTTTCAGTGGCTGCTGCACGGTCCGACCCGCTTCGATCTGGATCCACAGCACCGGGTGATGGTGACTCGTTCTGGCAACGCGCGACTCATTACACGTCATTTGTATCCCGAATCACTTTCCTATGAGCAGCACACCGGATTTACACCGAATGTGGTTGACCCCGACCGGATGTGGAACCAGTTTCACCTGACGGCCTCCACCACCGGAAAGCAAAAAGAGCAAAAATTCATAACGCTAATGCGGGTTGACCGTTTCGAGGGGTCACCGGTGAACCGGCCCGACTCGCCAAGTACCGAGCGACGTGCGATTCCGCCGGGCGAATGGCAAAAGAGTGCTCCGGAGGAAGTCCGCTTACAGGTAGAGGCCGAACCGATTCCGGCTGAGGGCGGGGTAGCCCTTCGGATCGGGGAAGATCTGATCCTGATCCGCTCTCATGACGCCGAACAGGTTACGGCCGCTGGTACACAAACGACCGAGCCCTTTACGGTGCGTAAGAACTTTTATTAAGATGGCCCATCTTTCAAGCAAAATTTCAAAATCATGATTTTTCTGCATCATACCCATTGTTTCTTAAAAGTTACGCTCGTTTTTATTCTGACGATATTCTTGCTTCCATTACCCGCACTGTCCCAGGAAGCGGTTGAAATTAAAGAAGAAAACTATGAGCCTTTGGCCTTGTTATTGACCTGGCAACGCGATCCTACCACCACCATGACCATTGATTGGCATACAGATCCGGAAACCAGGCCAAAACCTGCCAGTATTTTGTACAGGGAAAAAGGGTCAGCCGGGCCCTGGAAGAAACAACCCGGATCTATGCACCCGTTTCCCTATACAAGCCGAACCGTAAACCGGGTGGAACTGACCGGCCTGGAACCTGGTTCGACCTATGAGTTTCGAATAGGACCACCGGCAAGCGAACGCTATGCTTTCCCGCATTCAAAAATCTACTCATTCAAAACCATGCCGTCACAGTTAGACAGACCCTTGCGTATCGCCGTTGGCGGGGATACGGGATCGGACGACAACTTTCGCAGACTGGCCGCCCTGAGCAGATCCTATGATCTCGACTTTGTGGTTATTGGGGGTGATATGGCCTATGCTGACGGTGGTGATCGTGACTGGCGCACGTCTGCCGGGGAGTTTCGATTTGCAGGCGAGGAGTTTCGATTTCAAGATGGCAATGAAACCAAACGACGGTGGATCTCCTGGTTTGATATCCTGATGGATCAATTTATTACGGACGAGGGGAGGGTGATTCCCTTTCTTATCGGTATCGGCAACCATGAAGTATGGACCGGTTTTGTTACGGATCACGAACAATACGTGCAAAATGATGTTTGGCGGGAACGAATCGCACCGCTCTACTTCAATCTGTTCGCCTTTCCCGGACAGCCGGGATATAATGTGCTCGACTTCGGTAATTATTTGAGTTTCATATTACTAGACAGTGGTCATACCAATCCGGTTTATGGCGAACAGACACAGTGGTTACAAAAGGTATTAACCGAAAGAACGTTCATCCCTCACATATTCCCGATCTATCATGTCGCAGCCTGGCCGACTGTAAGATCTTATGACGGTTACATCCAAACGACCATCCGTGATCATTGGGTGCCTTTGTTTGAGCGTCATAATCTCTATGTAGTCTTTGAAAACCACGACCACACCTATAAAAGAACCTTTCCCATAAAAAATGAACAGGTGGATCCCAACGGTGTGGTTTATCTGGGTGACGGAGCCTTCGGCAGAGGGGGACGTGGTGACCGTATGCATGATACAGAAAAGACGTGGTATCTGGACCGTGCGGCGCCCGATCGGCACTTTATTTTACTGACTCTGGATTCCGCCGGCAGCCGATTTGAAGTGATTAATATAGACGGAAAAACCATTGACCGCTATCCCGAAGACGGTGGTGTTATTAATCCGCTTACCCGCTAGCTTCGGTTGAGATTACAACAAAGTAAGCACCTATTTTCTCTTTCTGTTTTTTGCAATATAGTTCGTTTTATTTGATCATGGAGCGAATAGTTGTTCAGGTCAAAATCACAGAACATTTCAGTCGTTTGAGCCAAGTCTTTAAGTAACGGATATGGGCTGTAACGAAAATTTTTCTGGCGGTTTGACCGTACCGATAACCAAGCCGTTCAGGGGTAGGCCAAGAGTCAGATTCCGCAAAAAATGGAAAAACTGTCAGGGTAGCACCCAAATAATTTGTCCTGTCTTTAGGAAAAAGCATTATGCCTTGCTGCAAAGATGTATTATATCGAAGTTCTATCATTTTTTTTAAAAAACAGTACCTTTTTTCATATAACAAACCATAATAGGCACTAAGACTATGAAATATTTATATATGGTTATTGCAACACTGATTCCGGCACTATTGGTGGTCGGTGCAGCGCGTATTTCAATTCAACCAGATGAACAGCCATCGTTCACCGGTTATGAATGGGCAGTGGATATCTTTGAAAAAGCGGAAATAACCAGAGTACAACATCCCCCTTATGAAATTCACAACTTGCCTTTGCAATTGGAGGATTTGGGACTGGAAAAATCCAATATCCTATTTGGAAGAAAATTCTCATCATTTGATCAATTCAGGAAGGCTTTTGAAGATGCGGAATCTGAAAATCCGCTGGATGTAAAGGCACTGACTTCCTGGGACATCAGCTGGCATCAGGGGGTATCCGTCCATTCACGGGTCTATCAGATTCAGGACAGAGGTATTGCGGTAGCTTTTTACAGGCCGAATGTGATAATTGCAGATCTTGGCCCCTATGAAGGTTCCATAAGTCTCAGGGATGCCCTGGTTGAAAAAAACAGATAGATAACGCTATACTTTTTTACCAGGTTGCGTATCCAGGATAAACCGACACGAAAAAACAACCCCGAAGTGAATAAAAATACTCCATTTTATAAAGTAACCGTTTACGCTTTTTTAATGATCATGCTGGTCTCCTGCAGCCAGTCCCGCGAGCTGGCCGGCCGGACCTCCGGAGTGCCGTTTGATCCGGCTGCCATCTTCCTGACCTGGCAGCATGATCCGGCAACAACCATGACCATCGACTGGCATACAACTCCCGAAGATGGACAAAGGGGATCGGAATTGCATTTTCGTAAAGATGGGGAGACCGACTGGAAGGTGACACACGGAAACTGGCACGGCTTTCCCCACTCGGACCGAATTATCCACCGTGTAGATCTGAGAAGGCTGGAACCTGCCACTATCTATCACTTCAGGTTCGGTGAAGATTCCAAAGAATACCATTTCAGGACCATGCCGCTTGATCTGAGTGATCCGGTACGGTTTGTTACCGGCGGTGACACGCATCATTCACGCCATGAAATGAGCGCTGTTGCCATGACCTATGACCCCGATTTTATCTTGTGGGGCGGTGATCTTGCCTATGCCAATGGAACTCCGGAAAGGGTGGAGATGTGGTATGGATGGTTCGACGGGATCAAGGAGAACCTCATAAGCGAAGATGGGCGTGTGGTACCTATACTGGTAGCCATTGGCAATCACGAATTATTTGGTGTGAGAAGGCTTCAGAGAGACGGAGAAGCCTGGCCCGAAGAAGAAATAGAAGCTTATTTGACGGAACACAACTTGTGGGATGGAAAAGCAACCTTTTTCTTTGACCTGTTCGCTTTTCCCGGACGGCAGGAAGCGGCCTGGGGAGTACTGGATTTTGGCGATTATATGAGCCTATTTCTGCTTGACAGCGATCACAACAGTGTTCCACTGTACCAGTCGGTAACGGGAGCACAGACCGGATGGCTTGAGGCTGTTCTGAAAGAACGGCAGGACCGCCCGCATCTGTTCCCCATCTACCATGTTCCGGCTTATCCTTCACACAGGTCGTTTGACGGCTGGACAAATACACGCATACGGGAACACTGGGTGCCGCTTTTTGAGAAGTATGGTGTGCGGGTCGCCTTTGAGAACCATGATCACACCTACAAAAGAACCCATCCCATCCGCGAAGGAAAAATTTCGGAAGATGGCATTGTATATATGGGGGACGGCTCCTGGGGCAGAAATCCACGTTCCGGTGAAAGCAGTGATCAGTGGTATATTAACCGGTTTGAAAGCCGTATTCATGGCATCGTGGTAACCCTGACCGCGGATCGTCAGGAGTATATTATGGTGGATGATACCGGAGAGGAATTCGATTCCTATACCATTACGATATCTCCATGACAGATATGCTTCTTCCCTGTCGCAGGGCGGCTCCGTTGACAGCAATTCTGTTGACAGTTTCTCCGTTCACAGTTGTTCTGCTGAAGCCTATACATTTCTTGATGCCATGATTTTCCGGTTCTTTTTTTCGGGTCCGTGTGTGTCTGACGAACGCAATATATTGCCGTTTTGTGAATTCAGGCGCAGATCGCTGTGTTTTGTGCTTTTTTTAATTCTATTTGCCGGTGGTCAAGGTTGTCATCCCGGTGCAGAAATCGGTGTTCAGGAAAACCTGAAGATCACGGTGTTTCCTGAAGGGGGTTTTATAGGCAACACCGGAGGCCCGCCCATGAACCCGGTTTCATGGCATAAAGTGGAAGGGGATGTTATGTCCTATGAAGAGGCATGGGGTAACAGGGTAATGCCCCGGGGAATTTTTCAGATACCGGGTGGCGTGGGCCTTTTATACAACTCCAAGCCGCCGCTTGACTACCGTGGAGACGGTGCACTCACACAAACGGGAAGCCTTGCCTTCACTCGCAACCTGGTGGACTGGCATGATTACCCGGAAAATCCTGTTATGTATGAAATCCAGCAGGAATGGCAGGGAATCTGGCGTGTGATGCCCAGGGCTGTGCTTTATGATGAAAGGAATGGGCAGTGGGTTGTTTACACCGGGGATGCCGATGGTCCGTATCCCGGTATCAGGGCGGTGGGAACCGCATACAGCCGGGACCTGGTACATTGGACAATGGACGAAAAACTGACCATGTCGGTCATCGATTTTGCCGGTGAGGTAGCGGAATTATCCCGCCGTTCTCCTGAAGAGATTGTGGAGCGCGGCCGTATTTATGCGGATTGGGCTATATATCACAAAGACAGGTATTATCTGTATGTCAGCGGCTTTCTGTTTGTATCCGATGAACCCGGTGGACCATTTTCTTATTTCGACGGTTTCAAAGGGGATCTCATGCCCAATCAACAGCCGGCATACTGGAACGGCAAATGGTACACTGTAATTACCGGTAACTGGGACGGCAAACCGGGAATTGGGCTGGCATGGGCTGATGATCTTATGGGACCATATCATGAAAATCCACAAAATCCGATTTTTGAAGTGGAAACGACAAGCCGGGCACGTCCCCAGATTTTCAGGTATGACGGGGTCTGGGCGGTGATTTATTCGCATACATACGAAGGTGATGTCAACCGAATGAGCCTGAGGGCCGCGTTGGCAAATGTTCATCCGGATGTTTTGAAATCCTGGTGACATGGAAATCAACGTTTCGATACCATATCAAAGGCCGGATCTTTAGCCTGGTCATCTTCCCGCAACCACGTCGAAAACCTGATCCGCATCAACTCAAACCAGTCCAAATCAAACCATAGAAGGGTAACAGCAAATCAAATGATACTGCATGTGAAGCGTATTCTAATTTATGCAAACCCTGCAAGAACAATCGTATGCAAGATACGATTAGTGGTAATTGGGAGCGTTTTCTTCTCATCCGTTATGTTTCTTGCAAGCTGCAATAGGGACAGAGCTCATGACGTCAAGTTTACAGGCAATCCCGGCGGACAGGAAGGGCCGCCTTCGGAAACCGGTCCGCCACTGGACCCGGAATCATGGCATGTGGTGCCCGGGGATGTGCTGGGTGAAGGAAATTTTTGGGGATACAGGGTCAATGCCAGGACAACGTTTCGTATTCCGGGGGGATTGGGTTTGTTTTACTCAAGCCATCCCGGTCCCGTATTACAAAATGACCCTGATTGGCGGGCGATACAAGCAGACTTGGGATACACTACGGGCCCGTCCGGTAGTCTGGCTTTTACCCGTGATCTCATTACCTGGAATGACCATCCCGACAATCCTGTGCTTAATGAAGTGAAGCGATCCTGGCAAACCCCCTACCGTGTTCATGTTCGTGATTTGTATTTTGACCCCGAGCACAATCGCTGGGTCTCCTATTTCGGGAATATTTGCGGCGAGGACGTTCCAGGTATACGAAGTGTAGGGGTTGCCTACAGTTACGACCTCGTCCATTGGGAATACGCCGACGGGCCGTTGTTTACCATCGAAGATTATGCTGCCCTGGTCCCCGATCAAATCCGGGCAACTCCGGAAGAGCTCCATGAACATGGAAGAGTCTATGCCAACTGGGGTATGTATTTTGACGGGCGATATTACCTGACCCTGATCGGTACAGAAACCGTGGGTTACAGGGCAGATGATGCACAGGAAGGTGCTGGTGAATTCAGGTCCCTGGAAAGCGGCAGCATTGTGCTTGCAGGAGAATCTCCCGAAGGACCGTTTGAATATCTTCGGGATATAGGCCGGAATCAGATACCTCCGGGTTCCAAGCCGGTGTATTGGGATGGTAAATGGTACACCGTCTTTGCCGGCAGCTGGGATGGACAGCCCGGTCTGGGTCTGGCCTGGTCGGATCATTTGTTCGGTGAATATAACATGAACCCGCAGAATCCAGTGGTAACCCTTGAAAGCACCCAGAGAACCAACCCGATTTTGTTTGAGTACGATGGAACCTGGGTGATCCTTTTTTCACGGCCCGGGCAGGCATATTTCGGAAGAATACAGCCATTGCGCATGGCTGTTGCAAATATTCATCCTTCTGTGCTGATGACCAAGCCTCCAGCTAATTAACTTAATCCAACCAGGTCAAACTACCTGTTTTCTCATGTTTGCTGCCGCACCAAGACGATTGCTCGATGAAACAATGTAATTGCAACGAATCCCGAATGGGTATCACATATTATCATAAAATTCCAAAAGTGCCATCTTTTTCGGG
>SKXL01000262.1 GCA_007128425.1 Balneolales bacterium | reverse complement strand
CATTCACCTCTTCCCGGTCACGCTGCCCGACGTCGGCGACCCAGAGTTTTCCGGTCTCGGCATCAAAACTGAACCGGAACGGATTCCGGAATCCCCAGGCGTAGATCTCCTCGTGCCAGCCGGTCATTCCAAATCCGCTGAATGGCTCCGGCCCGCTCAACAATAAACACCGTGTCGGGAATACCAGGCGCGAGCTGGAAGTCGATGGGAGAATTGAAGCTGAGTTCCGGGTAGGCATTTTCCAGGACGATATCCTGTGCTAAGGTGCTTCTTACATACAACAGGAAAATCACGGGAATTAAAAACAAGACCAGTATCTTCATGACAAAAGGTATGTTTGTTATCAATATCCTGAGAACAACGCCGGGTCTGTCACCATTCCAGTTAATCGGGCAGAAGAAGTTGATATTTATCGGGCAATGCATTTATTTCCGAATCAGCGGGTGCTGCTGTCTCGCTCGATTCATAAAGCCGGCCACCCGCGCCACCCGCATAACCTGAATTTACACCGGAAGGGAGTTGGATATGGAAGAAACCACGCTGCCGATTCACTCATGGTTCTGGCTTTTTGCACCCATGATCGCAGTTTTTGTTCTGTCGATACTGAATTATCTGCGAAAACGGGGATCTGCGGATGTGACCGGGTTTGGCGTCTCCGGCAAATCCGCAAGTGAAACGGATGCACATACGGATGCTCATACAGATGCGCCCATGGAGGATCGCTCATGAATACGGCAGCTGTCATCACCTTTATCCTTTATCTGTGCATTCTGATTGCTTTCGGAGTGCTCTTTTATCGTTACAGCGAAACACTGCCGGATTATATTCTTGGCGGTCGCAAGCTGAAAAGCGGTGTGGCTGCCCTGAGTGCCGGAGCTTCTGACATGAGCGGGTGGCTGCTGCTTGGTCTCCCGGGCGCGGTGTATGCCGCCGGACTCAATCAGATCTGGATCGCGATCGGCCTTTCGATAGGCGCTTTTCTGAACTGGCAGTATGTGGCGGCGCGGCTGAGGACACTCACCGAGATGACCGGCAACGCCATCACCCTTCCCGATTATCTCGAACAGCGCTTTGAGGATAAAAGCCGGGTTCTGCGCATCGCAACGGCAACGGTGATTTTGCTGTTTTTTGCCCTGTACACCGCCTCCGGCCTGGTTGCCGGCGCCAAGCTGTTCGAAAGCAGTTTCGGCTGGGGATATGAGCCGGCGCTTTTGGCAGGGGCGGGCGTGATTGTTGTCTACACATTCCTGGGTGGATTCATGGCCGTGAGCTGGACCGATTTTTTCCAGGGCATCCTCATGTTTCTGGCGCTGCTTACCGCTCCCATCCTGCTGATTTTCTTCTACGAAAACTGGAGCACGCTGACTGCCGGAGTGACCGGCGTGGATCCGGCATTCCTGAATGTCTATCACGACATGACCCTGATCGGGATTTTGTCTCTGCTCGCCTGGGGATTGGGTTATTTCGGTCAGCCGCACATCCTGGCGCGATTCATGGCGATCGAATCTGCCAATCTTGTGCCCAAAGCGCAGATGATAGGTATTGGCTGGATGGTCTTTGCGCTGTTCGGTGCGGTCTTTGTCGGCTTCACCGGTATCGCTTACTTTGCAGGCAGTCCGCTTCCCGATCCCGAGTTCGTGTTCATGGTGATGATCCAGGAGCTGTTTAATCCCTGGCTGGCCGGAATTTTACTGGCGGCTATCCTGTCGGCTGTCATGAGTACCGTCGACTCCCAGCTTCTCGTCTGTTCCAGCGCCCTGGCGGAGGATTTTTACAAGGGCCTGCTCCGGCCGAAAGCGTCGAACAGCGAGCTTGTGTGGGTCGGACGTTTGAGCGTGGTCGCTGTCGCCCTGGTCGCGCTGGTCATAGCATGGAATCCGGAGGCGATGGTGCTTGAGCTGGTGGCCTGGGCCTGGGCCGGATTCGGCGCTTCGTTCGGACCGGTGATCCTGTTCTCGCTTTTCTGGAGACGGATGTCCCTGCAGGGGGCACTTGCCGGTGTGATCACGGGAGCCGTAACCGTGCTGGTGTGGAATCACCTGGAGGGTGGCTGGTTTGATCTGTATGAAATTCTGCCCGGTTTCGTGCTCTCATCGCTGGCTATCTTGCTGTTCAGTTTGCGCAGTCGACCGCCTTCTGCATCCGTAACAGCCATTTTTGATAAAGTTCAGTAATGAACTCTGATGAAACCCGCAAGCCCTTTCCGCTCCGCCCTGAACCGGTAACAGCTGATGAGACCCCCGACCCTGTTCACCAGAATTCGGATATGAAAGAGGTCGCCGCCAGACTGATGGCCGGTGCACTTCTCCTCATCACAGACACTTATTCCACCGGTCTTGCGGTGCTCTCGGAACTGAAGAAGCAGGTTTTCGGGAGACGGAAGAGTGAATCCGTGGAGATGGGTGGGGAGGATTTCCAGGACTACCGGACCAGGCGCGCTGCATTCCGGCAGGCATCCAACCGGCTCCTGGTGCCTGTGGAGCAGAATCGGATTGCCCTGCGCAAGTCCCCGGACATCGGCTGGCTGAGGGAGCTGTATCCTGATATTCAAAATTTCCTGTTGCCGTTTCCTCAAATCCAGGGTTTGAACAGCTCCTGGCAATGGTTCCTGAAGGGAGTGCGGTTCCCGGTGTTGAAACATGAGATCTATCCCTGGTACGGTACCTATTTTCCCACCCGGTTCGATCATCTCAAGCTGTTTGATGAATGGCTGATAAAATATCAGGGCAGGAAGGAAAGGGCGCTGGATATCGGTGCCGGATGTGGCGTACTGTCCTTTCAGCTGTTGAAGCACGGATTCCGGCACATAATCGCAACCGACATTAATCCAAATGCGGTTATAACTGTCCGGGAAAATGCCAGGCATCAGGGTGTTCAGGATCGCCTGGATGTATATATGTCCGATCTGTTCATGATTTGGAAGGATGAGGATGAGGACGGAAAAAAAGCGGACCTGATTGTGCTCAATCCGCCCTGGCTTCCGGCGGATGAGGATACCGGCATGCTCGACCGGGCCATCTACTATGAGCCGGGTCTGTTTGATCGATTCTTTGCAGATGCCGGAGATCATCTGGTGGATGAAGGTAAACTTGTCGTTTTATTTTCAAATCTGGGACACACGACAGGCATAGGGGAAGGGCATCCCGTTGAGAATGAGCTTGCTCGTTTCAAGCGATTCAGAAAAGTGAGGTTGCTTCAACGGAAGGTAGACGGACCGTCCCGAAAGACCAGACGACCGGATCACAGAAAAGACGAATTTGTAGAATTGTGGGTGCTTGAAAAGTATTGACCGGTTGTTTGTTTGCAGTAGCAAGGTAATTTCTGTGATTAAGATGAATCAGGATGAACGTGGTATTATCGACAATGGCCGCTATCTGGTAGCGAGGAATGGGCAGTTCTCTGGCTTCGTGGCGAATACAAAACGTATACCGATTATAATCTCGACGTGGTTGGATATATCGTTTCGCACACATCAGATGATAAGCGGTAATATGTGAGATTTTCCTTAAATTATTAAGAGAAGGGAAGTGTCAAACCTGAAATATCAAAACCAGGTTTCTATGCGCCGCGTACTCATTTTGGTTATTTTGCCCGTTTGCCTTCTGGCTTGCCGTTCCAGCCGAGAAACTAAAAACGATGTACCCATTCAATTGGTCGAGAAAACATTGCTTCCGGATTTTGAAGGAGCTGCCCATCCCATGAGAAGCAGGTTTCAGGTGATGATTCGGGTTAAACCAGATGGAAGTGTTGAAGAGGCACGCAACATGAATCCGATTATAAATGCAGAGTGGGACGCTGCCGCGATCGATTCGATAAAAAAGTGGCGGTTTACCAGTTTTTCATCTGAAGATTTTCCGGATGGCGTTGTTTTGCAGTTTCCAATTAAGATAGAGATGATTCATGAATCGGAAATTGTGACGACCGGTGAGTTGTGGTTTGCATCCAGAGCCAAGGCAGATTCGATATACGATCAGCTCCGGGCCGGGCGGGATTTTTTTGATTTCGTTACGTCGCTTCAGTTGGACGAATCAATAGATGTTGCTTTTTATCAGAGGACAATGGAGGTGGGGAACTACCCCAGACAGGCTCAAAAAGTAGTTGACAGGCTGCGGGCAGAGGATTTTTCCAAGCCGGTCAGAGTAAGGGATCATTATGTGATTTACAGGAAAATGGAAGAGCCTGTGGCACATAATCACTTGCTGCCAAATCACTTGTAGCTTTTCTCCTGAGATGGGTCGGTAGGATGCAGACCGTTATCACTCCATCAGCTTTACAGCCACCGTTTTCTACGGAACCAGATCAGCATTCCGACTGCGACCGTAAACATGAATGCAAGCACTGCGTAATAGGCATAATGCCACTCAAGCTCGGGCATGTTCTCGAAGTTCATTCCATAAATTCCCACGATGAATGTGAGCGGAATGAAAATGGTCGCGATAATGGTGAGCATCTTCATCACCTGATTCATTTTATTGCTGACACTCGACAGGTAAAGATCGAGCATGCCCGACAACAGATCGCGATGGGTTTCCACACTGTCGATGACCTGAATGGTGTGGTCGTACAGATCTCTGAGGTAGGGCACGATTTTTTCGCCGATGAGGGATGTTTCCGACCGTTCCAGTTTGCTTACCGATTCACGAAGGGGCCAAACCGATTTTCTCAGGAATAAAATTTCCTGTTTTAGCCGGTATATTTCGTTGAGTGTGTCATTGGTCGGGTCGGCCATCAACTGCGCTTCAACCTGTTCGATATGGTCGCTGATGGCTTCAAGATTCAGAAAGTAATGATCTATGATGATATCCAGGATGGCATAGAGCAGATAGTCGGAGTTCATTCTCCGGATGCGGCCCTTATTATCACGAATGCGGTTTTTCAATGAATCAAAAAGGGTTTCGGATTCCTCCTGGAACTGGATGACGTATCCCTTGCCCAGAATGAGGCTCACCTGATCAATCCCGATCCGTCGGATGTCGGTTTTGAAATCAACGATTTTAAGTGTGATGAAAATGTAGTCGTCAAAGAACTCAACTTTCGGACGCTGGTGGATGTTCAGTATGTCTTCCGAAATCAGCGGATGAATACCGAAATGGCTGGACAGCGATTCTATTTTTTCTGTCTCATGAAGCCCGGTAATTGTAATCCAGGAGGTTGCAGGTGTTTCGTAGAATGGAAAACACGACTCGATTTCATGGTTTTCTGTTTCATCAACATGTTCCGGGCCGTAGTCAATGATGGAAAGATGGAGTCTGTCAATTTTTTTTCGCCCGGTATAAATCAGACTGCCGGGTGGCAGTCCGATTTTCCGGGTGATGTTTCTTGAAAGTCGGGACATGGTCAGCATCAGTACTTTGTTTGTCATACAGGCGTTGCACCCAACTGCAATTTATGACACTATCGCATAAAAGAAGAAAAAAAGTTGCAATGCGGACCGACATAGATGGAAAAATCAATGATCGTCATTTTTATGAGGACTCCTCCAACCGCTGCTTTCGCAGTGCTGCTTCAAGGAAGTAATACTCGGCGTATATGATTGGGGTGGCAACTTCATATCCTCCAGGGCGGTTACCGGTACTGTGACCCAGTAAAAAACCGAGATTTTCTCCAGGTTCAGAACCGTAATTGCGATACATGCCGGCCAACATCTGATCTGCAGTTTGCTTGTAGTAGTCGCTATTTTCGGAAACCATGGTACTCAATTCATAGAGGGCTGAAGCCGTAATGGCTGCTGCAGATACATCCCTTGGTTCGCTGGGAATATTTTCTGCATCAAAATCCCAATATGGTACCAGGTCATTTGGTAATCTGGGATGGTTAAGCATAAACGCTGCAATTTTTTCTGCCTGCTCCAGAAACTCGGGCAATTGGGTGAAGCGATAGGACATGGCATATCCATACAGGCCCCAGGCTTGTCCACGTGCCCAGGCTGATTCATGAAATTCGCCCTGATGGGTATGGCGGTGCCTGACTTCTCCCGTTGTTGTGTCAAAATCAATGACGTGATAGGAGCTGTTGTCATCACGGAAGATATGTTCCATGGTTGTACGGGCATGCTGAACGGCTATGTCATGATATATCGGATCACCGGTGATTTCACTGGCGCGAAACAGGAGCTCAAGATTCATCATGTTGTCGACGATGACGGGAAAATCCCAGGTTTCCCGATTGAAATCCCAGGAACGGATCGCTCCCACCGTTTCATTATATCGGGTAATGAGTGTTTGGGCGGATTCAACAATGACGTCACGATAGTGAGGGTCTCCGGTAAGACGATATCCGTTGCCGAAACTGCAGTAAATTTTGAAACCCATATCATGAGTGCCGTCATTTGTTTTTTCACGCTCGATCGGGGCGGTACGTTTTCGGGCTTCCTCCAACCAGAAATCTTCGCCGGTCAGCTCATACATGTACCATAATATGCCGGGTAAAAAGCCGCTGACCCAGTCACGTGAGGAGACGAGAAATAATTCGTCATCTCTGACAGATCGGACACTGACTTTCGGTCCTCTTCTTCCGGTAGGGTTTTGTTCAATAGCTGCATCCATTTCATCCAGGAGGTAGACCAGTTGCCGGCCGGCAAAATCGGTGATCTCGGTTGTACTCACATCGTCGCTTATCTCAGGCTCGGTTTCGCCACAGGAAGAGACAAGCACAGAGACACAAAGAAATGCGGCAAGTATAGAAACAAAACTCATGTCTATCTGCTTGATTAGCATTGACTTATTTTTCATGATAATGTTATAGAGTTAATTTGAAAGGGTTTGTTGGAATTATGGCTTTGCCAGATCCGAAAGAGTAAATCACTCTGTCTTTAAGGGAAATGGCTCAGTCAGTCGTAATACTACTGGGATGTATGTTATTAACGCGAGCAAAAGCTCTTATTACTGGATCCTGATAACCTGAATAATAAACTTGAACATTTGAAAATTAATGGAATAAAGATAAAAAATACACAGTTCAAGTCAAATATAATGTGGTTGTTTTCTAAAAAATAAACACCGTTAATAATTTATACTTATTCAAGTGTAAGAGGTATAATGTTTTAAAGAATCATTTTTAAAACGGTGATAAATTTGTATATTTATGCCAGTGTTATTTACGTATAATGATCTAATATAATAATTATAAAAAAAGTACATACTCTTATGGTAATAAAACATGCTTCAGGTCTGGAAGAAGTAAAGAAAATGGACACTCAAAGCCTGAGAGATCATTTTCTGGTCGAAGATCTTATGCAAGACGGAAAAGTAAAGATGGTCTATACACACTATGACCGTTTAATTATTGGTGGCGCAGTCTCCGTGGGTAATACTTTGAAACTGGAATCGGATGATGCACTTAAAGCAGATTATTTTCTCGAGAGAAGAGAGCTGGGAATTATTCTTATTTCGGGTGAAGGTTCTGTGGAAGTTGACGGAGAAAACCATTCCATGAATGAGACGGATTTTTTGTATGTCGGCCGAGGTGTGAAATCTGTTGCGTTCCGCAGCAAGGATAAGCAGCCGGCCCGGTTCTACTTTGCCTCCGCTCCGGCCCATGCGGAATATCCGACAAGAAAAATGGAGATTTCAGAAGCGGATTCACAGTCATTGGGCTCAGGCCAGAAGGCCAACGATCGTACCATTCACAAGTTCATACATCCCGATGGAATAAAAAGTTGCCAGCTCGTAATGGGCTTTACGGAACTGAAGGAAGGCAGTATCTGGAATACGATGCCTCCCCATCTGCACGACCGCAGAATGGAAGCGTATTTCTATTTCAACCTTCCGGAAACGGAGAGAATATGGCACTTCATGGGTGAGAGTAATGAAACCAGACATTTGGTGGTTGCAAACCATCAGGCCATTATCTCACCTCCCTGGTCAATTCATTCCGGTGCAGGCACCTCGAACTACTCTTTTGTTTGGGCAATGGCAGGTGAAAATCAGAGCTTTACAGATATGGATCCGGTACCGCTGGATTCCGTGAAGTAATTTATGCCCGGGAGTGTTTTACCAGGCAAGACTCCCGGGCTGTCTTTTTTTATTCGGGCATAGCTCCCAGGCAAACCCTATTTACTCATCTTAAAACATTTGCATTTCACATTATGATATCTGATCTGTTTTCATTAAAGGGAAAAAAAGCATTGGTAACAGGAGCCAGTCGTGGTCTAGGGCGGGCGATGGCAATAGCACTCGCAGATGCCGGGGCCGATGTCGCATGCGCAGGCTCGCGGTCTGGAAGCGCTGACGAAACCAGCAGTATAATTAAAGAAAAAGGCCGGGAGAGCTGGTCGGTATTTGGCGATCTGACGACCTCGGAAGGTGCGGCAAAACTGGCCGAAGATACCCTCTCAAGCACAAAAAGAATTGATATTCTGGTCAATAATGCCGGTACAATTGAACGGTTTCCCGCCGTAGAATATCCTGATGACGCATGGGAAAGAGTCATTCAGACCAACCTGAACTCCATGTTTTATCTGTGTCGGTATTTTGGAAAAATGATGGTTGAACGCAAAGAGGGAAAAATTGTCAACACAGCTTCATTACTTTCCTTTTCCGGTGGAATAACCGTACCATCCTATGCCGCATCAAAACATGGTGTTGCCGGTCTTACCAAAGCGCTGGCCAATGAGTGGGCCGCTTCCAACATCCAGGTGAATGCCATTGCTCCCGGATACTTCAAAACGGACAATACCCAGGCATTGCAAGATAACAAAGTACGGTTTGCTGAAATCTCGGCACGCATACCTTCAGGCCGATGGGGTGAACCGCATGATCTCGGAGGAGCGGTGGTGTTTCTGGCATCCAAAGCTTCGGATTATGTAAACGGGCACATATTAACGGTAGATGGCGGCTGGATGGCGCGTTAGGAACGCTGCAAAAATATTATTTCCGAACAATGCGTATTCTTTAGACTG
>SKXL01000032.1 GCA_007128425.1 Balneolales bacterium | reverse complement strand
CGCTGCCGCTGGTCACTGTGTGTGCCAGACTGCTTTCATTCACCCATGTCACGGTTTCACCGACGGAAATATTGATCACGGACGGATTAAATGTATGATCACCCATGACAACCACATGATCACCGGGAATTTCATTGTTGCTGTCAGTTGGACTGTCGCTGCAGCCACTTATGGCAACAACCAGGATTCCGGAAATTAACATGGTCCGGACAGAACCCGGACAGGGTGATTTCATAAAGATTGATTTGAATATTTCTGACTTCATAACAATTCGGTTCTTATTTCAACAGTGTCATTTTGCCGGTTAGCTGTTCCGTCATGCCCTGACCGTCATCTATAATTACTTCATACAGATACACACCGGAAACCCGGCTCATCATATCAATAGATACAGTTACGGTTCCGGGTCCGGAGATTCCGCTGTTTTGATATACGGTTTCTCCCAGGATGCTGGTGACTCGCACGGTATAATCAGCTTGTCGGGGCAGCTGAAATGATATGGTTGTCGATGGATTGAACGGATTGGGATAATTCCCCATCAGTTTTATTTTCGCTGCTATCGGATCCTGATCTGCTGAAGTTGCCACTTCTTCCAATGCGCCCTCTTCTATCCACTGGCGTATGGCCTCGATGTCATCACTGCTCAGCGGAGGACCTCCTTGAGGCATCCTGGTTCCAAATTGGGGATTGTCTGATGATATTTTGTCATACAGTGGGCTGTTGTCCGGCTCTTCAGGTTCAACGATATTTCTGCCATACTGATCACCGACGCTGTTCATAACCGCCTGATAACTGCTCAGGGTCACTCCGCTTTCGCCTCCATGACAGGCTGTGCAGTTGCCATCAAATATGGGCTGAATCCGGCTGTTGTAATCAATTTGGGCTGATGCCGGCAGCACCATGGCAAATATGGCTACCAATGGTAACATCAAATTTTTCATGAGTTTATGATTTTTTATTCTGACGTCACATGTGATGCCATGACAGATTTTAAACATACACCTGTGCGTCAGAACTCCCGCTCTGTCATGAGCATTTCATATGGCATTGACTGATTTTTATGATTTCTGATTCTGTTCGGAGCACGTGCTGTTTAGTACCCAATACCTGAAAACTCGGCAAGTGGTTGCCTCTCAATGCCATTATTCTTCAGCCATAATTCAAACAGCCTATCTTTCTAATTTTAAATTGCTTACATAGAGATAAATTTGTAACAAACCTCTCTTTGAGTAATCTGTTAATCAAAGGACGTGTTATTGCACCAAGTGTCGAACTGCGTTGGTAAGGAATATGGCATAACGACGCTGGACATCTCTGAAGCGCAACAGGCATACGGCAATAACACCGGCATTTCGGATGTGATGGATCCGGTAATCCGGATGTCGGGATTTATGTACCAGAAAGTTTAACAGGGAGTTTTTATGAGAGTGCAATATCAACAGATATCAACGGCAATAGAGAGACTGGAGCCCAATCTGTCGCGGATAGCACGTGTTTCGGAATGGTCAACCCTGATGGGGTATGACAACCCCCAAAAATTCGCCTATCAATTCCTTCGGCACTTTCGGGTCAGGCCACTCAAGGTATTGGATTATAAACGCCTGAAAAGCATTGTCCGGCAGCTGCGGTCCGACCGTAAATACACCAATCTTGAAATAGCCCATGCCCACAGTCTGCCGGATGAAAAAGCACTGAACAACTTCATCAAATATCACCTGAATTACCCGCCTTCGCACATAAGAAAGATGGCCGACAAAGAGCTGCAGGAGCGCTTCAAAAAATTCGGGAATAAAATTCCGGAATAAAATTCCGGAGCAAAGATTGGGAGTGAAAATGATCTGTAAAACAATTACTTATGGGTATGAAACATGACGCTGAATACAGGTTCGGTTAGAAGCAATGCTCATAGAAAAGTCCCTGGTCTTTCTCGAAGATCAACTGAATACGTACCTGAAATTAAAATCAGGAGTACAGAATAACAGGGTCGCCATTTCGGGCGTGGTGAGGCAGAACGGTTCACTGAAAATACCGAACAACCATGTGGGTATTTCACTGATCAACATCGAGGAAGAGGCGCACGCCAAAACGCAGGGGAAGATGCCTGTTGATAACGGTGTTATGACTGCTCAAGGCAACCCGGACATCAAGATCAATCTCTACCTGCTTTTCTGTGCCAACTTCAGCGAGTACAGTGAATCCCTGAAGGCTGTTTCCCAGGTTCTTTCTTTTTTCCAAAGCAGAAATGTCTTTTCAGGCAACCGCTATCCCTCCCTGGGCCCATCCATTGATCGCCTGATATTCGACCTGCAGTCCCCCTCATTTGAGCAGCTTAACCATATCTGGGGAATGATAGGTGCTAAATACATGCCTTCTGTTCTCTTTAAAATGAGAATGCTTGTCATTCAGGAAGGCGAGGCTGATGAGCTTGCGTATCCACTGAAGGAAGTCAGGATAAAGGGAAAAGGGCACTCATGATTATTTCGTTCGATATATTGTTCCGGGTGCGCCTGCGCCACTCCTTCTATGCTGACGGTGCGGCCAGACACCTGATGGTGTTGCCGACCGCTGAAACACTGCGGCTTATTGACAACAACAAGCTCCTTTTCAGAATAACGGAATCCGGTTTTTTAGTTGCTGCAGAGAGTGTTGATGCCGGCCCTGCCGGATCTGATACGTCCGGTTCAAATACAACTGATGGCGACGCTACTGATAACGGCGCAACCGGCGCGGATAATGGACAACGGACTGAGCGCAAGCTGAGACGGGCCCTGCCGGATGGTGCCCGCTTCCGGTTCCATCTGGTTTCCACATCCACCCGATTTTCCAGTATAACAAACTTGCCGCTCACGGATGATGAACCGGGTGCCATGCTCCTGGGCAACCGTAACGGATCAACGGATGACGAGGCTCTCCTGTTGCATCCATCGCAGTTTGCCGGCATGGAAAGCAACTCGTTTGCCATCCTGAAAGACAACGCTTTAAAATATACGGTATCAGATCAGACCATTCCGGGAACAGCAACCGTTCGGACAGCTCAGGGTCGTGTTCTCCTGACGCAAACAACGGATCCGCAGGATGACACGCTTTACTTTTCGTTTGACATGACCGGTTTTCCATCGGATTTCTATACACTCTGGTTTGGCAATAAAGCCATCAACACATGGTACCATGCCGCTGAGCGCTACCCGGGAATGCTGCTGGCGGTGGTTGAAATCGATCCGGGATCCGGAGCTGCTGTAACACACCGGATGTTTGACGGGCAACAGATCATGAAGCAACCCGAATATGAGATCCGGTTTCAGAACCGCTCCACATTCTGGAGATACCACATCCGGAATCGTTCGGGAGTCAATCTGAACAATCCTGTCATTCTTGCCGCACCCTACTCATTTTCAAAAAAGAATGATGATGAGCTGCCGGAAGACGCTCTTCTTTTTGAATCGGAACAGGCCATTCCCCTGCAGGAAGCGGGGATAAGCAACATCAGCCTGAGAAGGCAAACCGGCGCCGCCACTCATTTGGTGCTTGATACACTGCCAAATCCCGGAACAAGGTTTGCAGAACCGGATCCGGTCGATCACAACAAGCTCTATTCGGACATTTTCATCACCCTGTGATGGCGTCCTCAATTATTGCCGGCTGCTGCCGGCATGTATTTCAGCAGACCTGACACCCAACAAAAAAGAGGAAAACAATCATGGCAAGTACATATAGAACCCCGGGGGTTTATGTGGAGGAAATTTCGCTGTTCCCTCCATCCGTTGCAGAGGTTGAAACAGCTATTCCTGCTTTCATCGGATATACCGGTTCGGCCAAAGACAAGCGGGCCGGAGACCTGCATCTCAAGCCGCTTCGGCTCAGATCTCTTGCGGAATTCAGAGAAAAGTACGGAGGACCACCGCCGGTGCATGTGGAAAATATCAATCTGGCAGGTGACAATGCTGTCATGGACTTCGCGCTGGATGATCAGTATCTGATGTTTGATTCACTGCGATTGTATTTCGCAAATGGTGGCGGGGACTGTTATATCGTATCTATCGGAGACTTTCACCAGAAGCCGGCAAAAGCGGATTTCATTGCCGGGATCAATGCGCTGGAGAAGTTTGACGAGCCGACGCTGTTCGTGTTTCCGGATGCAACGCTGCTCCCTGCAGAGGATTTGGGAGATGTGCAGAAAACAGCTCTTGCACAATCCGCTGAGTTGATGGACCGGTTTGTGATCTGTGATGTAAAAGACAAGGAGGGGATCGGCAAGGATGTCGGAATGTTCAGAAAACAGATCGGCAGCCGGAACCTCAAGTACGGCGCAGCATACTATCCCAACCTTTTTGCAAACCTGGGCCGGAATCTCAAGTACAGGGATATCAAGGGAAGTGTAAAAAAATACTCCCAGCCGTTCGACTGGTCAACGCTTGTCGACGATGATGACGATGACTTGAAACAGGCGCTCATCAAGCTTGACAACATCGTCGACAGCAATGCCGACCTGGACAGTGAACTCTCCAAGTTCAAACAGGTCAACAGCCTGAATACCCTGGAGGAATATTTTGAGAACGAGAAGGCAGCCTTCTACAACAGCATATCAGAGGACGCAGCAATCAATTCCATTCGCGCCAATTTTGTGAAAATGGTCGATGCAGTATATGAACTGGCCCACAAGTTCCTGGACGAGCGTGCACATGACAAATGGGAAAAGACCGACAATCCTGTGTTCGACTACCTGGCCAACCTGCTGACCACCCAACTGGCCGACAGCATGAAAAGTCTGGTGGAGATCGACAACAGCGCTGCGCAGCTCGTCCACCCCGGCGCATCCTCAAATTTTCCGCGGCATGATGAACTCACGTGGAATTTCGCCGGATGGAACGGCATCTTCAATCCGACAGATACGAACAACGCCGCTTTCCCGGAAGCCGGTGACGATTCGGCTCAACGGCGCGACAATATGATCGCTGTTGAACCGATGGTCAGCAGCACTTTTTACTCCGTTGTCAATGCCATACGAGAGGTGCTGTCCGAGGGTGAACAGCTTGAATCGCAGCACGAGCAGATCGTAGTTCTCGGCCTGCCGGCATTGAAGAACGTATTGGATACGCTCAACCGGGACACCTCCATCCTCCCGCCCAGCGGTGCTGTAGCCGGCATCTATGCCGATGTTGACCGGAAACGGGGTGTGTGGAAGGCACCGGCCAATGTCAGCCTGAACAGCGTCGTGAAACTCAGCCGGGATATCGACTCAAGGGATCAGGCCTCCATGAACATCGATACCACGGCCGGCAAATCGGTAAACGCCATCCGCGTGTTTTCAGGACGCGGTCATATGGTGTGGGGCGCGCGGACCCTTGCCGGAAACGACAACGAATGGAGATACATACCGGTGCGCCGTTTCTTCAATATGGTGGAGGAATCCGTCAAAAACGCAACCTATTGGGCTGTTTTTGAACCAAATGATGCCAACACCTGGGTCAAGGTGAAGGCCATGATCGAAAACTACCTCACTCAGAAATGGCGGGAAGGGGCTCTGGCCGGAGCAACCCCTGATCAGGCCTTTTTTGTCAAGATCGGGCTGGGACTCACCATGACCAATATCGACATCCTCGAAGGCAGGATGAATGTGGAGATCGGTATGGCTGCGGTCCGGCCGGCCGAGTTCATCATCCTCAAATTCTCCCACAAGATGCAGGAATCCTGAATCACCAACTTTTAACTTTAACCACAGGAATGAACCATGGCTTATCCAATACCTGTATTCCACTTTCAAGTCGAATGGGGCGGTACGAAAATCGGCTTTTCAGAAGCGTCCGGACTCAACATAGAAACCGAAGCCATCGAGTATCGTGACGGCAACAGTCCGGAGTACTCCATGCAGAAGATGCCCGGTCTCAAAAAGTACGACAACATCACATTGAAACGGGGTGTTTTCAAGGGTGACAATGAGTACTACGATTGGCTCAATACCATAAAGCTGAACACAGTCGAGCGGCGTGATATTATGATCAGTCTGCTCAATGAGGAGCACGACCCGGTCATGGTCTGGAAGGTGCGCAACGCGTTCCCGGTCAAGGTGGAGGGACCCGATCTGAAATCTGACGGCAACGAAGTGGCCATTGAGAGCATTGAAATCGCGCACGAAGGGTTAACCATCGAAAACGAAGGCTGACCATGGACTATCCGCTGACCGGCTTCCACTTTAAAGTGGAGTTTATGGGCGTCGATGATCTCACGGACAACGATATCCGCTTCCAGGAAGTATCTGGACTGTCATCGGAGATCGGGACGGAAGATGTAAAGGAAGGGGGAGAAAACCGGTTCACACACAAACTCCCTCTTCCCGCAGTGTACCCGAATCTGGTGCTGAAACGGGGGATGATGAAGAACACCGGCCTGGTCACATGGTTTCGAAATGCCATCGAGAACTTCGACTTCAAGCCGGTCATGCTCAAGGTCTCCCTGCTCAACGAAGAGCACAATCCGGTGATGAGCTGGAATTTTGTGAATGCCTATCCGGTGAAATGGTCTGTGTCGGATCTGGACGCAACAAAAAACGAGGTGGTTGTCGATACGGTCGAGATCACCTATCAATACTACACTCAAATATTTTGATCATGCCGATTGAAATCAGGGAATTGCTCATAAAAGCTGAAGTGACGGGTTCGTCCGGGTCTGATGCCCGTTCCGGGAATGGAAGAAACGGATCGGCCGATCGTGACGAGATCATCGAAGAATCCGTTCGCAGAGTGCTGGAAATCCTGCAAAAGAAAGAGGAGCGATAATGGCTGTCACTGACAACGGCAAGCTGGAAAAACTGGTGATAAAGTCTTTCAGAGATGCGAATTTTTCGCAGGAGGACGGGGAGTTCACCGTCATGTTCAATCCCGACAGCTATACCGTCAACTACGAGGTGGAGAGCGATGTCAGCCAGGCCTTCGGAACTTCAGCGACAGCGCCCTCATTTTCACATCTGAAACCGCAGGAGCTGTCGCTCGACATCCTGATCGACGGCACCGGCGTCACTACAGGTGAACCCATTGATGTTCAGACCCAGGTGGATGAATTTCTGGACAACACCTACGACTATCAGGGTGAGGAGCACAAACCCCGCTACCTGAAGGTGCTCTGGGGAACACTGGTACTCAAGTCCGTGCTTAAGTCAGCCAGCATCAAATACACTCTTTTCAAACCGGGCGGCACACCGCTGCGCGCTGTGATCACGGCTACATTCCACGGGTCCCTTTCCGATGAGTACCGGGCGGCCAGGGAGGACAGCAGCTCGCCGGACATTACTCACCAGAGAACGGCCAGCGAAGGTGACTCGCTCCCCCTGATGGCTTACCGAATCTACGGTGACCCAAAATACTATCTGCAGGTCGCCGATCACAATAACATCACAAACTTCAGAAACATAAAACCGGGCGATCAGATCCTGTTCCCTCCGGTTCGCGAGTCTTGATATGCCAGGTCCCAGAACCATTCCCGCCGGCCAATCGACCGATCTTGCAACGGTCGATATCTTCTCCGAAGGTAAGAAAATCCCGGCTTCCATACAGATACTGGGAGTCGGTGTATCCAGGTCCGTCAACCGCATCCCTTCGGCTACCATTCTGGTCAATGACGGTGATCCCTCGCAGGAAAAATTCGAAATCAGCGATGGCGAGCTGTTTGCTCCCGGCCGCACCATCCGGATTGATATCGGCTACCATAACGACAACACCACCGTCTTTGAGGGCATTATTGCCCGGCATCGCATTTCGGCTGCAGACGGTACGGGCTCAATGCTCCGGGTGGAGTGCAAGGATGCGAGCGTCAAGATGACATCCGGTCGAAAAAACCGTTTCTTCAGGGATATGAGCGACAAAGATGTCATCGGCGAGCTCATTGACGCCTACGGACTCCAGAAAGAGCTTCAGGATACTGCCGTGGATCACCGGCAAATGGTACAGTATTATGCAACAGACTGGGATTTCATCCTCTGCCGGGCAGAAATGAACGGACAGGTGGTGGTCGTGAACGACGGAAAAATCGTCGTAAAAAAGCCCGTGATTGATGATCCGAAGCTGGAGCTCACGTTCGGCGCCACCATTTTTGATTTTGAGGCCGGAATGGATGTGCGCGACCACTACCGCTCCGTCAGATCATCCGGATGGAGCTTTGCCGACCAGGAGCTTTCGCAGGCTGACGGCGAAGGGCCGCCACCTGACTCAGCCGGAAATATTTCGGGTGAAGATCTCGCCGGAATTCTTGGCGACGGCGGACTGGAACTGCGACACAGCGGCTTCCGGCCCAATGCCGAACTGCAGGAATGGGCTGATGCCGCATTTGCAAAAAGCCGCCTGACGAAAATACGCGGCCGGGTGAAATGCCAGGGCTTTGCCGGCATCACGCCCGGTGATACCTTCAAGCTGCACGGACTTGGGGACCGGTTTAATGGAAACGTCTTCGTGGCTGGTGTTTCACATCGGGTTTCCACCGGAAAATGGTACACCGATATTGAATTCGGCCTCTCGCCGAAATGGTTCTATCAGGAAGATGACATCATTGAACGGCCGGCCGCAGGGATGCTCCCTGCCGTCAACGGTTTTCAGGCGGGGGTGGTCCGGCAGCTGGAGGGCGATCCTGAAGGTGAAGAACGAATCCGTGTATCCATCCCGATTATTGATGCGGAGGATGAGGGCATCTGGGCCCGGCTGCTGCTGACCGATGCCGGCAATGAGCGCGGAGTGGTGTTCCGGCCCGACATAGGCGATGAAGTGCTGGTCGGGTTCGTCAATGACGATCCCCGCGATGCCGTGGTGATGGGTATGCTTCACAGCAGTGCCAAACCCGCGCCCATTCCCGCAGATGACGAAAATCAACAGAAAGGGATCGTAACACGGGAAAAACTGAAACTTATTTTCGATGATGACGAACCATCGGTGCGCATCGAAACTCCGGCAGGAAACACCCTGTTGCTGACCGATGCCGGCGAGGG
>SKXL01000196.1 GCA_007128425.1 Balneolales bacterium | reverse complement strand
GCCGGCCTTCGTCACTCCACGTAATCTCCGAGCAGCTCAAAGAACCGTGCCGAGGTTTTCATACCCCGCTCAAAATCCTTGAGATGGAAATGTTCGTTTGGTGAGTGGATGGAATCGGAGTTCAGCCCGAGCCCCATCAGAATCGTGGTTGCGTTCAGCGTCTTGGAAAAATCGGCCACGATCGGGATGGATCCGCCTTCCCGGCTGAAGAGCGCCTCCTTTCCGTACACTTCTTTGAAAGCAGCGGCAGCGGCTTTCAGGCCATAGAAATTCAGGTCAACGAGCACAGGGTACCCGCCGTGGTGCTCCTTGACATTCACGCGCACCCCGGGAGGCGTGATTTCGTGCAGGTAGGCTTCGATCAGCTTGTAGATCTCTTTCGGTTCCTGATCCGGAACCAGGCGAGCGCTGATCTTGGCAAACGCCCTGGCAGGAAGTACGGTTTTGGCCCCTCTGCCTTGATATCCGCCCCGGATACCGTTCACATCCAGTGATGGCCTGGCGCTCACGCGCTCAAGTGTTGAGAATCCCTCCTCGCCAAACTCTTCCTCAATATTCAGTGTCTTGTTATAGGTTTCCTGATCAAACGGGAGCTCTTTATATGCCTCCCGCTCCTGTTTGGTCAGCTCGCGCACCTTGTCATAGAATCCGGGGATCCGAATCACCCCCTTCTCATCCTTCAGTTTGGCAATCATCTCGCAAAGGGCATTGACCGGATTCTGAACTCCGCCGCCGTACACACCGGAATGCAGGTCGCGATTGGGTCCGACCACCTCCACTTCAAGGTACATGAGACCGCGCAGGCCGTAGGTGATGGAAGGTGTATCCTTGGCAAACATGGCGGTATCGGAAACAAGTACCATGTCACATGAAAGACGCTCTTTGTTGGCTGCCAGAAAAGGTACCAGGCTCGGAGACCCGATCTCCTCTTCACCCTCAATGATGAACTTGACATTCACAGGCAGCTCGGTACCGGTTTTTAGAAAAGACTCGATAGCTTTGATGTGCGTGTAGGACTGACCCTTGTCATCACTTGCCCCACGGGCGTAGATTTTGCCGTCGCGGACTGTCGGCTCAAACGGCGGGGTCTCCCACTCATCCAGCGGATCGGGTGGCTGCACATCATAGTGACCGTATATAAGGATTGTCGGCTTGTCCGGACCGGCCTCAAGGTATTCACCCAGCACGATCGGGTGCCCTTCGGTTTCTTCAATACTCACGTTGGTCAGCCCGATGTTTTCAAGCTGACCAGCCACAAACCTGGCAGCACGGCGCACATCCTCATCATAGTCCGAATCGGCACTGATGCTTGGTATGCGCAACAGATCAAAAAGTTCCTCTTTGAATGTTTCCTGATGTTTTTGAATATACGCTAAGGGGGTACTCATTTTAATATGATTTGTTTGAAATTCAGGTCAATAACATGACTGCAAGATTCCGGTATCATAAATCCGGGCAGGACTGTTCCTTTAAAATATCTTCAGCTGGATTCTAATAATTTTCACGATAAAATTACAACAAGCGCACGGTTGATTCCGGAATCCACCCCGATACTCCGTTGCGGAGCCGGATGTGTACCCAGTTTTCGTGCACTATGCTTTTGCGCTGGTCCAAGGTAACAGTATATGCTTCATATGCCAAATCCGGGGCCATATCTTCGTCCACGATAAGGTCGGGTTGAGGCTGGATCGGCACGGTGTTCACCACCACCACCCCCTGCCGGTAACCATTGGCCCAGATGGATATGGATACGCCGGCGATGACAAGGATGATGCCGGCAACAGCAACAGTCATGCCTGTAATGGCAATTCTTCGGTCCGGCCGGTACAGCCAGCCCGCAACCAGCACGAGGACTCCGGCATTGAGCAGGACAAGGCCCCAAATAATCCAGGTCAGATGGTTCATGTAAAAAAAGAACCAGTCAAAAAAAGCATACCAGGGAAGCTGGGGAATAAACGTTCCACGCGTGCGCATCAGCTGTTCAACGACCGCGATACCCTCCTGTCCGAGATGGGTCGTCTCGCGGTAAGGAATGCTCCTGTGAAAGTAAAAAGAGGCCTTGCCCAGTGAATCCAGATAGAGGTAGCTGATGCCCATGTTGTAGAATAGCGGTCCGGAAGCATGACCCTGTTTCTCGATTTGTCTGAATACATCAAGGGCTTCCGCGTAGTTTTGCTCCTCCATCATGAAGTTGCCGCGGTTGAACAGCGCCTGCGGGCGCTCCTCAAATGTACTTCCGGTTTGATTCTGGGCTGTAGCGGATGAAAATTGATCCGGGGCGGCTATGGTCCCGTCCGATGCCAACGCGGTGGCGGGCAACAATGAGGGTATTAAAATGAACACAGCCATAAACAACAATGGCAGCATGAAAGTCATAAATGGGAGGCGGTAACGCAATCGACACAGCCGACGAAACCCTGTGTTGTATTTGTGTTGGCCGGCTGCGCTTAGAAGATGTTGGGCCGTCGGTAAATGTGGAATCGCTATCCTCATATTTCTGCTTCCAGATCTGAAATGAGCCTGCGGACCTCGGAGAGATCGGACATCAGGTCACGTGATGAGGGGTATGGCGTGTAGCGGACAGTCGCACATTTTTCCAACAGAGTTTGTACACGCTTGATCACTGGCGGAGACACATTCTTCTTATGAAGCTCATCCACTATCTGTCTGTCAGACAAACCGGCGTGAGGCAGATTGGTACGGTCTGTAATATAATTGTTGAGCGTCTTGTGAATGACACCGTAAATCTCCTTGGTTCCGGTTATTCGTGATGTGGATTTCAGAAGTTTGTTGGCTTTGTCCCTGGCACGCTCTTTACGTGAAAACGACTCATCGCTGCCCAGTTTTTTCTGATACAGGTGCGCCCGCAAGCCGTAGGCAAAGATACCCGCCGGAATGACAAGTGCGAACCAAAACCACCACGAAAACCATACATGCCGGTGGTTTGCATTGGTCCACGTGACCGAGCCACGGATGGGGGTCAGACGGATCCGTTCGTTCTGGGCTATGGTGATCCGTGCGTTCGGATCCCGGACGACCTCGATCGTCAGCTCCGGCAGCAAATGGCGTTCGTACCGACGCCGGGCATCATCATAGACCAGAATGGTACTCTCCGGAATGCTATAGGTGCCGGCGTTGCGAGCAATCAGAACATCACGAAATTGCTTGCTGCCTGACATCTGTGGTGATCGTTCGTTCCGCTCAATAACCTCCCTGGGCCGATGGGTATCGAAGCTCGCCGGATACTCAAAGACGGGTCGGGTAATGAGACCGAGATTGCCGGATCCACGTATTTCCGTGATCACATCAACCGATTCGCCCAGTTTCACCACATCCTGGCTCAACGTTCGTTCCACGCGAAATTGACCGAGTGCGCTGATGAGCTGTCCGCCAGATGGCGGTGCGGGTGGTGCCAGAATTCGTAGCGATTTCGGAGAGGTTTTCAGATCCACATTTCGCTGTTGTCCGAACCCGTCAAAAAAACCACTGTAGTCATCGCGGAAACGACCACTTTGTCGCACCGATGCGCGAATCGAAAACGGCGGTATGGTCAATTCACCCGTGCGGGTGGGAAACAGAGCATACCGGTTGAGTACGGCCCGGCGATAGGGATTGCCATCGAGGATCACGGACTCCGGTCGTCGGGTCGGACTCCGGTTCAGATCCTCCCGCCAGAAACCCTCGGTCTGCCAACTTTCGGTAACATGAAAAGTGTTCACTTCAATGGTGTTCCGGAAATAAAGCACGATTTCGGCAACGATTTGCTGCCCCCTAATGGGGCGCTCTTCGCTCAATTCCAGTTCCAGAAACATTTCGGATCGTCTGGTGTGCCGGGCCACCGGGTGTGAATCATCTCCGGAAGGCCGAATTCTCATGTAAATTGGCCGGGTGTGATATTCGCGATCATCCACAGAAACATAGACCGACGGAATCTCGAAAGATCCGGCTTCCATGGCAATCAGGGTGTAACTGAAACGGTAGGTCATCTGGGCGATACCATCGACCAGGGAGTAACGACTGCTGGTCTGCGGGAGGCTTGACATGTATTGCATGCCGTTGAGCTCGGGCAGCTCCGGACGCGATACATTGCGAGGATCACGGCTTCGCACTTCCACGGTAAGCGTGAATTCCTGGCCCGAAGCGATATGTGTGGAGGAAACCGAAGCGGAAACGCGTACATCGCTTGCGTGTGCAGCTTGCATACCTGCAACCGATAAAATTGCAATAAAAACAATTGTAAAAAGCATCTGCCCCGATCCGCCGGGTGGCAAGTATACCGGAACTTTATCTGCAGGTTTGGGTATTGACCTCATCCTTCTCACCAGTCTATTTCATGCGGTTCAACAGCGTCGTGCTGGCGTTTCTTGAAATCCTTTATCAGGTCCTTCTCGATTTGTTCGAGTGCGTTCATGATGTTCTCGGCATGCTCAAGCTGCTGATCGGTAATTTCGGGCTGTGCACCGCCTTGCTGATCGCGCTCCGATTGCGGACTCTGATCATCGGACTCGGAGGGTGATTGCTGTGTCTCCTCGTCATCCTGATCCGGATCCTGATCCTGTGTCGGAGGGATCGGACTGTCCTGTGGATCCTGCTGCTGATCCTCCTGTTGTTCGTCATCGCCCTGGTCGGGCGGTGATTCCTGCTGCCTGCGGCGCAATAGTTCGTAGTTGAACTTGGCGTCTTCGTCATCCGGGTCCAGCTCAATGGCATCCTGAAGATGGCGAAGGGCTTCTCTGATATTACCTTGCTCACCATACAGATAACCCATGTTGTACTCCGCAGCGGATTGTCCGGCAGGATCGTCGGTCAGTTCCCGGTACTGCTGAAATGCTTCAAACGACTCATCAAACTTTCCCTGGTAGGCCAGCGCATTGCCGAGATTGAACAGGATGCGCGGCGATTCGGGATTTCGCTCCAGAATTTGCCGGTATAGCATTTCGGCCTGTTCAAAATCACCATCCTGAAACGCACGGTTTGCCTCTCTGGCTCGATTGTTGTCAACCGATCCGGTCAGCACAAGTGCGAAAAGAACCGTCAGTAGAAATGGCAATTTGCTATGCATCGGGGTTGTAGTTGTGAGGATGCCGGCCTGAACCTGAGAGCTGTTACAGCTGTTCGGCTATGGCCATGGTCTCCTCATCCATCTTCATATTGTTAAATACGTTGCTGACATCGTCATTATCTTCAAGATAACTCATCAGTTTGAAATTGGTAAGTGCGGTGGCTTCATCCAGTTTGACTTCGGTTGCGGGAACCCACTGAAGTTCGGCGTTAGAGATGATGTAGCCGAGTTCCTCGAGCTGCTTATGGACGGCAAACAGGTCTTCGCGCCGGGTGGTGACTTCCAGCTGGTCCGGATCATCGTCTCCAATATCCTCGGCGCCGGCATCGATGGCCGCAAGCATAAGCTCCTCCTTGTCGATTCCCTCTGATGGAATGGAGATAATGCCTTTCTGATCAAAAAGATAGGATACGGAACCGCTGGTGCCAAGATTGCCGCCAAACCGGGTGAATGCATGCCGGATTTCACCCACGGTGCGCTTTGAGTTGTCGGTCGTTGCTTCCACGATGTAGGCAACGCCGCCCGGACCGTAGCCCTCATATACAACCTCCTCATAACTTTCGCCCGTCCCAAGTTCACCGGTGCCCTTTTTAATGGCCCGCTCAATGTTCTCTTTGGGTAAATTGTTGGATTTGCCGTTATCGATGGCAAGGCTGAGCCGCGGATTGCCGGCGGGATCTCCGCCACCCAATCGTGCCGCAATTGTAATTTCACGTAAAATCCGGCTGAAAACCTTCGAACGCGCAGCATCTACACCAGCTTTCTTGCGCTTGATTTTCGACCACTTGGAATGACCTGCCATAATGTATCAGTAATTCGTAACGTCTGTAAATCATGCAGAATAACGATTCTGCCGGGCAAATGTAATATAAATGACCCAATCGATGAAATATACAACATGGAAACACAATTCTTCCATTACGATATTTTCATATTTAGAAACGTAAATCCAATCCGATGCTTATCCGGCGGAATGATTTTCTTCAATTTTATGGTTCTTTCTCTGCAGGAAGATCAATACATCTCACCGATAACGCCATCTGAAAATGGAGAGCGGCCGGGTACGGACCCGAAAAAATGTCGGTTATAATCCGTATCTTCCCTTTTTAAATACAATATCATTTGAAATAGTTAAATGACAGCATGCCAAAGGAGAGTTTATACGCTTATTGAAATTGGCAACCGCCAGAAATATTTATGAATATTGGAATCGTACTTTACCCGACTTATGGTGGCAGCGGTGTTGTGGCGACTGAACTTGGCAAAGGTCTCGCCTCACGCGGCCACAATGTGCACTTCATCAGCTATGCCCGACCCATGCGGCTGGATGAATTCCATGAGAACATCTCATTCCACGAGGTGACCTTCTCGGCCTATCCTCTGTTTGAATATCCGCCTTATGACCTGGCGCTTGCAAGCCATATGGTGGATATTATCACGTACCAGAAACTGGATCTGCTCCATGTACATTATGCCATTCCGCACGCCACATCGGCCTACCTGGCCAATCAGATCCTTAAGGAATCCGGAGAGGGCATACCCGTTATCACTACCCTGCACGGGACCGATATTACCATTGTGGGAAGCGATCCGAGCTACACACCGGTTGTCACTTTCTCCATCAATAAAAGCGACGGAGTGACCGCTGTATCGGATTACCTGCGGGACGAAACCTGCAAACGGTTTGACATAAAGAAAAAGATAGAAGTTATTCCCAATTTCATCGACCTGGTGAGATTTCGGAAATCCGAAAAAAGCCATTTCAAGAAAGCGCTCTGTCCGAACGGCGAGAAAGTGCTGGTGCACGTGAGCAATTTCCGGGAGGTCAAGCGGGTGAGCGATACGGTTGAGATTTTCAACAGGGTTCTCCAGAGCGGTATCAAAGCGCATTTGCTGCTGATCGGGGACGGTCCGGATCGACCCAAAGTGGAGAGCAAGTGCCGTGAGCTCAAGATCTGTGACAAGGTCCGGTTCCTCGGCAAGCAGGAAAAAATCGAGGATATCCTTTCCATTGCCGATTTGTTCCTTATACCGTCAGGTTCGGAGACATTCGGACTCGCGGCCCTGGAAGCCATGAGCTGCAGCGTGCCTGTCATCAGTTCCAACATCGGTGGACTTCCCGAGCTGAATATCCACGGCGAAACCGGTTATCTGAGTGAACTCGGTGATATTGATGAGATGGGCAGTTATTCGGTTTCCATTCTGCGAGATGACAAGCTCCAGAAAAAACTGGCCTCCAATGCCCGCAAGCGAGCCGAAGAGTTTGAACTCAACAAGGTCGTTGATCTCTATGAAACGTACTATACCTCGGTCATGAAGGCATATAAGAGATGAATGAATGATCTCGTCAGGCGCTTATTGCTTTGGAGACCTCGTCGGCTGCCTCCTTGAGCAATACGGCGGAGATCACATTCAGGCCACTCTCATCGATAAGTTTTTTGCCCTCTTCTGCGTTTGTGCCCTGAAGCCGCACAATTAAAGGCATCTGTTCGAGCTTTTTAATGATTTCCGGATCCTTGGCCGCCTCGATAATGCCGCCGGCCACCCGGTCACACCGCACAATTCCGCCGAATATGTTGATCAGGATCGCCTCCACATTGGGATCCTTGAGGATGATGCGGAAACCGTTGCGCACCGTCTCCACGTTGGCGCCGCCGCCGACATCCAGAAAATTGGCAGGTTCGCCGCCGGCCAGCTTGATCATGTCCATGGTCGCCATGGCAAGTCCGGCTCCGTTAACCATGCATCCGACATTGCCGTCCAGCTTGATGTAGTTCAAATCAGATTCCACCGCTTCCACTTCCAGCGGATCCTCCTCCGACTTGTCGCGAAGTTCGTAAATTTCCGGCTGGCGAAACAGGGCATTATCATCGAAGTTGATTTTGGCATCCAGGGCAACGATATCGTCATCACCGGTAAGTGCCAGCGGATTGATCTCCACAATGGAGGCATCGGTCTCTTTGAAAGCCTTGTAGAGCGACATGATGAATTTCACCGCTTTTTTGAACGGATCGCCTTTGAGTCCGAGTGCGAATGCCAGCCGACGTGCCTGGTGGCCCTGCAGTGAAAGTCCTGGTTCCACCCACTCTTTGACGATTTTCTCGGGCGTCTCTTCGGCTACCTTCTCAATCTCAACACCGCCTTCGGTAGAAACCATAATCACGTTCTGGTTACGGGTGCGGTCCAGGGTTACTCCGACATAATACTCCTGCCTGATCTCCACTCCGTCGGTGATGTAGAGCCGCTCGACTTTCTTTCCTGCCTCACCGGTCTGGATGGTTACCAGCGTATCGCCAAGCAACGATTCGGCCGCTGCCCTCACTTCACCCACCGACCTGGCCAGGATTACGCCCTTTGCACCGGATGATCTGGTGCGGCCCTTGCCACGACCGCCCGCATGGATCTGCGCTTTCACCACAAACAGTGTGGTGCCCTTCTGTTTTAGGCTTTCAGCAGCCTTGACGGCATCATCAACAGAAAAGACCGCAATGCCTTCCGGTACGGCAACCTGGTAATTCTTTAGTATTTCTTTTGCCTGATATTCGTGGATATTCATGGAATGTGTGTCTTTAACGTATGATTTTTTTTGAGATTGGTCAGCCTGGGAAACGCCCAAAAATAACCGTTACCCGCCTTAAAAGAAACAGATGATCTTTTTAGCTTCTCTTTACGTTTTATGAGTATACATTTTCGTTTAAGCAGGCAGGTTTATACAAAATAAATGTACCGGATTCCCGATTATGGGAAATTCAATAAAATCCTATATTTTGCTCATTGTAAAAAAAAGAATCAAATGAACAATGAGCACAAACCTGATCCCTTCTCGCTGATCATATTCGGTGCAACAGGAGATCTGACAAAACGAAAACTGATCCCGGCATTATTTCATCTTTTCTCCGCAAAGACG
>SKXL01000106.1 GCA_007128425.1 Balneolales bacterium | reverse complement strand
TGGATCATCGCCTACATACTCTTTTTCCTGGTGCTGACCGATATACTGTTCCGGTTCGGCGGTGATGGCCTGCGGGTAGCCACCAGCATGATGAACATCGTCCTGATCGTGATTCCCCTGGCATCCATCATCCTGGGTGCGTTTTATCTGTATAACGCACGGGAGTACATCGAGCTGCTTTTGTGCCATCCGGTGAAGAGACATCAGCTTTTCTGGGGGATGTTTCTCGGTCTTGCCCTGCCGTTGGTAGCCGCTTTTTCGGGTGGTGTCCTGCTGCCCTATCTGTACAACGCCGCAGGTGCCGAAGCCTGGCGCTCCGCGCTCATGCTGGTATTTACCGGATCCATGCTGACGGTCATATTCGTGGCATTAGCCTATTATCTGGCGCTCCGCTTCGACGATCGCATCAAGGGCCTGGGGCTGGCACTCGTTATCTGTCTCTTTTTCACCATCATTTACGACGGGATCATCCTTTTTGTGATCTACATGTTTTCAAGCTATCCGCTTGAAAAACCGGTGCTGGTACTGTCGCTTCTGAACCCGATCGATCTTGGCCGCATATTGCTGTTGCTCCAGTTTGACATTTCCGCATTGATGGGGCTGACCGGTGCGGTTTTCCGGGAGTTTTTCGGAACACCGCTGGGAATGTCCGTCAGTGTGGCGTCGCTGCTTGTGTGGCTTGCGGTTCCGATAACGGCCGGCTTCAGACGATTCCTGGTCAAGGATTTCTGACGGCAGGCCGCATTTAGCGCGACTTTTTACCGTTCCTGGCAGGCTGCAACAGGAAGCCCGTCCACATAGAAATGATAAAAAACCAATAACTAATACTGATTTATTATGGCTGTACGATGTGAAATAACTACCCCATCCGGAGCGCAGTTTCCGGAAAGGGGCATACTGAGCGAAACCGTCCACAAGAACGATCATACGGCATTGGTGGTCATGCACCTGGCACCGGGAGAGGAGCTGAACGAGCATACCTCGAAGTTTCCCGTCTGGATACAAACCATGGATGGGGAGGGAATGCTGAAAACCCCGACCGAAGAGCACGAAATGCGACCAGGATCCTGGATTTTCCTGAATCCGTCCGAGGAGCATGCGGTGTATCCTGTCGGTGACCGGATCCTTCGTTTTGCCCTGGTCATTATGAAATGACGTCAGGCCGTCTGTATGAAACAATCCTGGTGTGCCGTTGCACACATATGTATGGACTTCATTTCTGGGAGAAACTGTGAGTGATGGATAAAAATGACGCACCTGTTTGGCAGAAAAGACGTGTAATATGGCTTTTCAGCGGTTGTGCCATGATTGCAATCATACTTGTTGTTGGTGGATTGACGCGTCTGAATCAGGCCGGTCTGTCCATTACCGAATGGGAAGTGATACGCGGTGTCATACCGCCGCTCAGCGAAGCACAATGGAAAGAGGTATTTGAGACCTACCGGCAATTTCCGGAATATCAGGAGATCCACAGGGGGATGAGTCTGTCCGAATTCAAGGTGATCTACTGGTGGGAGTATTCCCATCGCATGTTGAGCCGTCTGCTGGGAGTTCTGTTCGTTTTGCCATTCCTCTGGTTCGTCGCCAGGAGGGCCATGCCGCCCGGCGATGCGCTTAAGCTGGCAGGTATTGCGATGCTGGGCGGAGTCCAGGCGTTTCTGGGCTGGTACATGGTGCAAAGCGGGCTGGACACCCAGCCGGTCGTCAGCCACTTGAGACTGGGGATCCATCTGGTTGTGGCATTTCTCCTTTTTTCCCTGTTATGGACCATGGCGTTGAACCGGATTCACGGACGGAATGCGGGCCCGGGCAGAATCCGGCCCATGACTGCAGCAACCGGTTTAATGAGCGTGGCCGGCTTTGGCGCGCAATTTCGTTTCACAAGAGGAAACCTTCTGCATGCCGTCGCACTGGCCGCCATCGTCCTGCTCTTCCTCCAGGTCCTGGTTGGCGGGTGGACCGCCGGATTGAAAGCCGGCTACGTATATCCCACATTTCCCAAAATGGGTGATTACTGGATCCCACCGCAACTCGGCTATTTCACCCCGTTGTGGTATGATCTTACACACAACGCCATCTCCATCCAGTTCATCCACCGGCTGCTGGGGCTGCTGCTGACCATTTTTATTCTGATTCCGGCTGTGGCCGGTTTGCGATCCGGGTCCGGACCGTTGCAACTCGCAGGATTTGCATTGCTGCTCATCATAACACTGCAAATAACCACCGGGGCACTGAATCTCCTGTGGGGAGTACCGGTCTGGCTCGCTTCGCTTCATCAACTGGGCGCACTGATTCTGCTTGCAGCCCTTTTGACCTGGTTGAACCTGCACTCCCGAATGAACCGAATGAACACATTCATCCGAAACAACATCTCCTGACTCATGCCGGCAATTTCGCGTCTCTTCCTGAAGACCGGAATCGTGTATCTGGTCCTGTCACTTCTGCTCTATCTCGCCATGCAGATGCCCGGATTCGGATTAGGAACGCTTTGGCGTCCGGTATTCTACCACATGCTCATGGTCGGTTGGATCACACAGGTCATCTTCGGAGTGGCCATCTGGATGTTTCCCCGTGTGGAAGCGCCAGCGACAGGTTCCGGTCCGGCCGCCGGCACCAAAGGCAGCATGGCCGGCCACTACGCAACGTATGCGCTGCTGAACATCGGTCTGCTGCTGCGATGGATCAGCGAACCCTGGCTGGATGGGGCCTGGCGATTTCCTGAAGGCCTTGCACGTTTGCCGGGTGTCGCTCCGGAATTCCTGACGACAGCGATGAACCAGGTTTCGGTCTGGATCCTGCTGTTATCGGGACTGATGCAGCTGGGGGCTTTCCTGCTGTTTACGCGTCAAATCTGGCCGCGAATACGGGGTAAAAGGGCCATCCCCACAAAAAACCCCAGAGTGAACCCGCCGACATCCAAAGCCCCGCCCCCGTCACCCTAACGTTACTTTTGAGCATGCCCGATATCAGCCGATACATGATCCGAGCGGCACTGTTTTGGCTCCTGATCGGGGCGCTGAGCGGGACCCTCATCCTCGCGGAAAAGTCCCTTGAACTGTGGCCGGCACTCTGGCCGGCATTGCCCCTCCATATCGGATCCATGATATTCGGATGGATGCTGCAGTTTGTCCTGGCTGTAGCGTACTGGATGCTGCCCAAATATCGACAGGAACCCCTGCGCGGACCGGCCTTCCCTGCACTGGCGGCATGCTGCATGCTCAATGCCGGGATGGCAGCGGCAACGGCGGGACACCTCCTCCCGATTGCCGGTACGGTTCATTCGCAGGCGGACATACTGGTTTTTTCAGGCTATCTTGTAGTCTCGATTTCTGTCGCGGCATTTGCCATTCTGTTATTTCCACGTATTCTGTCCTACCGGGGCAACTACTGAACCACCATGATCGCGCGCTGGTTTTATCTGCCTTCTCTCCTTTTCCTGCTGCTGGCACTTCTTAGCGGCACCTGGCTGCGCCTGCAGTGGGGCTGGCCGCAGTGGCAGGTGCTGGGTCTGGACCTCCCGTGGTCCCTGTTTTTGCGGGTGGAATACCTGTTGCATGGACATTCGCACGTTGCACTGCTCGGGTGGACCTTCCTGGCGCTGGCCGGACTCATACTCGAAGCAGGAACCCGCCGGAACCGGCTGCCGGTCCGTTCGCTCAGGGTGCTGGCCGCCTTAACCATCCTGGTAACCATTGTCCTTTTCATCGCTTTTGTCAGGGATGGATACGCCCCGCTGTCCATCGCACTTTCCACCATCCACATGCTGCTCGGATACGTGCTTGCATGGATATTTTTCCGCCACGCCCGCACCGACAGCAACACCGGCTCACGCTATTTTCTTGAGGGAGCTGTTTTCTGGATGGTCATGGCTACGGCGGGACCGTGGCTCCTTGCCGCCGGTCGCGGCCTTTCTCCTTTCTGGATGGATGCGGCCGTGCAGTATTACCTGCATGTGCTTTTCAACGGCTGGCTGCTTTTCGGACTGGCCGGACTCGCCTTCCGTTATCTTTTGCATTCCCGGTTCCGGCAGATGACATGGCCGTTCTGGCTGATGATGGCCGGCCTGCTGCCGGCGTTGCTACCGCAGCTCGGACCGCAATCACCGGAAATGCTGAGCCTGCCCGTGGGTGTGACGACGGCAGCCGGCCTGACCGGCAGCATTCTTTTCGCGGCAGGCGGGCTTGCGGTTGTCTGGTTCACCTTTATGTCGCTGCGGGAGAGAAAAAAATCAGGAGAGGGGAAAGCCGAAAATCGAATAGGCGAATCGCTTTTGTATATCGGCCTGGGCGCAAGTGTTCCGGTACTTTTACTGCCGGCATTCATGGCCTGGCCTCCGGTGCATGCGCTTTGGTCGCAGTCGGATTTCCTGACGATCGGTTTTATCCACCTGCACTTGCTTGCGGTTGTATCCACTCTGCTTTTATATGGCATTATTCAGCGCGTGGCACCCGTGTTTGCTATCGGTTTTGGCCGGAACAAGGCCGACGTTGATGACCGGAAGGCAGCCGACACTGATAGCCGGAACGCGGTAGATACCGGCGGGCGGGGAGTTGCCGATGAGCGAAGCGTTGCCGGCAGGAGGCCGCTGACTTCCTTGTTCACGACCGGTCAGTACCCTCAGGCATTGGAAAAGCGTGCCAGGCGGTTCCGGCTGCTTTTGCGGTTTGGCATCGCGCTTTTTGTCTCGGGCAGCCTGGCCATGGTAATCCTTTTGATCGTGACCGGCCTGTTTCAGCTTGCCGGTTCACTGCCACCCTATCCCGTGCAGAAAACCCTGTTCTACACGGGCCTAATGACACTGACAGGCGCCATACCGGTTGCGACGGCACTTTTTTTCCGACCTTCGAAATAACGCCGTTCCCGAATAATGCTCCAACCCTGGAGAAGTCAGTCAAACTTTTACCGGTGACCAAGGGAAGGTAACCCTGCCGTTGGATTTATTCAGAATTTCTAACGATACAATTGCAACATTTTTTATTAACTTCACTCCTAGTAATGTAAAGGATGAGATAACACTGTAAGCAGCAAGAGCAGAAAAAGGTGGCAGTCTCGAACGGGGGGCGGGCAAAAGGAATGATACATACGCAAACATACAATCGGGGAGCAAAACGTATCCGACCAATTCCATACATATGAAAAAACAATCTCGAATTGGGTTCATCATAGCGGCTCTGTTGTTGATACCGGCCTTCTATATGCCGATATGGACCATATCATTATCATCACCTCAGATCCAGGAAAATCTGGGACTTTATGTCTGGATCGATGATATCACCGGTCACAAGGAGGGGGATGTTGAAAAAATCAACATCATCAATGAACACATCGGTAAGGCGCACTTCGATTTGGACTCGGATACCATGCTGCTCAGAATCCCGGATATCGCTTATGTGTTGATCGGTTCTGCAGTTGTGATAGCCATTGTCGGCTTTCGCTGGTTGGGATGGGTCTGGGTGATCTTTTTTGCTGTGGTCGTGGCTTACGGTCTCACGGAGGCGTTGATGTGGGCATACAACTATACGCAAAATCTGGATCCGAGGGCAATGGTACAGCTGCCGGAGATGATCAACACGGTCAAACCGGGTTCGGCGGAGTTGCTGAAGGTGTCAGCCACATCCTGGCCCTATTGGGGCTTCGCCTGGGTCGGAGCGTCAATGGTAGCCGGCATCATGGTAATCTGGTTGGATCGCTGACCGTTGTGTGATTTTTGTTGTGATCACCGCGTGGCCGGTCCTTGTCTGACCGGTTCATGACGGCCCTCCTTTTCTGGCTGATACCTGGTTTGCGCGGCCGACCTGTCGCGTTCTATCTGTGTGCTGCCTCTACTGCGCCTGCAGTTTTCTGTCCAACTCCTCCAGCAGCTCGCCGTAGCGGGACCAGTTGCCCTCCATCATGGACTGACGCAAGTCGCTCCACAGTGAGCGGATTTCCTGCAACTCCTGTTCTGAAATGGCAGTGGCAGGCCCGACAGGTATACGGTCACGGGCGGGAAGCGGATCCTCTATCTCGGCAATCAGCTCCTCCTCGTCAGACAAAGCAACCGGAGCAAACTCCGGGTCAAGAAAGTCGGCTTCGTCTCCGAAAAGATCGATCATTGCCGTCTGTATTGTGGGCTGCATCGAAATATCGTCACCCACGGCAACTATGACGCGCTGTAGCTGAGGAATATCGTCGCGGTCAGCCAGAAGAAATACCGGTTCCACATACATGAACGAGTTTTCGATGGGAACGACCAGCAGATTGCCACGAATGACGCGCGACCCGCGCTGATCCCACAATGCCAGCTGACGTGAAATCTCGGGATCCTGATCTATGCGCGATTCGATCTGCGCCGGACCGAATATTAAACGATCTTTGGGTAGCCGGTAGGTGAGCAGTTCACCGTAGTGTTCAGGATCGGACCGTGCCGCCATCCAGGCGATCATGTTGTTACGTCCTTCCGGAGTGAACGGACTGATCAACTTGAACTCCATCGGCCCGTTGGAACCTGTAACTTCACCATCCGCAGGGAGTCTTCCGAGCACGTAATACGGCTCCATCATGATGCGGCGCCCGCCGTACTGCTCAAACGGTCTGCGCCACCGGTCCTCGTCATTATAAAATACTCTTGGATTGGTCATGTGGTACCGGCTGTACTGGTTCATCTGCACCTCAAACAGATTCACCGGATAGCGGAAATGCTCGGCGAGTCCGGCAGGGGCCTCATGCACCGGAATAAACATATCGGGGAAAAGACTCATGTAGATCGCGATGACCGGATCCGATTCATCAATTACATAATACTCAACAGACCCTTCGTAGGCGTCGATCACGATTTTCACCGGATTTCGCATGTAGTTGATGTTGCCCTGGGGTTCGGAATACGGGAATTTTGAGGATGTGGTATAGGCGTCCTGGATCCACACCAGCCGGCCGTCGTGAACGACCAGGTAGGGATCTTCGTCAAGCTGCAGAAACGGACTGATGCGCCCGATGCGATCCTGCACCCCACGCCATATCTGGAGCCGGCTTTCGGGTGTGATATAATCGGAAAGGAGGATGTTGATGTCGTTCAGCTCCCATGCAAACAGCAATCGGCGAAACCAGTTGCTGATGGCTATTCCGCCGCTGCCGGAGTAGTGGTGGTAGACGTTGCCGTCGCCGGAGGGATAGTGCAGCTCCTCGGTGGTGGTGTTGACGATGAAATAACTCAGACTTTCCTTACCGTAGTAAATTGCGGCGTTGTCAATGGTGAGATCGGGATGGGTTACCGGCGGCAGGTCGCGGGCCAGCATCAGGGGCTCGCCCTGCCGGTTGGCGGCATTGACCGGACTCATGGCAATTCCGAAGCCGTGTGTATACTGAAGGTGGCGGTTCACCCAGGAATTGGAGCCATCGGGCAGGCGCGGTGAAAGCTCGCGTCCGGCCAGCATGACCTGCTGTTTTTTGCCGTCAATGGTATAACGGTCGATTCCGATGGTATTGAACTGGTAGTAGGGACGGATTTCCTGCAACTGCCGGTAGGTCTGGATGAGCAGGCGATGGTCCCAAAGCCGGATGTTTTCAATGACTTCCTGATTGTTGCGGATATCATCGGCGCGGAGGGTATCATCGGCGGGATAATCAATTTCACGAACACGGTCCAGGCCATACGCCAGCCGGGTCATCTCAATATTGTGCTCAATGTAGGGGCGCTCGACCTCAAGTTCGTTGGGGTTGACCCGGAACTGCTGCACTGCGGAGGGCAGCAGCACGCGTCCGAACAGCAGTGTCAATGCCAAAAGTGCAGCCAAACCGATCAAAACCTTGTTTAACCGTATCCATCCGCCGGCAATCAGCAGCACGGCAAGCAGCGCAGTCAGAATGGATGCAATCCATAGGGCGGGCAATTCAATGGCGACATGGGTGTAACCGGCGCCAAAAACGACACCGTCAGCACGGAAAAGCAGCTCATAACGCGAGAGGAAAAAGCCGGCAGCGAGCATCAGCAGCCAGAGAGCGGCGTTGATCTTGAGGTGCCTCAGCGCCGACGGATTCGCTTGGAACCCCTGCCCCGGTCGGGCGCTGATCATGTCTGTCACAAAATAGATGATCGCGAGCAGAAAGGTGATGAAAAAGAAGAGGGCGGTGAGGGAGCCCTGCAGCAGGCTAAGCAACGGAAGCTGGAACATGTAAAAACTGATCTCTCTGCCGAAAATCGGATCAACAGCGCCAAATGGCTGTGTGTAGAAAAAGCGAAGCGCATCATCCCATCGGAGCATGATGGCCAGGGCAAAAATGAATGCGATGAAAAGGGCAATCAGGGTAAACACCGTGCGCATCCATTTGTGCTGCCTCTCGGCCGGGATAGCGATATTCAGGCTGCCGGTGATGAGGCTAACCAGTCTCGAATGCTTCAGAAGTCCGGCCAGATAGCGGAAATTCACCAGAAGATAGGCTCCACTGAGCAGAAAAGCCCCAAGAAAAAGCATGATCTGCGTGCCTTTCAGCACCCGGAAAATTTCGGAGTAGCCAAGTTCACGAAGCCAGAGCCATTGCATGATCCAGCTGGAAAACAGGATCAGCAGGATGATCGGGACGATAATTATGAGCGCAATGCGCAGGAAGCGGAGGGTCATGGCGAATGATCAGATTTATGTGCTCAGTCGGTTATGTAAGAAAAATAACCAAAAGAGCAGGCTGGCCAAAGTTATTTCTGATTATTATTCGCGAATTAGTCCGTATCCGCACATTTGCTCAGCCGGGAATCTGTGAGAATCGACGAGGCAGTATGTCGTCGGGTCCCACAGATTAGCCAAGACAAGATGAACAGGCAGAATCCGAAAGTTTGTACAAGCAGGGAAGGTCAGAATATGGATACAAAGGCAGAGTCGCGGCCATTGAAGTTTTGAGTTCCCTCGAGGACGGTGACTTCGATGATGCAGTAGGCCTCCCCGGCTGTCTGCCCTGTGGCAAGACCGCCGGGTTCAACCTCAAAAACTTCCGTGTCGGATGACCACCACTCCCAGGTAACGTCAAGACCTTCCGGGTCAACGGCGCTACCATCGGCGTCCAGAAGAACAGCCTGGAACT
>SKXL01000246.1 GCA_007128425.1 Balneolales bacterium | reverse complement strand
TGTTGACCAGGTCCACAACCGCTTTCTTGATGGTGTCGTCATTGTACATGTAACGCAGTTTGGAGTGGTCAAACCCAAGGGTAATGTTTTCCGCTTCCTGAGTGAGGTGAAACAGGTCCGTTACCAGGTGCGAATCATAATCTCTGTTTCTTTTAAGCTTGTAAATCAGCCTGTCGCCAATCGGTTTGGCGTAACCGAACTTGTCTTTTTGGGCAGCCATGATGCCCACGATGATCGAAGTCTTGCCTGAGCCTTCACGGATTGATGCAAATACAGCGCTTTTCATTATTTCTCCTCCATGGTATGTTGTAACAAAATTCTTACGTCAAGTGCCTTGAGCCCTGTGGATTCACCATAGACAACGATCGGATTGATCTCGATATCCGATATTCGGTCGCATTTGGACAAAATGGTTCCCACTTTGAGCAGGGAGTCGATCACTCCATTAATATCCTTCTTCTCCTCACCTCTGACTCCGAGCAGAAGTGGATAGGATTTAATTTCCTGAAGCATTCGACGAGCCTCCTCTTCGTTGAGAGGGTAAGATCGGAAAGCGACATCCTTCATCACCTCCACATAGATACCTCCCAGACCGCACATGACGACTGGCCCGAAGGATGCATCCCGAACAGCGCCGACGACCATTTCGAGTCCGGATGTGACCATCTCGGTAACCTCCACCCCGGTTATGTGCGCATCCGGGTCATAAGCCCGACAGTTGTTCATTATCGCTTCAAATGCATCGATCACTTCCTGCTTGTTTTCCAGGTCCAGAGCGAGTCCGCCGGCATCACTTTTATGAATGATATCCCGGGAAACGACTTTCATCACCACCGGATATCCGATTTCCTCTGCAGCTTCCACAGCTGCGGCCAGGTTTTTGGCAATGATGCTTTTTGGAATCTCGATCCCCGACGCCCGCATCACATCCTGGGCCTCGTCTGCAAGCAGAAAGTTACGCTCCTCAGCCATCGCCTTGTCAATGATCCCGTTGATAGCATCGATGTCGACATCCAGCTCTTCTATTTGTGCCGGAGGCCTGTTCTTGAATTCGCTGAAGCGATAAAGTGCACCCATACATGATACAGCCGGGTCTACATCACGAAATACCGGTAAATTCTGGCGGCTGAGCTCCTGGATAGCATGCTCTACGGATTCTCCTCCGACAATTGCGTATGTGACCGGTTTTGAGGCTTCCTGGTGCCTGTCGTAGGTTTTGCGGACCATGGGAATCAGGTTCTCTGAATCAAAGGTTGCGGTCTCGCAGTAGAGTGTAATTGTGGCGTCAATGGATTCGCAATCGACCGGTGCGGTAAGTGCAGCCAGATAATCGTCAGCCAGCGCGCCGCCGGTGATATCTATTGGATTTCTTGTGGATCCGAACGAAGGTGTTGCCTTTTCGAATGTCTCTTTGAGCACCTGCTGGTCATCATACAGTTCGATATTGTGCTTTTCACAGGCATCTGTCGCCAGCACACCGATGCCCCCGCCATTGGTGACGATTACGGTCCGCCTGTCCAGCGGCTCGGGTGCAAACGAGAGAAAGCGACACCAGTTGAAGGCCTCCTCAAGACTGTCGGCTCTGAGTACCCCGCACTGTTTCATCACCGCATCGAAAATGGCGTCGAGTCCGGCAAGTGAACCGGTATGAGAAGCCGCCGCCTGTGCGCCGCGTTTCGACCGGCCGGATTTAATAACAATCAACGGTTTTTTTTGCGAAATACGCTTCAGGATCGGTATCAGCTTTTCACCGTTCTTGATGCCTTCAATATACATCATCACCACCCGCGTCCGGTCGTGATCTTCAAGATATTCAAGCAGGTCGGCTTCATCAAGGTCCGATTTGTTTCCTGTGGATACGATTACAGACAATCCCATGTTGTCCACGGCGGTACGCCCGATCATTGCAATGCCGAGGGCTCCGCTTTGGGTAAGGATGGCGACACCTCCCTCCTTGATCGGTGTTGCAGAGAAGGTCAGGTTCATCGACACTTCTGCGGAGTACATGCCAAAAGTGTTCGGACCCATGACACGCACTCCTGCTTCACTTGCAAGACGGACGATCTCCCGCTCTTCCTTGTCGTTGCCGATCTCGGAAAATCCGGAACTGATGATCTGTATGTATTTAACTCCTTTCTTCGCGCACTCCCTCACGGCATCCACACAAAACCTTGCAGGTATGGCAAGGGAGACCACATCAATGTCTTCATTAATATCCAGCACCGATTTGTAAACCGGCATGCCGAGTATCTCACCACCGGATGGATTGACCGGAAAAACTTTTCCCTTGTATCCTCCACTTATAAGATTGTTGAGTATGGTATGCCCGATTTTCTTCGAATCATGTGATGCCCCGATAATGGCTATCGACCTGGGTTCAAACAAATGTTTATACGTGCTCATGTTTCCAATCACCAAATCTCATTACTATTTCATAAACTCCATCTTCGATTCTTTTTTCAAGATCAAATCCCATCTTCTCAAAAACCCGGAGCATTGGTTTGTTCTCCACCAAAACTTCAGCAGTGAAGCCTTCCATGTTATCACTGACCGCGATCTCCGTGAGATAGTTAAGCATTTCGGTAGCGATGTCACGGTTATGATAGTCATCCCGGACTGCAAATGAAACCTCCCCCATTTTCCCATCCGGATTCTTGAAGATTTGCCCCATTCCCACGATACGCTCCTTACCATTTATGTCAATCGTAGCCAACATGGTAATCTCCCTGGTGTAGTCGATAACAACAAAATCCTGACGCTTTGAGTGAGGCATATCGACATGTGAAGACATGAAACGACGCTGAAAGCTTTGATCCGAGAGCGAATAAAAGAAATCCTTGATAAGCGGCTCATCATTGATACGAACAGGTCGGAAATGCAGTAGCTGTCCTGTCGAACTTTCACGATATGTCTCAAGGTGTTCCGGATACTCACCACGTTTACCAGGGATATAGGCCTGATCCTGATAGATCAGGTGCAACTCCTTGGCCTTCTGTATCAGCTCCGCCCGAAATTTTGGATGGGCAATAGAGATGATATCCATGGCTCGCTCGCGAATATTCTTGCCGTGCAGGTAGGCAACACCGTATTCGGTCACAATGTAGTTAATATCGCCCCGGTTGAGCGTTACGCCGGCACCGCTGTCCAGAAACGGAACTATGCGTGACACTTCCCCGTCTTTGGCTGTTGACTGCATTACCAGGATGGTTTTACCGTTGGGAGACAGGTTGGCGCCCCGCATAAAGTCGGCATGCCCCCCGATACCACTATAAAATATACTGCCGATAGACTCGGAGGTTGATTGCCCCGTGAGATCCACCTGAAGCGCCGCATTGATCGCGGTCATATTTTCGATCTGCGCGATGACAAGCGGATTGTTGGTGTAGCTTACTTCTTTGAACTCGATTCCCGGATTGTCGTCGATAAAGTCATACGTTTCCCTGGATCCCATGCAAAAAGCGGCAATACTTTTACCCTTGTCGATGCTCTTGTTGGAATTGTTGATCACTCCACGTTTTATCAGATTGACCATGGAGTTGGTAAGCAGCTCGGAATGAATACCAAGATTCTTCTTGTCGGTCATATTGGCAAGAATGGCATTGGGCATGCTTCCATAACCGAGTTGAATGGTATCGCCATCATCAACAATCCGGGCGACATACTTCCCTATTTTCTGTGCGATGTGACCGGGCACCTTCGCAGCAAATTCCAGCAGCTCCTCTTCCTTATGTATCAGATAATCAATGTTTTTCAGATGGACAAACGTGTCACCAAGTACGCGCGGCATTCGCGGATTGATCTGGGCAACGACCATACGAGCTGACTCGAGTGCCGCCTTTGTTATGTCAACACTGATGCCCAGGCTGACATAGCCGCTTTTATCCGGCATCGAAACCTGAATTAAAGCGACATCTATTTCGATATTCCTGCGTTTTAGCAGTTGTGGAATACGGGAGAGAAAAATGGGAGTGTAATCGGCAAAACCGGTGTTGACTTTGTCACGGGTATTGTCTCCGATAAAAAAGGAGTTGTGTCTGAAGTTATAGTTGAACTTTTCATCCTTCCATGGAGCGACACCCAGAGTCCAGACCTGCATTAGTTCAGCATCAGCTACCGCTTTTGGGTATTTTTCAACATATTTAACCAGGGCATTTACAAGATATTGAGGCTCTCCGCAAGCAGTGCCAATAAAGATTTTGTCACCTCTCCTTATATTTGAAAAAATTCTGTTCTCTTCAGAGAATTTTTCCGGATAACGCTGGCGCCAGTGTTCAAGAATCTCGTTTTTATCTTTCATCATTATTTGATGGTCGGCACGTGATATATCTTGTTGAAATATAGTCTGCTTAATCAGGTAATTCAATGCGGATGCCTGGAATCGTATCTCAGTGCTTTCTCTTCAGATAGACCTGGCCATAGGACAACAGAATCCGTTTGTCCAGGCGTTCAAACGGTCAGTCAACATTATTTCACACGGAATCAAAACACAATAATAGTGTTGGCCGGCCAGTTCATGTCGCACATTTTGAGCCACTCAATTCCGATAATAATGTTCACAATATTTTTACGTTTAAATGATTTCGAGTGATGTGAGTGAATCAAACTCCTGCAGGTTCCTGAAAGTGTTGAAAAGATACGATAAATCGATATCCTGAACAACTCTGACACCCCTTCCGGCATGTAGATGAAATAAAAAAAGACTTGACATTTACTGTTGCTACATACTACCTTTATGTATTGTTAAAGTCTTACGATAACAATCAGTTACTAATAATCATCTGATAATAACCCCAAAATGAATTTTCACGCCATCTCAATACTCATGTCGATGTGTTGTATGCTCCAGGGAGAGAGAGGTGGTGGACTGCAAGGAATGTTATCGTAGCATTCGATTTTTCAATTCTTAAAGCCCGCTGCCTTCCGGTATCGGGCTTTTTTTTTGCCCTTGCCCCTCCCGGCAGCTTCGGTAACAAAGTAAAGCAAAGCGCATTGAATGAACCAACAGCCGAAAGCATCCCGAACAAATGACAATCAAGGAATCCATGGTCGAACAAATAAAGGTAAACAGCAGCAACGGCAGTTTTTTAAAAAACAAGGTAGAAGAATGATCAGAAAAGTCATTTCAAATAACTCAAGTTATGAAGTGGAAAGGGCAGTACGACCGGGCAAGGTAAGTGTTGTTGGCGCTGGACCTGGTGATCCCGAACTCCTCACACTCAAAGCCGTCCGGGTTCTGCAGGAAGCCGATGTCATATTTTATGACCGGCTTATCAATATGGATATTCTGACGCATGCACGACCCGATATCCCAAAAATCAGTGTCGGCAAACAGTATGGAAAGCCTTCGACATCCCAAGAGGAGATCAATCGAAAAATGATCATTGAAGCACTGCAGGGACAATCGGTTGTTCGGCTGAAAGGAGGTGATCCCTTCATCTTCGGGCGCGGTGGAGAGGAGTGCATAGCACTCAGAAGCCATGGCATTCCGTTCGAGGTGGTGCCAGGCATAAGCAGCGTATCGGCCGTGCCTGCGTATGCCGGAATTCCACTGACCATGCGAAATCTGGCTACCGGATTTACGGTGGTAAGCGGGCACCTGCATCCTGCCAGCAACAATTACGACTGGTCAGTGCTCTCCAAAATTCCAACACTGGTTATCCTCATGGGGCTTAACAACCTGGACGGTATCGTCAAACAATTGACATCGCACGGGAAGTCCGGGGATACGCCTGCAGCCCTGATCAGCCGGGGCACTACACAGATGCAGAACGTGGTAACCGGCGCTTTATCCGACATTTCAGCCAAAGCCAAAAACGTTACCTCACCGGCCATAATTATCATTGGTCAGGTTGCTGCGTATCACGAATCCCTGAACTGGTTTGAGCCGGAACTCACGACTGACGACCTGTCCAGGGCGCCAAAATCTCTTCACACTTCACTTACCTATAATAAAACCGCTGCATTATTGTGAATGCTTCAGATATCAACATCGACAAGCTTAATCAGCTCTTTGAGAACTCCGATGCCGGGACCGTTCTTCACTGGACGATAAAGGAGTACAAGCAGGACCTGGCAATGTCAACAGGATTTGGTGTCTCCGGAATCGTACTCATGCATCATATCTCCCTTATTGATCCGCGGACGAACATATTTTATCTGGATACCGGACTGCTCTTCGATGAAACTTACAAGCTGATTGATCAACTGGAGGAACAGCTCGGGATCCATCTCACCAGAGTCCGCACGGACGTGCCTCTTGATGAGCAGGCACGGCTTTATGGTGAAAAATTGTGGGAAACAGACCCGGATACGTGTTGCCATATCCGAAAAGTACTGCCACTGCAGCGCTATCTGAAAGATAAAAAAGCCTGGGTTACGGGAATTCGACGGGATCAGTCCGCTTCCCGTCGCAACACCCCGGTGTTTCAGTGGAATGAATCCAACCAGGTTGTGAAAATCAATCCACTTGCCGGCTGGACGGAAGAGGAGGTCTGGTCATATGTGAAACGGCACAGCCTTCCCTACAATGAACTGCACGAACGTGGTTATACGAGTATCGGATGCTTCCCCTGTACTCGTCCGGCAAAACAGGGAGGCGACTTGCGATCCGGACGATGGGCCGGCACTATGAAAACCGAATGCGGTCTTCACCGTAACTGAGCAATGGCATTTTATCCGATCTACTTGACCCGGCTTGACGAGCACAAGGTAGCCCTGATTGGCGGCAACGAGGAGGCAGAGCGTAAAACAATCGAATTGTTGTCATTTGATGCAAAAATTCATGTCATCAGCGCGTCATTGACCGAACGTCTCGAACAACTGTATCGTGAGGGTAAATTTGAATGGACTTCCCGTGATTACCGATATGGCGATCTGGAAGGCGTTGCGTTTGCCGTTGCTGCCGACTATACCCGGGAAATTGCAATAGATGCCTCTCGTGAAGCTGCTGAGCGGAATTTGTTCATCAATGTTATGGACAATATTCCGCTTTCCAATGCAGCGTTCGGTTCCGTCATCCGCCGGGGAAAACTGACCGTTTCATTCTCTACCAATGGAATAGCTCCGGCTCTTGCGGTACGATTGAAAGAGCGATTCGGTGAGGAGCTGGACGGAGCCTATGGTGAATTCCTCGAAATTGCAAGCCGACTGCGGGATCCCGTCATGCACCTTATCCGTGAGCCGGATCTCAGAAAGCAGAAATGGTATGAATGGGTGGATTCGGATACGCTTGAAATGTTGCGCAAAGGCGACAGAACAGCGGCGTTAAAAACTACGGAATCTGTATGGGGAAGTGAGGTGATTGCTTTGGCCCGATTGCGATAACAGCGGTTTCAGCGGTGCCATTTCAGCCTGATGCCGGTCCAGACACCCACTACCATAGCTGCTGTGAACACCCATCCCGACAGAGCGAAGGCGGCTATGCCCGACAGGGTCGTTCCCACTGTGCAACCCAGTGATATCATGGCGCCAAAACCAAGCAAAACACCTCCGGCAAAGCCTTTTAATGCTTTTGTTACGGTAAGGCTGCTCAGTTGAAAGCGGCCGGACAAAACCCCGGTGAAGAGTGATCCTGCCACAAGTGCAATGATGAATATTCCGTTGGATGTGAGCAGGTCGGGTGAAGTGGCCGTGCTGCAACCTGCAAAACCGTCCAGTCCTTCCAGACGTGTCGGAATGATATCCAGATGATTCCCCAGATCCCGTGAACGCCGTCCGATTTCCGCTGTGACACCAAGCGGCTCAACCCTCAGATAGTAGAGAAAGGACAGTATTCCGACTCCGATGCCACCCACCCAGGTAGGCCAGCGGCTGACAAATACAAGCTTCCATAAACGGGCGAACGTGTAGCCCCGGGCTGGATCCATCGACTCGTAATACCCCCCCTGGTCGTCGGAGGCCACAGCCTCGCCGCAGCCGGGATCAGCAGTTCCGGCATAATCTGAAGGCGCAGTGTCACTGACATTTGCCTCAGATGCAGCAATAGAAGTAGAGCCGGCATTTGCAGGTTCACATCCCGAACTCACCGGCAAGGGTTGCGATGTTTCGGACCTTACCGTTGATTCTGTTGAATCGACCGCAGCGGATCCCGGCCTGCTGTAGTGCAGAAGCAACCAGAGTATAATCGCAAGCAGCAACCCAGTCTGGATGACGGCCCATGGGGCATAACCGCCCAGGTCAGGAAGCCATACCACAGGAGCCTCCGAAATTGTCCATACATACAGCCTGTTCCATGATATAAAACCCAGAATGAATCCAACTGCTGTGCCGGCAAGAGCGATCGGCGCCACGGAATACCCTTCACCCAGCCGGTACAGATGAGCGCTTATACACGAACCAGAGAGCGCCATCCCCCATCCAAAAAGGAGTCCTCCGGCTGCCAAGTGCCACCCGACTGGACCGATATGGGCATCCTGCGGCAGGTAACCTCCGGATGGCTCCGGAATCCAGTTTCCAAACAGAACCAGGTATCCTACACCCCCTGCCACCAGCGCAGTCAGCAGCCCCACCGCCGGTCGACCGTTCCCATCCTCAAAAAGATCCCGAAGGATGCAAAAGAAACAGAACCGGGATCTTTGCAGCAGCACCCCGAACGCAATGCCTGACAAGAAAACAAAAGCCGACTGGCCGGCAAAGCGATCGCCGGCAGACAGATAGAAATAAGCGGTGACAATCATCAGAAATACTACCGCTGCCGCCGGCAAGGCTCGATTGTTGCTGGTTTGCATGCGTATCAGGGTGCAGATGCAGGGCTATAGAGTGGATAATAACTGCACAGAAATTACAATTTCTGTGTTCCGTGCAGGAATGTCACAATAGCAGAACAGAAGAGTGCCCTGTCGGACACCCCTCTGAGGTCATTTCATTTGCCGGTCCAGACGGTACCGGCCGGATTGTTGATCGGCACACCTACCGCATTGCCGTATTCCGTCCAGGAACCGTCATAGTTGCTTGTCTCATAACCGAGGATGTAGTGAAGTGCAAACCAGGTGTGGCTTGAACGCTCACCGATCCGGCAGTAGGTAATAACCGGTACGGAACCATCCACTCCTTTCTCTTTATAGA
>SKXL01000171.1 GCA_007128425.1 Balneolales bacterium | reverse complement strand
GCTTCCGCACCAGCGGGAAGGGCAAATCTCAGATTCAGATCCTCGATTCGCTGTGATGTGTCAGCCAGCGTTTTCTTTCTGAAGGTATGAAACAATTGATCCCGGATAACAGCCCATTCATCATGCACGGGACAGGGCTTTTCCTCCCCACATCCCGGCAAACCCAGCAGACAATCGGTAAACAGACCCATCCCGTCTATGGCCACGACCACATCGAACAGGGTTATTTTACCAGGATCTCGTTTCAGGGCAACCCCTCCCTTCGGTCCCTTCATGGAAACCAGAATTCCGGCCGATGTAAGCTGTTGCAGTATCTTTGTTAAAAAATGAAAGGAAATATTCAACTCACTGCTCATCCGGCCAATGGATACATAGTTTTTTGACCTGGCGGATTCCCTCGAAACATACAGGGAAGCCAGAACTCCATACGTACAAGCTTTGGAAAGTACCATAAATTTTAATCGATAATAACCTGCTCAAGATGCTAAATAAAAAGCAATTGAAGATCCGACCAGCAAATATTTATTTAAATTGTCTATCTTAAAATAAGACAAAAAAGTCTCAATACGAAATTTTCTAACACCATTAACAATCTATTCTACAACATCTTGTCAGACAATCATTTGCTGAAATAATGTGATGAATGATATAAATCTTTTATATTGCAAGCGTTTGCAATATCAGAGGGTTTGCTTTTGATATATATTAGGCCATACAGACGGTGATACTCCTCTGGCCATACATACGGTTCAACAGTTTCAACAAAGGGGTCAATTTCGTACAACTCCAAACTTCAATTGAAGAATGAAGCGGATTATTATTGTTGAGGACGATTTAATTTTATCATTATTACTTGAAAAACAGATCCAAAGGCTGGGCTACGAAGTAGCAGCAAAGATTGACAACGGCGAAGAAGCTGTTGAGAAGATCAGAAAGGACAATCCGGATCTTGTTTTGATGGATATCAAACTTGTGGGTGAAATGGATGGCGTGGAAGCCATCCATCACGTACGCAAGTTTTCTGATGTACCGGTGCTCTACCTAACCGGCAACTCAGACGAAATCACGAAAAAACGGGCAAAAGCCACCAAACCGATCGCCTACATGGTAAAGCCTGTCGATATGACTCTACTCATGAAGACCATACGGAATGTCCTGCCAACCTGACGTTCGCCGGCATTCGGTAGAAGATCTGATTACCGTCCGTGGCAGTGCTTGTATTTTTTACCGGATCCACACGGACACGGATCATTACGTCCGACGCGATCTTCCACAACTACCGGTTGACGTTTGACCTTTTCGCCTCGACCGGCCGCAGCAGCCGCCCTTTGGGCGTCACCGTCTTGCCGGCCGCCACCGAAACGAAGTCCCATATTCTCTGCAGAATCATGCTGTGTTCTGAGCTTCTCCATATCGACCCGGCTCCGCGCAGGTTGACGCGCCTGCTGCAACTGGCCCGGATCAGCAGCGACTTCCGGAACCGCCCGCCAGATCAGTGAGATCACGTCATGGTTGATGTCCTCAAGCAACTGGGTAAACATGTTAAAGGCCTCACGCTTGTACTCCAGTAACGGGTCCTTCTGTCCGAAAGCCCGCAACCCGACGCCCTGTTTCACCGAGTCGAGATCGCGCAGGTGTTCCATCCATTTCTCATCAATGACCATGAGAACGGCAGAACGTTCGAGAGCACGAACGACTTCCTGCCCTTTGTTCTGCATTGCCTCTTCAATATTCACAACCACACGCATGCGCTTTACCCCATCGGTAAACAGGATCTGCACATTGGTGGGTTTGTTCGGCGCATCGCTCTCATGCACCTGTTTGATGACTTTGTAGAACGGTTCGGTAAGCCGCCTTTCTTTTTCCTGATAGGTCTTGACCGCCTCATCAAAAACCAGGTCGATGACACCGTCCTCGCGGAGACTGGACCATTTTTCCCGATCCACTTCTATATCAACAGCCAGTAATCGCAGAACCCGCTCACGAATGCCGTCGTAGTCGCCCTCCTTGTAGAGTTCATTTACGATGGATGAGATCATATCCTCGAGCATGTCCAGAAGCATGCTGCTCAGGCCCTCGCCCAGCAATGCATTCCGACGATAGCCATAGACCACATTCCGTTGATTGTTGAGAACATCATCGTATTCCAGCTGGCGCTTTCTGATGCTGAAATTGTTCTGCTCCACTTTTTTCTGGGCCCGCTCCAGTGTCTTGGAAACCCAGGGGTGCTGGATCACCTCACCGTCCTCGAACTTCAGGCGGTCCATTACGTTGGCCACCCGATCGGAGCCGAACAGCTTCATCAGATCGTCTTCCAGTGAGACAAAGAACTGCGATTCGCCGGGGTCGCCCTGGCGCCCTGAGCGGCCGCGCAGCTGAAGATCTATACGTCGCGATTCGTGCCGTTCGGTGCCGACGATGGCAAGTCCGCCCAGCTCCCGAACCCCTTCACCCAGCTTGATATCGGTTCCGCGTCCCGCCATATTGGTCGCGATGGTCACTGCCCCGCGCTGACCGGCATCCCGAACAATTTCACTTTCCCGCTGGTGCTGCTTTGCGTTCAATACATTATGCCGGATACCGGCACGTTTGAACATCCGGCTGAGCATTTCGGATACTTCCACACTGGTGGTACCGACCAGCACCGGCTGCCCTCGCTCGTTGTACTCGCGGATGCGATCGACCACAGCGTTATACCGCTCCCGCTTGGTCCGGTAGACCAGGTCCTCATGATCATCTCGCTGAACCGGTACGTTAGTGGGAATTTCAATTACCTCCAGTTTGTAAATCTCAAAGAACTCACCTTCTTCGGTAATTGCCGTACCGGTCATGCCGGCCAGTTTGTGATACATCCGGAAATAGTTCTGCAGGGTAATGGTGGCATAGGTCTGGGTGGCCGCCTCCACCTTTACATTCTCCTTGGCTTCGATGGCCTGGTGGAGTCCGTCGGAGTAGCGCCGTCCTGAGAGTACACGTCCGGTATGTTCATCCACGATCTGCACTTTGCCTTCCGAGACGATATATTCATCATCGCGTTCAAAGAGCGTATAAGCCTTGAGAAGCTGGTTTACGGAGTGGATGCGCTCACTGCGCTCGGAGAAGACCCGGTAGAGCTCGGACATGCGGTCGGACCGCTCCTTTTTTACCTCCTCTTGAACCTTTTCTATCTGCTGCAGCTGGTAGTCTTCACTGAAATCGGGGTTGCTTTCGATTTCCGCAATCTGCTCCCGCTCTTTCTCTTCCATCTCCTCTTCAATAATGGAGGTCTCGGTACCCATGTCGGGAATGATGAAAAATTCCTTGTCTTCACTTGACGGGGTGATCAGCTCGCGCCCCATCTCTGTCAGTTCGATGGTATTCTGCTTCATATCCACCGCATAGTACATAGCCTCATCCACTACAGGCATGTTTTTACCCTGATCCTGCAGATAGAAGTATTCGGTCTGCTGGGTGAGTTTCTGCAGATGAGGTTCCTGCATCATCTTCATAAACTTTTTACTCTTGGGGAAACCTCTGCGTGCACGGAACAAGGCGAGACCGGCTTTCTCTTCGTCTCCTTTCTCGAGAGCCTCTTCCGCCTCATGCAGGAATTTGCCGATCAGTTTTTTTTGCGCTTCAACTAGCCGCTCGACCCTGGGTTTGAGTTCGGTGTATTTCTGATTCTGGTTGTCCTGGGGCACAGGTCCGGAGATGATAAGCGGGGTACGGGCTTCATCAATAAGAACAGAGTCGACCTCATCGACGATGGCAAAGTGGTGTCCACGCTGCACCAGCTGATCCTTGCTGATCACCATGTTGTCCCGAAGGTAATCAAAGCCGAATTCGTTGTTGGTGCCGTAGGTGATATCCGCACGATAAGCATTTCTACGCTCTTCGGAGTTGGGCTCATAGCGGTCCACACAATCCACATGGAGTCCATGAAAGTTGAAAATCGGCTCGTTCCATTCCGTGTCACGCTGTGCCAGATAGGTGTTGACAGTGACAATATGGACCCCGCGTCCGACAAGCGCATTAAGGTATGTCGGAAAAATAGCAACCAGTGTCTTACCCTCACCGGTTTTCATCTCGGCAATTTTCCCCTGATGCAGGGCAACTGCTCCGACGAGCTGCACATCATAGGGAATCATGTTCCATTCGGTCTCGGTCCCGGCAACTTTCCAGCTCTTGCCGACAAAACGGCGACAGGTTTCTTTCAATACAGCGAAAGCCTCGGGCAAAATATCATCGAGCACCTCCTCGGCGATTTCAAGCCACTCCTTGTCAAGTTCTTCCAGTTCCGTTTCCAGGTCACTTCGCTTGTCAATCTCGCCGGGATCACCCGTATGAATAACCCTCAGTTCCTGTTTTATCTCGTCAATTTTTTTCTGGGTGGCGGCGGTCGCTTCTTTTATTTCCTGCTTGAACTCCTCCGTTTTCGCTTTAAGCTGATCGTCTGAGAGCTCCCTTATCTCATCCTCATAGGATATGATCTCATCGACAATCGGTTGAATTTTTTTAATGTCGCGCTCGCTTTTAGAGCCCATTATTTTGGAGATACCGGCAAAAATTTTATCAATCATAGCAGCCTTCTGGCTTGTTTCAAAGTTTTCACAATTTATAAAAGTACGGTTAAATCAAGGCTCGTTCAACTTGCTGTTTGTATTCCCTTGCTACACAAACGAACGAGGAATTGAAATAGCTTGTATTTATTTGTTCAATATTTCATGAAAAACTTGTATTTTTAGTGTCTTTGTAAATTTGTGAATTACTGTAAGACAAACATTGTACCCAGATGACCAAACGAACATACCAACCAAGTCGGCGCAGTCGCAGCAACACTCATGGGTTTCGCTCGCGTATGGAGACCGCCAACGGACGTAAAGTATTGAAACGACGCCGTGCAAAAGGTCGACACAAGTTGACCGTCAGTGATGAAGGATTCCGCAAATAGAAAGGGGCGGAAGTACATTTTACCACGCTCCCGGATTCTGCGCGGACGCGAACCGATTCAACGCCTGTTCAGGAAGGGCAGGATGGTCCGGGAGAAGCATATGGATCTTCGCTTTTTATACATACCCGGTCAGCCCGGATTATGTCTGATGGGATTTATAGTCGGGAAGCGCCTGGGAAAAGCTCACGAACGCAATCTGATCAAACGCCGTATGAGGGAAGCTTACCGGAAGCATCAATATCTGATACGCGACATCACACAATCCGGCAAGACCGGGTTTCAGGGAATTCTTATTGCTAAAAAAACTGCTGTGCCGTTTGAGATTGTCGAGAAGGAGTGTATCCGACTTTTGAATAAAGTGCAGCATGATCTTCTTGAGCACGGCAAGCCATGAAATTCAACGATTACAACTCTTTTTTTCTGAAACGTACCGTTTCTGTTATCCGTGGTGCTGTCGGAAACTTCCTGATTCTGCTGGTCCGCGGTTACCAGTTTTTTATCTCTCCGTATTTTCCCTCAAGCTGCCGCTACTATCCCACTTGCAGCCACTATGCTATTGATGCCATCAAAACCCACGGTGCCATCAGGGGACTTGGCTTCACCGCCTGGCGTATCCTGCGCTGCAATCCGTGGAGCGAGGGTGGAGAGGATCCCGTTCCCGGCAAGACATCAGACTGCGCCTGTAATCACCAGGTTTCCTCGGACCACAAGGAACATCTGAGCCGGCCGGTCCCATCCACACCATCTCATGACCTTTAAAAAGCTACTATTTTGGATCGCAATACCGTAATCGGATTCGTACTCATCTTCGGGCTGATGCTCGCATGGATGTATACCACCATGCCCTCCCAGGAGGAGCTGGAGCGCCAGCGCCGCGAACGCATGGCTCGCGATACGATTCCCGAAATGCAGGAACCACCGGAGCATCGCTTTGATCAGGAACGGGAACCTCTCGAGCCCATGGACGATCGTGATGCAGACCGGCCTTCACTGGGTGTATTCGGATACCAGGCCGTTTCCGACACGGTCTCGACATGGGTGGAGACTCCCAGATACCGGGCCCGTTTTACGAATCTTGGTGGCGGACCTGCAAGCATGCATTTGAAAAACCATAATGTGTGGGATGATGGATTGGTTCAGCTGATGTCCGATACCACCCGATCCGCCTATTCCGTCGAGTTTCTGTCGACCGAAAATTACAACATTGAAACCGACCAGCTACTGTTTCGCCCCCTTACCACCGATCCTTCCATCACTATCGGACCGGGTGAAAACGCCACACTGCAATATGAACTGCTTCTCGATGATGACAGCCGTCTCATCTATACCTACACGATCGACGCCGACACATACCAGATTCTGCTGAGCATAACCTTTGACGGTGCCGAACAATATATCAGCGGACGGAGTTATGAGCTGACGTGGAAACCGGCCATTCCACCCACCGAACGTGATATCGCATCCGAGGAGCAGTATACAGCAGCATACAGTTACGCCGGCGGCGTTCTGGAACGGTTTCAGCCTTCCGACCAGGGATACAGCGAGACGATCATAACCGGCAATGTCGACTGGGTGGCAAGCAAGTCCAAGTTCTTCACCCAGATCATGAAATCCCAGGAGCCCACCGACGGTGCGATTCTATCTGCCGAACTGTCGACCGATCCCGGCAACGGTGAAACCATCCACAATTACAATACGGCACTCCGCACACGCCTCACCGGCTCCGATTCCTATAATTACCAGCTTTACCTGGGTCCGCTGGACTACGGCCATCTTCGTAATTTCGATCCAAAGACGTACGACATGGTCGATACCGGTTTCCGCTTCATCCGCTGGTTCTCCGACCCGTTTGTCAAATACATCATTTTGCCGTTTTTCTGGTTTGTCGGCGGCATAACCGGCAACATGGGCGTTACCATTATCCTGTTTGCCGTATTGATCAAGATCGTCCTCTACCCGCTTACCAAGAAGAGCTTCGAGAGCATGGCTGCCATGCGCGAGCTTCAACCCGAAATGGAAGCGATCAAGGAAAAGTACAAGGATGACCCTCAAAAACAGCAGCAGGCCACCATGAAGCTGTTCAAGACCGCCAAGGTGAACCCGCTGGGAAGCTGCCTGCCCAACCTGCTGCAGATCCCGGTACTGATCACCTTCTGGCGCTTCTTCCAGAACTCGATCGAAGTGCGGCAGGAGCGTTTTCTCTGGGCAGAGGATCTGTCTGCCCCGGATATCCTTTTCAACCTTCCGTTTACGATTCCGCTAATGGGCGACCACATAGCCGGCTTCGTACTGCTTATGACCGCCTCAATGGTGATACAGATGCGTGTATCGGGTCAGGGCAATACCGCCCCGAACCCGACGCTCAAAATGATGCAATATGTGCTTCCGGTGATGCTGTTGTTCATATTCAATCGGCTGTCATCCGGACTCAGCCTCTACTACCTTATCTACAACGCCCTCTCCATTGCCCAGCAGATGATGATCAATAAAAAGATCGATCACGTCAAGCTCATGGAATCGGTCGACAAGAAAAAGGCCAAGGAGATGAGAAAGGAAAAAATGCTGGAGGAAAAGAGAGCCAAAAAAGAAAAAAACAGCAAAAAATCGAACTGATCTCTTTCACAGTACGAGAATTTTGATATTTTGAGGGGGCACGTTTCACTCAAGATTACTGACTGCATTTTCCATGCACTCCTCATTCCGGCATACATTTTCCCTGCTTTTTTTTGCTGTCTGCTTCTTTGCCCTGACCAGCCCGCATCACCCTGAAAAATCACAGACCCCTGCGGCAGCGATAGACGAAGGTGCCGTACGGCTTTCCATTGTTGTACCCGAAAGCGACAGTACTTCAACGGTGCTGAGCAGACATCGCATCGCCGCCAATACCGATCCCCAAAACAAAGCTTATATCAATGGAAAGGAGGTTAAAGTACATGCCAGCGGTGCTTTTGTAGGACTGGTTGATCTACCCGTCGGAAAACATACAGCCAAAATTTTGGTGCAGACACCAGACGGAACATCTCATGCAGAGCAGCTTTTTTTTCATCGGAAAGATCCGGATTCTCTTCCTGCTGCTGATACAGATCCGGAAGAAGAAGACGATACGTATGATGACAAAAACTTCCCGAGGGTGGCAGAGATTAACGCCAGACGGGCCTTTCTCAATTCCGGTTCGGGTACTGACCGGCTCGGCGGCGCCCGACTCGGATTTTTGGAACGGGGTGTGAGACTGGAAGTGATCGACCGCGAGGGCTCCCACTACCGTGTTCGCCTGTCTGAGACTTTTGAAGGCTGGTTGCCCGTCCGGTTTGCCGAGTTGTTGCCCGAAGGCACTCCGATGCCCCACTCCCTCACAGGTTCGGCCACAGTCACGGGAACAGAGGCATTCGACATGGTGACCCTTTCGCTTGGTCAACGCTTGCCCTACATCGCAAACATGCACACCCATCCCAACACCATCGAAATTGACATTTTCGGGGCCGAATCCAATACGAACTGGATTACACACCGTAAAAGTGCGGATGGCATCCGGAGTGTCGGCTGGGAGCAGATTGCAACCAACCACGTCAGGCTTATCATTCATCTCGAGCATGAAAATCATTGGGGATTCCATATTGGATACGGTGTCGGTACCAGCCTGCGCATTCAGATCCAAAGACCGCCGCGTATCGCATCCATCGCCCGTCCGCTTGAGGGGATGAATGTCGCCCTGGACGCCGGTCATGGCGGCAGCAACCGTGGGGCTCTGGGGGCCACAGGCGTTATGGAGAAAGATATCGTACTCGCCATTTCAAAAAAGCTGCGAGACAGGCTCGAAGCCGAAGGCGCACGGGTATTCATGACACGTGACCGCGATGTGAATGTATCCATGACCGAACGCAGTGAGATGATTATTGCATCCAATGCGCAAGTACTTGTCAGCGTGCATGCCAATTCCATCGGCAGTGCGACCAACCCCGATGCGATTTTCGGCACCAGCTCCTACTATCGACATGATGCCTTCCAGCCCCTGGCCCGGCTTATTCATAATCGCATGCTGGAGCTCCCGCTGGGCGACTTCGGGCTCATCGGCAGCTTCAACTTCACACTGAACGAACTCACCGAAATTCCGAATGTTCTGGTGGAAACAGCATTCATATCGCATCCGGAGGATGAAATGATGCTTCTGGATCCGGATTATCAGGACAGGATGGCTGAAAAAATC
>SKXL01000086.1 GCA_007128425.1 Balneolales bacterium | reverse complement strand
GTATACCCGTAACATCGAAAGTAACACTGAATATCTATGATGCTCTCGGTAGAAGCGTGTCTGTTCCTGTTGATGGTATGATGCAGCCGGCCGGATGGCACAGTGTTTCCTTTGATGCCCGTAACCTGCCGAGCGGTATATATCTGTATCGTTTGCAGGCTGGTCATACCTTTTTAACGGGCAAGATGATGCTGATCAAATAATGCCGGACTTCTCACACAATCGGATATTGCTGTTTTTCGGCAGCGCCAGAAGCATCCCGTAGAGGAGGGCAGACACAAAAAATGCCTCCCTCGGCACTTGGTCGGGGAGGCATTTACAGATATGGAAATTACCGGTGATATGAAAACAATGTACGTTACTTGATCAGCGTCATCGCACGCGTGATGGTGCGCTGCGGTGTTTCCAGGCGGTACAGGTACATTCCGCTTGCAAGTTCGCCGGCGTCAAATGTGACATCATGCTGACCGGCCGCACGCTCGCCATCCAGCAGCGTGGTGATATGCTTTCCCTGGATGTCGTACACGTTGAGAGTCACATGCTGAGGGTTGTTCAGCTCGAACGTGATGCGTGTTGAAGGGTTGAACGGGTTCGGATAGTTTTGACGGAGTGCCATCTGCACCGGAAGCTCATCCAGTTCAGCACTTACAGCGGTCGGATCTTCCGGTGAGTCACTGAGGATGATGTTGTCGATGTAGATCACAATGTTTTCATCCAGGTCCACCGGATCGTTGAAATCCGGCATGACGGCAATTGTGGGATATTCGCCTGCGGCATCCGGATAGTGAAAGACCATGTGCTCCCATCCTTCCACTTTAGTCTGCTCCTCCATTGATTCATGCTCAAAAGTAGGAGGATCTGTTTCACCACCTTCCACTTTGAACTTGACCGTGCTGATGCGTGGCTTCCAAACATGATAGTGTGTGTATTTCATTTCATCCATATTGAGTGGCTCCCATGGATTGCTCCAGAATCCTGCCCAGACATTTCCATCATGGGCGCGAAGGAACCGCAGTACCTGGTCACTCGAATTGACGTCATCGGGTGCCGGGTTAGCCACCACCTCAAACGCATCCTCGTTGTCCACGCTTCCGTCGGTCATGTTGTTGATCGGGATGGTCATCTGATCCGGATCTTCAAAATCTTCTATGACGATGTAGTTTTGTGCGGCAACCTGCTGCATTCCAAACAGACCTGCAACAAAGAGGCAGAACAGTATTCTTGTTTTCATAATCGCTCCTTTTTTAGCGTGATAGTTGATTTAACGTGTATCTGTTACCTGTAAAAAAATCTGCAATGTGCAAAATTCAATGCAAAAGTCACTTGCAAACTCTAGTATTGGAGTAGATAAACATACAACGTTTTGCAAGTCATTTTTATGGCTCTCGGATACTATCGGACCTCAAAAGAGGCTTCGAGTGTTTCAGCCACATTCGGACCGACATAGACCATAACGGTTCCGGACTCCAGCACCGGTTCCAACTGCTGATCCAGGTAATAGAGCTGAGCGGCATCAAGCTCGAATACCACCGTCCTGGTTTCACCGGGCTCCAGGGTGATGCGTGTGAAATCCCGAAGCTGTCGTACCGGCCGGGTGACACTCGCCACCATTTTTCGGGTGTACAGCTGGATGATTTCGTCGCCCGTCACATCGCCGGTATTGGTGACATCAACCGAGACACTCAGTCGACCCTCATTGCTGATCCCGGTTTCACTGAGTTGCAGGTTGTCGTATTCGTAGGTAGTGTAGCTCAGCCCGTATCCGAACGGGTAGAGGGGAGCATTCGGGGCATCGATAAACTTGGAGGTGTAGCGCTGGTCGGGATCCATGGGACGGCCTGTTTTTTTGGCGTAGTAGTAGTTGGGGATCTGTCCCACATTATATGGCCAGCTGATGGTGAGCTTGCCACCGGGATTGTGATCGCCGAACAGGACCGACGCGATGGCGTCACCGGAGCGCGTGCCCAGATACCAGGCGTTGACAATGGCCGGGATGTGTTCGTCGGCCCAGCGGATGTCGAGCGGACGACCCGCCATCAGCACCAGTACCACCGGCGTTCCGGTGGCATGGACGGCCTCCAGCAGATCCTGCTGTGCGCCCGGCAGGTTAAGCGTGGTGCGTGACGCTGCCTCACCGCTCATGTGGCGGCCTTCACCGAGTGCCATGATCACCACGTCGGCCTGACGTGCCAGGCGGAGCGCTTCTTCAAAGCCCGCGCGGGAATCATCGTGCAGGTCCAGCGGAGCGCCATCGGCGTGGCTCACGCGCACGTTCTCCGGAACGGCGTTGCGGATGCCCTGCAGCAGGGTGACATTGTCGCTCCACTCGCCGGCGGCCGACCACGAACCGAGCAGGTCGTACTGATTGTCGCCGAGCGGACCAATCACGGCAATGTGCCCCGCGTCTTTGGAAAGCGGAAGCGCCTGCTCTTCGTTCTTCAGCAACACGATCGATTTCTGGGCCACCTCAAGGGCAAACTCAAGAAAATCCTCGCGCATGATGGTTTCCGCCTCCCGGTCGTAGTCGGAGTAGCGATAGGGGTCGTCGAACAGTCCCAGTTCAAATTTCATATCCAGAATACGTGCAACGGCCATATCCACCTGTTCCTCATGGACAATACCCTGATCCACGAGTCCGGGGAGCTCGTTGAGGAAGATCTGGCTCATCATGTCCATGTCCACGTTGGCATTGATCGACAGTTCGGCAGCATGGGCCTCGTCACGGGCGTAGCCGTGTGGCATCATCTCCATGATGGCGGTATAGTCGGTGACGACGAAGCCGTCGAAACCCCACTCGTCGCGCAGTATACGGTTAAACAGAAAGTCACTTCCGGTGGCAGGTACACCGTCGTATTCGTTAAAGGCGGTCATGAACGTTCGCACATCGGCCTCGACAGCAGCCTTAAACGGTGGCAGGTGGAACTCACGCAGCGTGCGCTCCGAGATATCCACGGTGTTGTAATCCCGGCCGGCTTCCGGCACGCCATAAGCGGCAAAGTGCTTGGCGGTGGCCAGGATGGTGGTAACATCATACAGATCATCGCCCTGGAATCCCTCTATGCGCGCGACACCAAAGCGGGCGTTGAGCAGGGGATCTTCGCCCTGACTCTCAACGATGCGGCCCCAGCGCGGATCGGGGGAGATGTCGATCATGGGTGTAAAGGTCCAGTGCAGTCCGGCAGCCGAGGCCTCCTTGGCGGCGATGCGAGAGGCTTTCCTGATCAGTTCGGGATCCCAGGTGGCCGACTCGGCCAGAGGTACAGGAAAGATGGTGCGGTGACCGTGGATTACATCGAAGGCAAAAAGAAGAGGAATTCCAAGCCGTGTCTCTTCGACAGCAATGCGTTGCAGATCCAGCGTGTGTTCAACCGTGTGCGCATTGAATACCCCGCCCAGCTTGCTCTCGAAAATCATGTCGCGGTACTCTTCACTGAGCACCGGACCGGTTTCGGCAAAGCCGCTGCTCAGCAGGTTGAGCTGGCCGACTTTTTCTTCCATGGTCATGAGCGCCAGTACCGAATCTACTTTTTCCGGATGTCTGAGCTCGGTGAATCGGACAGGTGAATCGCTGCTGCGTGTTACACGCGTATCAGTGACGTGGGTGCGGTCAGCCGTGTCGCATGATGTCATGAAAAATGACGCAGCGAGCAAAACGAGGAAAGATATATTCAATGGCTGTTGATTCATTTTCATCAAGATAGGTTAGGTTGAATGATCCGGACATTCCATATATCGTCAGGAAGTTTTTCGATTTATTTTCAGTTGAACATCAGGGCTTCCGGGACTTTTCTGGATTTGTATGCTTGTTTACATAAGCAACGATTACTCTAACGGTCAAGCCAGCCGCCGGAGAAGCCGGCCCTCCGCAGACCGCGGCGAATATGGTCGTTATCCCTCATCAGACTCCAAATCAAACCGGTTCGGAAATTTTCTATCTGGATGAGGATCGGACCCTGATCAATACCCAGATATTGGTCGTTGACCCAGAGATCTTCATCGAGTCCCGCATCCCGCGCATAGGTGAAGTTGAATGAATCGAGAAATCCGAATTCGCCGTAAATCGCATCACCAAAGTTTCGGTACATGTGATGCAGCGCCTCGACAGTTTCCCGCGGAGCAAAAGGAACCGATCCGCCCGCGGCCGTGGGTGCGATGGTGCCGTCGTCATTGACGTAGGTCGCACTGGCACCGCGTGCACTGTAAGCCAGGTACTCCCGTTCGGTTCCGTCATCAGCCGTCAGACGCACATAGCCCGGACCATCGCAGGCCGTAAGCCCCCAAACATGCTCGCCGTAGCCGACCCATTTGTGCGGGTTATCGATGGCATATTCGCGCTGCGCCAGGGTGGCCCGGCGTGAGTTCTCGAAATAGTCGATGCCGCGTTCACGCATATAGGCATCCTGTATGCCGCGAAAATCAACAAACATGTGGGAATACTGGTGAACGAAGAGCGGACTGTAGTTGACGTATTCATAGCCGTAGAAGGTGTCCCATTCATACGTTTCGGTCCATTTTTCCCAAGCTTCCGGAGGAACCGTGTGGACGGGAGCAGCCAGGGCCAGAATATAGAGGATCATGCCTTCGTCGTATCCCCGCCAGTCGTGTTCGATGTGGCCGGATTCGGGATGCCAGCCCATGCTGATCAACGGCGGATCACTGCGTGAGTACATCCACTGCCAGTCCATCCGGGTATAGATGGAGTCGGTCAGTGCCCGGATCTCGTTTTCTACCGGATCGTTGCGATCAAAATACTGTTGGGAGGTTAACATACCGGCCAGCAGAAGTGCAGAGTCTATGGTTGACAACTCATTGGTGCGATATCTGGTACCGGTTTCCATATCCAGGAAATGGTAGAAAAATCCGCGGTAGCCGGCCGTACCCCCGGTTTCAGCCCCCTGTGGCGCCTCCCAGAAAAAACGGATGGTATTACGGGTAATCTCGGCGGCCTCCTCCCGGCTGACATAACCGCGCTCCACGCCTATGATCCACGACGACAGACCGAATCCCACCGCGGCAATGCTGGCAAAAGGCGGGTCTGGGTAGCGATCGGGGACCATGCCGTTGTCCGGACGAGTGGTCTGGTGGAAAAACCGGAATGTGTCTTCCTGCAATTGATCCAGAAAGGCCTGCTGCTCTTCGGTCGGCTGCCATGGCGGATCCGGATCCGGTACGTCAATGAGCGGCCGCTCACCGGTATCGCAGGCGGTCAGACCCGGCATCAACAATATGATCGAGAGCAATGGAATGACAGCGTGGATGGATTGCCGAGATATTCCTGGAGACATGTGTTCAGATAGCAAAGTCCGGCAGCTGATGGTTTCATGCCACGGATGCAACCACCCGTGGCATGGTATTGCTACCAGTTGGGATTTTGTGTGAGTGCGCGGTTGCTCAGATCGATCTCGTTCTGCGGGATCGGAAATAGCTCGTGCTTGCCGACGACAAAGTTTTTACCGAGGGCTTGCATGACGTCCGGTGCGCGACCCTGACGGATCAGGTCGAACCAGCGTTTCTGCTCCATGGCCAGTTCCACACGCCGCTCATGCCATATGGCATCCAGCAATGCCTGTCCGGATGCGGTGACATCCGGGAGCCGTTCCTGAATGGTCACGTTCGCGGTGAACTCTTCGGGAGCTTGTCCGTGTCGTAACCGGTGGACGACAACCGGGACCGTGGCACCGGCACTCTGTGCATCAACTGCGTCCAGAAAGGAGTCACGATCGGTGATGGTGATACCGTTCACCGAAACAATCAAATCCAGCAGGTTGGCCTGGACTCTCCCTCGGTCCAGTGCATGGTCGAAGGTCGCAATGCCTGCCTGGCCGGCCGGACTTCCGGCATGAACCATACGTGCAAATACACGCGTATCCAATGCATCCAGATTCAGTATATTCTCCATGTGCGGTGATACGTTTTCCGGGAGGATGCCGATGGTCAGTGTCCTGCCGATGCGGGCGCGTTCACGTACATCATTAAGGAAATTGCGGGCATCGCCCTCGTTCCCGTTCCGATAGGCAGCTTCCGCAGCGATAAGCAGGAGGTCGGAGTAGCGGAATCGTCGTATGTTGACCGGATAGTTATCCAGGGTTCCGGGAAAACCGGCCGCAAACGCTTTCTTGTTATAGCGTTCATCTTCCATGGATTGATTTTCGATGACGGTACGCTCCGATCCATCAGGAAGTTCCTCCCAGGGGAATAGCATGGTAGCCTGGTGGCGCAAATCACCCGGTTCGTATGCCGCGTCAAGATCACGTGAGGGCCGGTTGAAACCCCATCCAAGATTCGGTGTTCCCCTGACTCCCTGTACCTGCCCGAACTGGCTGCCGCCTGCTCCTTCCTCGGTAGCCGTAGCCTGGACTTCGAAAATGGATTCGGAGGAGTTTTCGCCTGTCTCTGTAAAGATCAGGAAATAATCGTCCAGAAGTTCGTACTCACCGGAAGTGATGACGCTGCGGGCGTAGGATTCCGCTTGTGGATAATCTTCCAGGTAGAGATAGACACGGGCAAGCATGGACTCGGCTGCTCCCCGGGTAGCGCGACCCAGATCAGCAGTCGGGTATCCCGATTTCAGGGGCAAATGTTCCGCAGCGAATTCCAGGTCCTCGATAATCTGAGTGTAAATTTGCTCCGCCGTAGCGCGCTCCTGGTCATACTCCTCGGGAGTGAGCGGAGCGGTGATCAGGGGAACGCCTCCCCAGCCTCGTACCAGATTGAAATAGAAATAGGCGCGAAGAAACCGGTTTTCACCCAGAAGTCGATTGCGTAAATCGGGGTTCATCTCGGTGTTCGGGAGGTTCTGGATGTTAACATTGGTGCGGTAGACTCCTTCGTAATTGCCGTTCCACCAGCCGAGCACCGACTGGTGTCCCGCATCGTGTGTAAGGTTCTCCAGCTCGGAAAGGAATGCGGCATCCGTAGGTGTACTACCCTTGGTGGCATCATCAGAAATCATGTCGGTGACGCCAAGGTAATCGAACACGTGGATGTTCCATTCGCGCAGTTTGCTGTAGCTGGCATTGGTTGCCTGGATCGCCTCTTCCTCGTTCGTGAAGAAATTTTCTGTTGTTTGCTGTGCGAGTGGCGTTTTGTCGAGTATTCCGTCACAGCCGGCAGTGTATGTCAGCAACCCGACCAATAGAACGGCATGAAGGAATCGTGCTGACGGAATCATGGTCATTCGGCCGCTCTGATTTTTGTTGTGAAGTTCCGTATTCATAATATCTGAGGATTAAGTAATAAGATCGGAAAAAGGATTGTCCGGATATCGGATAGATGGCAGTTCGCTTTCATCAGAATGAGGCATTGATGCCGATATTGATAGTGCGGGCAAACGGGTAAAAAGCATCATCGATCCCGTTGGCAATGACCGATGCGCTGGCCACCTCGGGAGTGTATCCGTTATATCCGGTCAGGGTGAACAAATTGGTGCCGCCGGCATATACGCGGAGTGAGCTCAGACCGACCTGTTGCGTCAGGCCGCTGCTTAGCGTGTATCCAAGAGTCAGATTCTGAAGCTTGAGAAAGTCTCCATCCTCCAGAAAGAAATCCGAGACCAGATAGTTGTGTCCGCCATCGGTGATGCGCGGATAGGTGGTGCTCGGGTTGTCTTCGGTCCAGCGATCCAGCGCGGTGCGCTCAAAATTGGGAGTTCCGAACCGCGCCTGTTTTTTTGCGTTGTAAATCTTGTTGCCGACTTGTCCGGTGAAAATGACGCTAAAATCGAATCCCCGGTAACCAAGTTCCATATTGAATGAGAAGATAAAATCGGGAATCGGCGATCCAAGGTGGGTCCGGTCGTCCGTGGTGATCTGGCCGTCGCCGGTGATATCTACGTACCGCAGGTCACCCGGCTTTTCAACGCCGCGCAGCGGACCGGCATTGATCTCATCCTGATTCTGGAAGATGCCGTCGGTTTTATATCCGAAGAAGGAGCCGATGGGCCTGCCAATAACGGTATTGGTGGCAAGCATACCGCCAATACCAACACCTCCGCCGAAAATCTCTTCGTTTCCGCGGCCGAGTGACAATACCTCGTTATTGACCGTTGTCAGGTTACCACCAATGCTGTAAAAAAGGTTGCCGGCTGATTCCTGCCAGTTCAGCGTGAATTCAAGACCGCTGTTTCTGACCTCAGCGGCATTGACGACAGGTTGTCCAACCACCCCGACATATCCCGGAATGGGCACAGCAACCAGAATGCCGTCGGTGGTACGATTATAGTAATCCAGATCAAAAGATAAACGCTGATTCAGGAACTGGGTCTCAAGACCGATATTGGTTTGGGTGGTTTCTTCCCATCGGATCTCCGGGTTGGCAAGGCTGATGGGAAGTGCGCCGAATTGAATGTTTTCATCCGGACCGAAGACCGCATTCAGATTACCGGCTACAAGCGCCGCGTATTCATAATTGCCGATGCGGTCATTGCCGAGGATGCCCCAGCTTGCACGCGGTTTGATGAGGTCAATCCAGTTGGTCGTCGGGAAAAACGACTCATCGGAAAGCACCCAGCCCACTCCGAAGGATGGAAACCACCCATAGCGGTTCAGCTCACCGAAGCGGGACGAGCCGTCGTGGCGGATGGATGCGGTTACCATGTAGCGGTCCTGGTAACTGTAGTTTATCCTTCCAAGCTGCGACAAGATCGCCCATTCTCCACCGGTATTAAAGTTTGTCATTCCTTCACTGTCGTCTGCTGCATTCAGGTACCAGAGCGAACGATCGTCGCCGATGACATTTATTCTGCCGCCACCCAAACCTTCACTTTTGAATTCCTCTACCGTGACGCCGGCAAGAAGATCAATCCGGTGGTCGTCTATCGTCCGCTGGTATTGCAGTGTATTCTCCCAGAGAATTTTGTTGTCATAGTTGGTATTGACGCTTATCGATCTTTGCTCGCTTTGCTGTATCGCCGAAACAAAGAAAATGGGAGAGTAGTTGCGGCTGTTTGTGCGGTTGACATCAACACCGAGATTGGATCGATAGCGGAAATGGTCGAGAAAACTGATATGGATGTAGGCATTACCTGCAACACGCTGCCGGAAGTTCTCATTGTTGCTGTTGAACTCCAGGTCGGCAACCGGATTACCAACCGAGGCGCGGGCATCCGTCGGGGAGTAGTTGCCGTCTTCGGTAAATACCGGAATGGTGGGGTCGGCACGGTATGCGGTACCCACAACACCGGGTGCATTTTGGTAATCCTCGTAGATGAAGGCGAGGTTGTGCCCGAACTGGATGTTATCGGTCAGGTAGTAGTCGTTATTCAGCCGGAAGGAGTAGCGGTCCAAATAATTGTTGTGGATGATGCCGTCCTGACCGGTAAAGTTGGCGCTCAGATTGTAAGCGGTCCGGCTGGTACCGCCGGATGCGCTGATCGACAGGTTTCGCATTGGTGCTATGCGGAAAATCTCATCCTGCCAGTCGGTTCCGCGGCCGAATTCACCGGGATCTGCGAAAGGAGGCGTGCGATTTTCGTTGGCGGCCGCCTCGTTTGCAAGGATGGCATACTCACGCGCATTGGTAACCGGAACGGTGCGGGCCACCTGCTGCCAGCCGTAGTAAGAGTTTACCTTGATCTCTGTGGGACGGTCAATCGTCGAACGGTTGGTTGTGATCAAAATGACGCCGTTGGCCCCGCGGGCTCCATAGATGGCGGCAGCGGAAGCATCCTTCAAAATGTCGACCGACTCAATGTCATTGGGATTGAGAAAGTTGATGTTGTCGAGTATCATCCCGTCGACAACGAACAGAGGTGAGGCGTCGTTGAGTGTGCCCACGCCGCGGATCCGGATGATCGCACTGGCGCCCGGCGCACCCGACCCGGGTGTTACCTGAATACCCGCCGATACACCTTGCAGCGCCTGGTCGACCGATTGTGTGGGAATGCGTCCAATCCTTTCACCCTGCACCCGGCCAATAGACCCGGTGACATCGCGGCGCCGCTGAACGCCGTAGCCAACCACCACCAGTTCTTCACCTACCAGTTCGATCGGAGTAAGCACAACGTTGATCTCTTCTCGACCGTCGACAGGGATCTCACGGGTTTCAAAACCGAGATAGGAGAACTGAAGCAGTCCTTCGTCATCCGGAATGGTCAGCGTGTAGTTCCCATTGGCATCGGTTGTTGTACCGGTTACGGTTCCGGCAAGGACGATGTTCACCCCTTGCAATGGCTCATCTGTTTCAGCCTCGGTAACCGTTCCGCGAACCTGGTGCTGGGCCATGGAAATGCTCGAAACTGCCAGAATAAGGAACGAAAGACTGAAAATAAATGGCAATTTCCATCTTAGTAGTCGGTAGTTCATATGGATAAGGTTTGGGATTGAAGTTACACCGAAGTACGGTTCAGGACTTCAGCCGATCATCAAGTTATTTATGCAAAAAATGTGCAAAAAAATCAGGTTTGTCGGATTTGCGAACAGCGGTCTCATGTGAAGTGTCCCGAGGGTAGGTTGTTTTCTTACTTGTAATCAGCAAAAAATCCATACTGAGGTTGTTAGCGATGAAAATATTGATTTAATACAACCCGGGTACCGTATGCAGTCTGAAATCAGGGAAGCCCTTTCATTCACTTGTATTATATTTGAACTTAGGTGCAATGTCAAGAAGATATTACTGTGCAATAACTGAATCCCGGTGCACCATTTGCACGGCTTCTTTTACTGTTTTTTCATTCAGTTGAAAACGTCTTGAATCGTGCACAGGCGGGAATATCGCCCGCACGTGGATCAACCGATGGTTGACTCTCTTTCGATCAGGTGAACCGGTATGAATCCCAGTGTACCGTGCTTGTATCCCTGCTTGAGGATTTTGTTCTTCAGTGTTTTAATAGAGGAGACACCCAGTTCCCTGAAGTCCGTATCAATTGATGAGAGCTGTGGTTTTCGGTGTAATCCGGCCGGCAGGTTGTCGTACCCCAGGATGGCCACATCACCGGGTATTTGCAGTCCGGCTGCTTTTGCAGATTCCAGAAAACCGGTGGCCATGGAGTCATTGCAGGCAAATACTGCATCAGCAGGCAGTGAGAGCGGCTCGTTTTCACCCATCATCATGGTATTGACAGGTTTTGCCTCGGAAGATTCAGTCTTTGATACCAATGCCGGAGCTGGAATAGCATTGTGAAGCAGATCTGATTTTTTTTGGAAATCGCGGAAGGCGTCCAGACCCGAATGAAACTCGTAGTTGCCTCTGTATCGCCAACTGAGCTCAAGATCAGGGTGCTGCCTGATATAGTCAACAAATCCGTTATTTCGAAAACGGCTTTCCGGCAGTTTCACAGGACCCTCAATAATACCCAGTCTGCGATAACCGAGATGATGAAGGTGCTCCGCTGCCAATCGTCCGCCATTGTATCCGTCAAACGTAATGGTGGTAATATTCGGGTTATCAATCAGGGCATTGGATACAACAGGAAACCGCTTGGGCAGCGTTTTCAGGATTCGCTCATAGTGAGACCGCTCAAGGGACGGGAAAAACAGGATGATGCCATCATAGCTGTTCTCTTTTTGCACTTGCTGTATGAATTTTACGCATTCGGCCCGCTGGTCGCGAATGCTTAACAACGATATCCGAACCTCTTCATCACAGGAGGCATCACGGTAGCCGCAAAACAGAGATGCATAAAATTCACCTGTACGAAATTCAGATAGCAATGCAAAATGGAGTGTTCGCCTTTTTTTGCGTTGTCGCTTTTTTTTTGTTGAAGGGCGGTATCCAAGTTCGGAAGCGACCCGATGTACCTGGTCCCGGGTTTCCTTACTTATGGTAGATGAATTCGTTAGAGATCGGGAGATTGTCGAAATCGAGAATCCCGTCTTATCTGCGATCTGCTTAAGGGTGACTTTCATGACAAAGTCTTCTTAAAAATTTAAAAACCGTTTATGCAAAATAATGGATTTGAGAAAGGATTCATAGTAGATGAAATGCCCATGACCGGACCGACACCCGGACACGCAGGCGTATGATTAAATACGGTCATGGCATTACATCTGACGATATAAATCCAAATATTTATAATCACATGAAAGCAGCAGGCACTGAGCTTTTTCCGACTGAAAAAAAGAACTATATTCTATCCATTAGTAACCGAAAAAAAGAAGAGTTCAGAAACGGCCCATGGCGTATAGAAGAACGGAACATATGGAAAAGCGGGTAGCTCGCCGCAAGCAGCAGATCATCAAGGCAGCGGAGGAGCTTATCAGTGACCATGGGTATAAAGCGACTACCATGCAGGATGTGGCCCGCAAGGCGGGAACCTCCATCGGAAATGTCTATTTCTATTTTTCCAACAAGGACGAGATGGTCATGGAGGTGATCGACCATTTGTGCGATGAGATCTGGAACACGGGCGATCTGGAGAAAGTGGACCTGAGCTCCTATCCGCACTATTCCATCGAAGCATTGGATGATTATCTCAAGATTACAGCCATCTTTCATAAGAAGCATTTTGCCGGGGCTGTATTGGGTGGCGCCACGTATCCCGGATTCCGGGATAGGCTGATCCATTTCTTTGAGAGTAAAGCTTCAAATCGATACAGAAAGTATTCTGACTTTTACCAGGGAATAGACCGTGAACTTGCATTTGCCTGTCACTTCGGATCGGTTATCAATGTTATGATGAATGTGCTGGAAGAAAAACTGGATCGTACTCCGCAGGAAGTCGGGCTGTTTCTGGCCCGTTGGAAGCTGCAGGCCCGTGGTTTCCGTCCTGATATTGTGGATAAGGCGATGTCAGATCTGCAGGTGCTCATCAGGCAGATTGAAAAAGTCCGGAATAAGGCATGAAAGCTGATATGCCAACCACCTGCTACCGTATCCCGGATAGAAACCTCGACTGGTAGAAATCCGGTTTGATATCACTTGCATCAGTTGTGTAGAATATGGTTCGAAAGATACTTGACATAAATAGAATTATGTTCTATATTTGAAATGTTGATTTTGATTGATAATCAAAGTACCCGGGAATTTGAGCCTTCCCCGGCAACAGAATCCCGGGAAACCAACATAAACCCCACTACAAGGTCCCGAATGACAGCGGGGCCTTGTTTTTTTCATTCCTGGCACACTTCTTCCGCACACAGGTGAGAACCATATTGAAAACGAGCTGAATAGCTGGAACCGGTGGTATTCCGGTTCACGACTCCTGAGTATTACAGTGTGTCAACGTCCACATCCAGGCCCCGGCGTCGCAACAGTGGTTCAACACCAGCCTCTTGTCCGCGGAAATCCAGATACAGGTCTATCGCCTCGCGGCTTCCACCTCGTGAGAGAATGGTTTCGCGATAATGGTTTCCGTTCTCGCGGGTCAGACCACCCTGTTCCTTCATATATGCAAAAGCATCGGCGGCAAGAACCTCACTCCAGATATAAGCGTAGTAGTTGGCCGAATATCCACCAGAAAAAATGTGCGCGAAATAGGGCGACTTGTACCGTGGCGGGACCGGTTCGTAATCCAGGTTGTACTTGGCAAGGGCGAAGTTCTCGAATGCGGTGACATCATCCGGGATCTCGTCGGGCGCAAGCAAGTGCCACTCCTTGTCGATCATTGTGGCGGCGACATACTCCTGCGTTTCAAAGCCCTGATTGAAATCGCGGGCGGCGATGATGCGATCCAGCAGGTCATCGGGGATGCGCTCGCCGGTTTCATGGTGGATGGCGTAGTTGGCCAGCACCTCCGGATGGATGGCCCAGTCTTCCTCGAACGTTGAGGGAAATTCAACGAAATCGCGGGGGACCGCGGTCATGGCCTGTGACGGGTACTTCACATCGGAAAACAGCCCGTGAACGCCGTGGCCCATTTCGTGGAACAGGGTAGTAACGTTGTCGAATGTGATCAGAGCGGGCTCACCTTCGGCAGGTTTATCAATATTGAGTACATTGACAACCACGGGCTTTTTATCAAGTAGGTGCGATTGTCCCACATAGGAGCTCATCCATGCACCGCCACGCTTGGAATCGCGGGCAAAATAGTCGGCGTAGAACAGTCCAAGCTGCTCGCCGTCGTGATCGAAGACGTCGAAGACGCGCACGTCATCGTGGTAGACCGGCAGATCGAACCGCTCCTCGAAGGAGATGCCGTAAAGCCGGTTCATGGTATAGAAGACGCCGTCTTCCAGCACGCGGTTAAGCTCGAAATAGGGCCGGATCTCGGCGTCGTCGATGTCGTATTCGGCTTCGCGGACGCGTTCGGCGTAGTACTCCCAATCCCACGCACGCACCTGGTCATCGATGCCGTCCTCAAGCATCTTCTGCCGGATCATCTCCGCCTCGCGCTCGGTGTTGGCACGGACGGCAGGGACCAGGTCCGTCAGCATGTTCAGCACATTACCGGGATTCTGTGCGGTCTGGGGTTCCAGGGCAAACGTCGCAAAGTTTTCATATCCCAACAGTTGCGCGCGTTCGGCGCGCAGCTCAGCGAGGCGCAGCACAATCGGACGGGTATCAATCCCGTCGTTCTGACCAATCCCCCTGTAGGCCGAAGCTTCCCAGACGCGACGTCGAACTTCGCGGTTTTTCAGACTGGTCAGTACCGGGACCCGGGTGGTATTGGTGATGGAGAGCAGGTACTTGCCTTCATGACCGCGCTCTTCTGCGGCTTCTCTGGCAGCGGCAATGCGGTCCCGGCTGAGTCCATCCAATTCATCTTCATTTTCAATGATAACGGCGCGCTCTCGTGTCATTTCAAGCAGCTTATCCTGAAATTTTGTGCTGAGTGAAGAGAGCTCGGAATTGATTTCCCGAATGCGTTTTTGCTGATCATCAGTGAGAAGCGCACCAGCGCGAACGAAATTGCGGTATTTGTCACGCAGCAGTTTTTCTGAAGCTTCATCCAGACCGAGAGCATCCATATTGTCATGAAGTGTCCGCACCCGGTCAAACAGATTCGCATTCAAAAAAATATTGTCCGAGTGATCGGCAAAACGCGGAGCCATATCGGATTGAATCTCCTGGATCCTGTCGTTGGTATGTGCCGAAGTCATATTGTTAAATACGCGCTGGACACGTGTAAGCAGTTCGCCGGTGCGCTCCATGGCCACAATGGTGTTGTCAAATGTCGGAGGGGCCGGATTTTCGGCGATGGCCCGGATTTCATCCATCTCCTGCTCAATCCCGGCCAGCATCGCCGGCTTGTAGTGCTCATCAGAGATCGCATCAAAATCTGGCGCTTCAAAGGGCAGTGTGCTGGGAGCATGGAACGGATTATTTTCGTCAATCATTGCTTCGGTTTTCGACTGTTGCGTATCGGTGGAACAGGCTGCTGCGAATAATGATCCGCACAGCAGCGTGCATGTGATTATTTGCTTCATGGTAAGATTTCTTGCGGGTGATATTGAGGGAATAAATAGTATTTACCCTGCAATGATGCCTGGTGTCTAAATAGATGCTGATAAAAACTAAATCTGGTCCTGAAGTTTGGAAAAATATGATTTCCAAAGATACAAAAACAAAGATTAAAATCGCAGCAGATCGAATTCCTGTTGATCGCAAGCGCAAGCATCTTTCCTGATGATTCACTATTTTATAAAGTTCTAATGAAAGCGAAAGTATCGATAGTTGGCTCGTGTATCTTCGATGCCTGAGTGGTTATCTGCATCCAAATGGCAATCCAAACCCAAAACTGTTTAAATGTCCTTCCGTACTTCTCATCAAATCCGAAAGGATTTTTTTGACTTTTTCAGAGAAAAGGAGCATCTGATTGTTGAGAGTGCACCGGTGATCCCCATGGACGACCCGACCCTGCTTTTCATCAATGCAGGGATGAATCCGTTCAAACCCATTTTTCTCGGAGAACAAGAAGGTCTGGATAAGGCGGGAAAGAAGTGGAGACGAGTGGCAAATACCCAGAAATGCATCCGGGTGAGCGGCAAACACAACGATCTCGAAGAGGTCGGACACGACACCTATCATCATACCCTGTTTGAGATGTTGGGCAACTGGTCGTTTGGAGATTATTTCAAAAAGGAGGCTATCGCCTGGGCCTGGGAGTTGCTGGTGGATCGTTGGGGGCTGGAACCGGACCGGCTCTATGCAACCGTTTTCGAAGGTGATGAGGAGGACGGACTGCCTGCCGATGACCAGGCTGCCGACTTTTGGGCCTCCGAAACCCCCATCCCGAAAAATCACATTCTCAAGTTCGGCAAGAAGGACAATTTCTGGGAGATGGGCGAAACCGGTCCATGCGGACCCTGTTCCGAGGTGCACATCGACCTGCGTCCCGATGATGAGCGTAAAAAAGTGGACGGTGCCTCGCTGGTAAACCGGGACGATCCGCGCGTTATGGAGATCTGGAACCTGGTTTTTATCCAGTTCAACCGCCAGAAGGACGGATCACTCAATCCGCTTCCCGCGCAGCACGTGGATACCGGAATGGGATTTGAGCGCATTGTGGCCGTGCTGCAGGATAAAAAATCAAACTACGACACCGACGTATTCAAACCACTGCTCGATGCCATCAGCAAGCGGGCCGGCATCCCGTACGGCAAATCCGAGGAAAGCGACATTGCCATGCGTGTAATCGCCGATCATATCCGTGCCGTCAGTTTTGCAGTAGCCGATGGGGTCACGCCAAGCAACGAAGACCGGGGGTACGTAATACGCCGCATTCTGCGCCGGGCCAGCCGGTACGCCTGGGACCGCCTTGATATTCGTGAATCATTCATGGGTGCTCTTGTGGACGTGCTTGGCAGACAGTTTCAGGATGTGTTTCCCGAGTTAAAGGAGAAAAGCAGGCATGTGAAAAAGGTAATTACCTCTGAAGAGACATCGTTCCTCCGTACCCTGGATCAGGGTATCGCTTATTTCAAACGGATGACGGATGACATGGCCAAAGGGCAGACGGAACTGTCCGGTGATGATGCCTTCAAATTGCACGATACCTATGGCTTTCCCATCGATCTGACCGAGCTCATGGCGCGTGAACGCGGCATTGCTGTCGACATGGATGGATTTCAGGCGCGAATGCAGGAGCAAAAGGAGCGCGCCAGAAAGGCCGGCAAGTTCAAGAGCGACGAGGTTGGCGATGAGCAGTCCCCACTCGGACTCTTCAATGCGGCAACGGGTACAGGTTCGGAATTTACAGGCTACGACGAACTCGAAACCGCATGTCACATCATCGAAGCCGCTGAATTCAAAGGAAAGCCGGTGCTGCTTCTGGATCGTTCTCCTTTTTATGCCGAAAGCGGCGGTCAGATATCCGATACCGGTGTCATCATCCATACCAAAACCAGTGAAAGCCTGAAGGTGCTGGATGTTCAGCATATTGGCGGACATCGCGTCCACTTTGTCGAACGCAAACCCAAATCAGCTGCCGGGAGTTGGGTTGCCGCCGTTGATGCCCGCCGTCGGACCGAAATCGAGCGGCACCATTCGGCCACGCATCTGTTGCATGCCGCGCTGCGTGAGACATTGGGCAAACATGTGTCCCAGCGCGGATCACTTGTTGCTCAGGACCGGCTGCGGTTCGACTTCTCACACTATGAGCCGGTCACCGACACGCAACTGGACGAAATCGAACTGCGTGTCAACGAAAAAATTCGACAGAATATTCCATTGCAGGAAGAACGCAAGGTACCGATTGAGGAGGCGAAAAAACGCGGTGCCATCATGCTGTTCGGTGAAAAATACGATGACCAGGTGCGTGTAATTACTTTTGACCCGGATTACTCGATGGAGTTGTGCGGCGGCACTCATGTCGATGCCACCGGAAGAATAGGCTACCTGAGACTTACTTCTGAGAGCTCGGTTGCAGCAGGCATCCGGCGTGTTGAAGCGCTTGCCGGTACCCCGGCTGATCACTATCTGCGCCGTGAAAAGCACCTCCTCCAGCGGATACGCCGACAAATAGGTCAGACAGCGGAACCCGACGAAGAGATCAACCGGTTAATCGAAGAAAAAAAACAGCTGGAGAAACAGCTTGAAAAAATGAATCGACTCAAAGCCGGTCTTCGATTGGATGAGCTCCTCTCGCAGGCAGTGAACACCGGCAAAGGTATTAAACTGGTAGCCGGTGAGATTGAAGGAGCGGACATGAACACACTCAAGCAGTTGGGATATGATGCCCTTCAAAAGATGGAAAAAAACACAGTGATCGTGCTTGGTTCACGTGACAGTGAAAAAGGAAAGGTATATCTGATGACAGCTGTGACTGATGATGTGATCGCTTCGGGCGTCAAAGCCGGTAAACTTGTTGGCTCACTTGCCCGAACCGTCGGTGGTGGCGGTGGCGGACAGCCCAATCTGGCAACGGCAGGTGGAAGGCAGCCGGACAAACTGGATGAAGTGTTCAAGCAGGCTGAAGCTGAACTTTCATGATAAATGTTAGCCGGACAGAATGATAGGGTTCGGTTTGGTGTTATATGCTCTGAAATTTCGACTGATTTTATGTATATTTGCAGCCGGGATCAGAGACGGCACTGATTGTGTCCCATTGCGGAAATTGACATAGGACTACCGCGCAGTGGAGGCCGATAATGTAGATTAAGGTGTGAATATCACATGTAAACAAGATTTTAATTAGATGTCCAATACAGATAAAACTTCTATTAAGAGCAAAACAGCTTCGATTATAAGGGCGACCGACCTGCCCAAACCGACACGCAAAACGCACAAGGGACTCAATATATCTGAAGACCAGCTGCTTGAGTTGTACAAGTCCATGTACCTGCAACGCCGATTCGAAGAACGGTCCATGCAGATGTATCAAAAAGGAAAATTCGGTGGATTCCTCCACCTTTATATCGGCCAGGAGGCGGTTTCAACCGGATCCGATTTTGCACTGAATGAGGACGATGATTTCATAACCGCGTACCGTGATCATGGACATGGTCTGGTCAAGGGCATTACTCCCAACGAGGCCATGGCAGAACTGTTCGGTAAAAAGGATGGATGTAGCAAGGGCAAAGGCGGATCCATGCACTACTTCAAAACAGAGAAGCATTTTTGGGGCGGACATGCCATCGTCGGTGCACATCTGCCGCTGGCAGCAGGCATCGCTTTTGCCAACAAATACAAGGAAAATGACCGCGTCACCATCTGTTTCTTCGGTGACGGTGCCATAGACCAGGGCTCCCTGAACGAGAGTTTCAACCTTGCCCAGTTGTGGAAGCTGCCGGTCATTTACGTGGTTGAAAACAACGGCTACTCCATGGGTACAGCGGTTCAGCGCCACAGTGCCGGTAACCTCGCTGACAGAGCGGTACCCTACGGTATGAAATACGACGTAGTAAACGGGATGGATCTGTTCAGTGTGATCGATAAAGTCAGTGAAGCGGCAGAACAGGTTCGCAGGACAAAAGAACCCTATTTCCTCGAAGTCGTAACCTACCGGTACCGTGGGCACTCAATGAGCGACCCGGCCAACTACCGTACCAAAGAGGAACTTGATGAGTACAAAAAAATTGATCCCATAGAGCGGCTCAAAACCTACATCCTGGACAGGGATATCGCAACCGAAAAAGATTTGGATGCCATCAACGAAGAAGTGGAAGAAACGGTCCTTGAGGCTGTTGAATTTGCTGATAAAAGTGATTTTCCGGACGATGAAGACCTGTTCCGCGATGTATATGCCGATGACGATTTTCCCTACCTCACCTGATCCTCATCCAACAGAAATAGATAATCGACAGAATTAACAGAAATTGAGTAATTGATTTATCATGGCGCAGAAACAGTTCAGAGAAGTAATTCGTGAGGCCCTCCGGGAGGAGATGGAGCGGGATGAAACCGTATTTGTGATGGGTGAGGAAGTGGCCGAGTATAACGGAGCCTACAAAGCCACACAAGGTTTGCTTGACCAGTTTGGTGATAAAAGAGTACTTGACACCCCCATATCCGAGTTAGGTTTCGCCGGTCTTGGCGTAGGAGCTGCAATGAACGGCTTGCGGCCGATTGTTGAATTCATGACCTTCAATTTTGCCCTGGTTGGAGTCGATCAGATTCTAAACAATGCAGCTAAGATCAGGCAGATGAGTGGTGGACAGATCAAGATCCCTATCGTATTCCGGGGTCCGAACGGCTCGGCCGGACAACTTGGTGCGACCCATTCAACGGCCTTTGAAGCGTTTTACGCCCATTTTCCGGGACTTATCACGATTCATCCATCCGACCCATACGATGCCAAAGGTCTTCTCAAAGCCGCGATTCGGGATGATAATCCGGTTATTTTCCTCGAGTCGGAGCAGATGTACGGAATGAAGCAGGAAGTACCTGATGAGGAGTATCTGCTCCCGATCGGCGAGGCCAAGGTCAAAAGGGAAGGCGCTGATGTCACCATTGTCGCAGATGGAAAACTGTTCCATGTGGCAAAGCAGGCAACCGAACAGTTGGTCAAGGATGGCGTGGATGTGGAGTTGATTGATCCTCGCACAATCAAGCCATTTGATATCAAGACCGTCATCAAGTCGGTCAAGAAAACAAACCGTTGTGTCGTCGTTAATGAATCGCATCCCTTCGGTGGCGTGGCTGCAGAGGTTGGATTCCAGATACAGCGTGATGCGTTCGATTACCTGGATGCTCCCGTGCTTCGGGTAACCACACCGGATGTGCCGGCACCGTTTTCCAAAAAGCTCTTTGATCTCTGGCTGCCCGGCCCCAAGCAGGTTATCGATGCCGTCAACACCGTTACATACAGAAATTAAACCGATCAGAACAGAGGACCTATTATGGCAACCGTAATTGACATGCCCAAGCTCAGCGATACGATGGAAGAGGGGACTATCGCAAAATGGAACATTAAAGAGGGCGACAAAGTGGAAGCGGGAGACATCGTTGCAGAGGTGGAGACCGACAAGGCGACGATGGATCTGGAAGCTTTTGATGGTGGAACCGTTCTGAAAATTCTTGTCGAAGAGGGCGATGCCGTTCCGCTGGGAGAAAAACTGGTAATTCTGGGTGAAGAGGGTGAAGATATTTCCGATTTGGTCGGTGATGATGATTCCGGCGATGATGATTCCGGCAAGGATGAAACCGCAGGGAAAGATGGAAAAAAAGAGAGCCGGGACGAATCATCTGATGAGGAAAAGAAGGATAAAGGTGATAAAGAATCTGACGATGATGAGTCAAAAAAATCGGATCGCAAAGCCGACAGGAAGGATGAGGCTGTAAAAGCCAAAGAATCGTCCGGCAAGGAGTTTGATCCGCTTTTTGGTGATCTGAAAGAGGGAAAGAAGAGTGGAAACGGCAAACAGGAAGATGCAGATGGCCGTGTTAAAGCGTCACCTCTGGCCCGCAAAATGGCTGAAGAGAAGGGAATAGATGTGAGCCGGGTCAAGGGATCGGGTCCCCAGGGCCGCGTAGTCAAGGCTGATGTGGAAAACTTCAAGGAAGAGGAGGCAAAAACCGCCAAAGTCGATAGTGCCGAGGAGAAAAAAGCGCCGGCAAAACCGACGATCACCGGAACCAAACTCGAGGAGGACAAGGAGATCAAAGTCTCGCAGATGCGCAAGGCCATTGGCAAGCGACTCTCTGAAAGTAAATTCACTTCGCCGCATTTCTACGAGACAGTCGATATCGATATGAAGAAGGCGATCGAAGTACGCACGGCGCTCAATGAAATCAGTGACGTCAAGATCAGCTTTAATGACCTGGTGGTCAAAGCCTGTGCCATAGCACTGCGGCAGCACCCCTGGGTCAACTCCTCGTGGATGGGTGATGTTATTCGCATGCATGGGGATGTGAATATCGCAGTCGCCGTGGCTGTTGACGAAGGGCTGTTGACGCCTGTTATCCGTCATGCCGACCAGAAAGGCCTTCGTGATATTTCCATTATGACCAAGGACTTCGCCGAACGTGCGCGTGACAAGAAACTGCAACCTGAGGATTGGGAAGGCAGCACGTTCACCGTGAGTAACCTGGGAATGTATGGTATTGAGGAGTTTACGGCGATCATAAACCCGCCGAACGCTGCCATCCTTGCCATCGGTGCCATCCGTGATGTGCCGGTCGTGGAAGATGGACAGGTCGTGCCCGGCAAACGCATGAAAGTGACGATGTCGAGCGATCACCGCGTGGTGGACGGTGCGAAAGCAGCGGAATTCCTCAACACGGTTCGCACACTGCTGCAGAATCCAGCGTCAATGCTTCTTTAGATTTTCACTGCAGCGCATTAGAACTGCTGAATAGATTTAGAACTGCTGTATAGATTGGTAAAGAGCACTTACGTAGCTCTGTACATACTCCGGCATCCGCTTTGACCGGTACTGTACAACAAAACGCGGGTGATCCAGCGGTATCACTTCACCGAACCATCCCTGCTGCCTGTTTAATGCATTAAGGTATTTGAAATTTTTACCACGTCCCATGCAATAGCACCGGTCCGTTGATGCTCCAAAACCGATCTGTCGCTCAATACAGTCGATAATAAACGGTGTGACAGCCTCCTGCAGCTCACAATCATCATAAAAATTATAGTTCACTTCATTGCCCTTCTCATTCAACCTCGTGAAACCGAGGGGTGAGACGGAGTTGATGTAAAAATTCCGGTAAAAGGGAGCGGGGCCGCCAAATGCATCCACCACTTCATACACAAATACCGATGAGGGTTCATGAGTGGGGGCAATGGCGATGTCGATATCGCAGATCTCCTTCATGCGCTTGGTATCGGTAAATGGCACGCCGGTCACCCCGGCCCCGAATCGACCCGGATTGATGCCAAGAACAAGATGGCGCGGATCGTGATCGGAGTAGAATTTTTGATAGAACTGTGTTGTGACTTTTCGAATGATTTCAGAGTGCACTCCCCGAAACGGATTCATCACCGTGATGCCATCAGGTAGTAAAGAGGAGTCAAGATCAAGAGATTCGTTGAAGTGCAGGATGTGGTCGGCAAAGGTCATGTAAATGGAATCGATTTCGGATAGTTGATCTGGACAATTTGCGACAGGATGTCTAAAATCCACACCATAAGTTTCAGCTATGGTAGTGGTTTGTGATACGTCGCAACAGTTCGGCAGTATTTTCATAAGCTCATTAAAATCGTAACTAATCACATGCGGGACAACCCTGATGATCTCATTTCCAATATTTTTTCCGTCTGCCTGGATGGGGATGAGCTTGATAAAGCGTTTTTTAGAGTTTTCAAGTTGCTGCTGCAGTGATTGGAAATCCGAATGCGACCGAAAACATCCAATAACAGTGTATAAATGCAATGACAGCACCGCTTTTTTTAGTACCTTGATCAGTAGCAGATAACACGATTAAGAGGGCCAATTTTTAAACTACACGCACAGATGATCCACATGTATAGCAAGGGGCGAAGTATTCTGGTTTTGCTGCTCAGTGTAACAGTAGCACAGCTGGCCGGGCTTGTGGGATCATTTGCCACCAGACCCAACATAGAGACCTGGTACCGGACGCTTGATAAGCCTGCGTTTACTCCACCTGACTGGATTTTTCCTGTAGTATGGCCCTCCCTATACCTGCTAATGGGCATTGCTGCATGGCTTGTCTACCGCACACCTGAGCGTAAAAGCAGAGCGTTCTGGGGTGAAGGCTCATCCTACGAAAGTATGCTGCTGCCCAGCCGACCCTCACGCCGGACGGCATTGTCTGTGTATGGAATTCACCTGGTTTTTAACGCCGCGTGGTCATTTATTTTCTTTGAATGGCAGCTTACGGGTCTGGCTTTTATTGAGATCATTATTTTGCTTAGCCTCATTCTCTGGACCACCCGTCTTTTCTATCGGATTCGACCTTTGGCCGGCTATCTGATGGTGCCCTATATCATTTGGGTCAGCTATGCAACCATACTAAACGGTGCCATATGGTGGTTGAATAGGTGACAGGATGCGCAAAACTTTTTACCTGATCAAAACGGACAATGATTCCTATGTTTCCAAAATGTTTTTTCCCTCCCATTCTCATCATACTATTCACTTTTTTAATTACGGTGCCAATCGTATCTGTTGGCATTGCCAAAACCGACAACGATGAGGAGGAAGATCGCTATCAACGTTTACGGGAGCAGATGGTTAATCGGCAGATTGTCGCTCGCGGTGTGGAGAACCGACCGACCATTGATGCCATGCGAAATGTTCCAAGGCATAAATTCGTTCGATCCGGAGAGCAGAGAAGGGCCTATCTTGACAATCCGCTTCCGATTGGTCATGGTCAAACCATATCCCAGCCATTTATTGTGGCTTATATGACCCAACTCATCAATCCCGAACCTGGTATGAATGTACTTGAGATCGGCACCGGTTCCGGCTACCAGGCGGCGGTACTTGCGGAAATAACCGACCAGGTATATACCATTGAAATCATTGAGGAGCTGGGAGAATGGGGCAAGCAGAATCTGCGAAGTGCAGGTTATGACAAAGTGCAGGTCAAATTCGCCGATGGGTATTACGGCTGGGAGGAGTATGCGCCGTTTGACGCTATTGTAGTGACGGCTGCAGCGGATCATATACCGCCGCCGCTCGTGGAGCAGCTTCGTGATGGAGGACGCATGGTGATTCCGGTGGGTTCGCCTTTCCGCACACAAAACCTGATGCTGGTTGAAAAACGGGGAGAGGATATCCGCACGCGCAACCTGATGCCGGTCCGTTTTGTGCCTTTTACCCGGGAGGAGGAGTGACGCCGCCGATGAACGTCCCGCAGGTCGGAAACAGACCGTATATTTTGGGCCCCGGCTGATCCATGCACCTGAAATCCCGCCATATCGCTTGCTCCGTTGGTATCACCTCGCTGGCACTGATCTCGTTTCAGCTGGTGATTATGCAGCTGCTGTCGATCAGCCAGTGGCACCACTTTGCCTATATGGTCATATCCATGGCGATGTTAGGTTTCGGGGCGGCAGGAACCTTTCTGGCACTGTTCCGGGAATGGCTGAAACGGAAATTTGACCACGCGCTTCCCATACTGTATTTATTGTGCGGTATGTCGATGGCGCTGACTGTCCGGCTGGTTGGCATATTCGGGGAGTTCGACACCTTTCTGCTGTTTTTCGACCGGTCACAGCTTGGGCTGATGAGCTTTACCTACCTGGTCTACTGCCTGCCGTTCTTTTTTGGAGGCCTGGCCATCACGCTGGTGTTTTACTATGAGGTGCGGCATATCGGTATGTACTATTTTTTCAACCTGGCCGGGTCGGCGGCAGGTGCGCTGGTGATTATCTGGCTGTTCTGGATTGTTCCGCTTCCGATCATACCGGCACTTCTTGCCCTGTTACCGCTACTGGCAGCCTGGCTGGTGCGGATTCGCTCCCGGCGATTCACTGTCGTGGCAGTGATATCGTTACTCGTGCCGCTGATGGGGCTGCTCAACCCTCCGAAACCCGATATCTCGGAATTCAAGGCGATGTACAGCTCGCTTCAGCTACCCGATGCGGAGATCATCTATGAGGAGTCGGGTCCCTATGGTTTGCTCCAGGTCGTGCGCGCTCCGGCACAGCGGTTCGCTCCCGCTCTGAGCCTGCAATACCGGGAAGAACCACCTGTGCGTGACATCATGTTTAACAACGGTGAGTATTTCGGAACCCTGCTGGGACGTTTCGAATTACGTGACGAGTACCCGGCGGACAGATTGGATGCAGGGGAAGATCGATTGAAGAACGGAGAAGATAATGGTTGGAATGACGGGAGAGAAAGCGGTTTGGGTCGCAGGGTGGATGACACCTCCGCACGTCACCTGCTCGATTATGCCACGCGCGGACTTCCGTTTGTCTTGCGCCGGCCTCAATCGGTACTGGTGTTGAAAGCCGGAACGGGAACCAATGTCTCGCATGCCCTTGCACACGAACCTTTCCATGTGACTGTCGTGGAACCTAATCGTCAGGCCAACCGGCTGCTCACCTTGCACCACCCCGAATGGATCGACTCACTTTATCTCAATCCCCGGGTCTCACTTTATGGAAACAGCGCGCGCACATGGTTGTCCGCGGAACCCGAAAGAAAAAAAGACCTGATCCTGTTGCCTGTAATCGGAGCCTTTGGCGGAACCTCCGGGGTAAATGCCCTTCAGGAACAGTACCATCTCACTCTGGAAGCATTCCGGAAAATGCACGGCCGGCTGACACAGCAAGGGATGATCGCTGCAACAGTCTGGTCCGAATATCCACCAAGGGAATCACTGAAGCTTCTGGCAACATGGCGTGTTTTGCTTGAGGAGTTGGGGGCTGATACGCCCGAATATCACATTATGGCCATCCGCAATTGGGGAACCGTCACCTTCCTCCTGAGCCGGAGTCCATTCAGCCTGGAAGAGCAGGAAGCGGCCCGGGATTTCAGCCGTCGCCGCTCATTTGACCCGCTTGTTTTGAGAGACATTGACCCGGAAGAGCGCGACTATTTCAACATGGCCGAAGACCGCATGTTTTTCGACCATGTGGACTCGCTTTTATATGGCGATCACGAAGCGTTTTTCGACGATTACGCTTTCGATGTGCGTCCGGCCACCGATAACCGTCCGTTTTTCTCACATTTTATGTCAATCGGCAGCATTCCTGTGCTACTGGAACAGTATGATATTCGGGAACTTCCGTATATGGAACTTGGATTTGTGATAGCTGCGGTGACGCTGGTTCAGATCATACTTGCCTCGGTGATACTGATCATCCTGCCGCTGTTCCGTGTAGGGTGGCAGGGAACACGCCGGCGCTGGACCTTTCTCTATTTTGCCGGTATCGGCATCGGATTCATGTTTTTTGAGATTGTGCTCATACAGAAACTGGTGCTCTACCTGGGTCAGCCGGTCTATGCTACCGCG